>JBKHAZ010000072.1:0-10647 GCA_046542605.1 Oceanicaulis sp. | reverse complement strand
AATTTCGTCGTGGCGAAATGGTCGCTCTCGGGCACGCCGGAAATCGTGCCGGGCTTCGAAGGCGCGCCGCCGCTCTTCTTCGCCTTTCTGCGCTTCATCCTGCTTTACGCGATCCTGGCGCCCTTCCTGCGGCCGATCCCGAAACAGATGGGCCCGGTGATCGGCGCGGCGCTCACCATGGGCGCGGTCCAGTTCGCGCTCTTGTTCATCGGGCTGCGCTACGCCACGCCGTCCGCCATCGCCATCGTCGTCCAGCTCTCGGTGCCGTTTACGACCATCCTGTCGATCCTGTTCCTGTCCGAGCGCGTGCGCTGGGTGCGGGGGCTGGGCATGGGCATCGCCTTCGCCGGGGCGGGACTTGTGGTGTTCAAGCCGGCCGAGTTCAGCTTCACCATCGGCCTGTTCGCCGGGGTGGGCGCGGCGCTGGCGGCGGCGGCCGGGGCGATCTTCGTCAAGCGCGCGAACGTGCCGGCTTTGTCGCTTCAGGCGTGGATCGGGTTGATCAGCTGGCCGCCGCTGCTCATCGCCTCGCTGCTGCTTGAAGGCGATCAACTGTCCGACACCATGGCCGGCGGCTGGCCGTTCTTCTGGACCTTGATCTTCACCGTCGTCGCGGTGAACGTTTTCGGTCACGGAAGCTTTTACTATCTCTTGCGCCGCTATGATGCGTCTCTGATCGCGCCGATGACCTTGATGGCGCCGCTGATCGGGGTCATTTGCGGCGTGGTGCTGCTGGGAGATCCGGTCACTTGGCAACTTGTTCTCGGCGGCCTTCTCGCGCTCGCCGGCGTCGGCGTCGTGGCCGCGCGCCCCGCCCGGACCGCTTCACCCGCAGATGCTTTTGGAAGACCGCGCTGAATGCAGATCACCGACCGCCCGTCCCCGAATTTCAATGAGCGCGCCGCGCGGGTGTCGATCCTGGTGCTGCATTATACCGGCATGGACGACGCCGAGGCCGCCATCGAACGCCTGTGCGATCCCGACGCGGGCGTGAGCAGTCACTACGTGGTCGACGAGGAGGGCGCGGTGACCCGGCTCGTGGCCGAGGACAAGCGAGCCTGGCACGCCGGCGCGGGCGCCTGGCGCGGGCAAGCCGACGTCAATTCCGCCTCGGTCGGGATTGAGATCGTCAATGGCGGCCATTGCTATGGCCTCCCGGCCTTTCCCGACGCCCAGGTCGAGGCGGTCATCACCCTGTCCCAGGCGATCCTCGCGCGCCATGAGATCAAGGCGTCCGGCGTCATCGGGCACAGCGATCTGGCCCCGGAGCGCAAGCTCGACCCCGGCGAGCGCTTTCCCTGGCGCGTGCTCGCTAGGGCGGGGATCGGGGTGTGGCCCGAGCGCGTCGCCGGTGATCGCACGGTGCGCCATGCGCCCGGACGCGGTTCGGGCGAAACGCTCTTGCGTCTTCAGGATCATCTTCGCGCCATCGGCTACGCCGAGCCGGGCGACGGCGATTACACCGCGCGCACCCGCGCCGTCGTCGCCGCCTTCCAGCGCCGCTTTCGCGCTTCGGTCGTCGACGGGCTCATTGACGGAGAGACCGCGACCCTGATCGAGGCGGTGGCCCGGCTGACCCGCGACGCTTGACCTTTCCGCGCCCGGCGCGCAGTGAAGACGCGTCAGGCGGCCGGGCGGCCGCTCCTGCAGGCGCCGAAAGGCCGCAGGAGAGGAAAGTCCGGGCTCCACGAAGGCAGGGCGCCGGGGAAATCCCGGCGGGCCGGTTTACCGGTTCAGGGACAGCGCCGCAGAAATGAGACCGCCGGGATCGCTCGCTCGCGGGCCCCGGCAAGGATGAAACGGTGGGGTAAGAGCCCACCGCCCCGACCGCAAGGAAGGGGGCACGGCAAGCCCCGCCCGGAGCAAGGCCGAATAGGGATGCAGCGGCCGGTTCGCCGGCCAGGCGCGCCTTCGCGTCCGCATCCGGGTAGGCCGCACGAGGCGGCGCGCAAGCGCCGTCCCAGATGAATGGTCGCCGCGGAGCTTCGGCTCCGTACAGAACCCGGCTTACAGGCCGCCTGACGTTTTCCTGTCCTCCTTGCTCCGATCAGCCGGTCCGTGCTGCGCGGGGACGAGCCCCGCCCGCTGCGGGCGCGCGGTCGCGCTTGCGGCGGCTTCGCCGGCGGGTTTGTCGACCCGCTCATGGAAATTCATGGGACGGTTGGCGCTGCGCGCCGGACGGCGGGCCGTGACGGGCCGTCGTGGGAAATCTTGGGACCCGGCTTGCGAGTTCTTTATCTGTTCTGTTCGTTAACGCGATTTTCACCCTGTCTGGACTTTATCCACAGAGCAAAACTGGCGAAACTGAACCCTTGAGGCATTGTTTCCCATGCGGTCCCATGTTATCCCATAGTTAACCGGTTTGCGGGGTGCGAGCCGGGTTTCGGGGAACTCAGGGCCGCATGTTCGTCTCCACGACCACCAACGGCATCGACGCGAAAGGCCGGGTCTCCGTCCCGGCCGAGTTTCGCGCAACGGTGTCTGCGGAAGGGTTTGCGGGGATTTACGTCTGGCCGTCCTTCAACGGCGCGTTTCTCGAAGGCGCCGGCATGCGGTTGCTCGAGCAATACGCCGACGCGCTGGAGGAGCTTGAGCCCTATGACGACCGGCGCACCAGTTTCGAGCGCGTGATCTTCGGCGGCGCCAAGGCGCTGATGTTCGATTCCACCGGCCGGGTCTCGCTGCCGAAACCGTTCATGGACCACGCCGGGCTGTCGAAGCAGGCCCTCTTCATCGGCATGGGCAAGCGGTTCGAGATCTGGGATCCCCGGGCCCATGAGGACCGCGCCGCCGACGCGTTGAAATTCGCGCGCGAGAACAAGGGCGCGCTGCGCCCTGCGCGGCCTGTGCGCGAGGAGCGGTCATGAGCCATGTTCCCGTGATGCTCGACCCGGTCCTGCGCGCACTCGAGCCGCGCGACGGCGGGCTTTATGTCGACTGCACCTTCGGGGCGGGCGGCTATACCCGCGCCATCCTCGATGCGGCCGACTGCCGGGTGCTGGGCGTCGACCGGGACCCGGCCGCGCGCGCCGTCGCCGAGCAGATGAAGCCGGCCTACGAAAAGCGTCTCGCCTTCGCGTTCGGCCCGTTTTCGATCTTCGACGCGGTGATGGAGGAGGCCGGGAGTTCGGGGGCGGACGGGATCGTGTTCGATCTCGGGGTCTCCTCCATGCAGCTCGATCGGGGCGAGCGCGGCTTCTCCTTCCAGAAGGCCGGCCCGCTGGACATGCGCATGAGCCAGTCCGGGCCCAGCGCCGCGGACGCGGTCAACGGGCTGGAGGCGCATGAGCTCGCCGCCGTCTTCAAGGTCTACGGTGAGGAGCGCCAGGCGCGCCGCGTCGCCCAGGCCATCGTGCGCGAGCGCGAGGTCGAGCCGATCGCCGACACGCTGCGCCTGGCCGAGATCATCGCAAAGGCCGTCGGCGGCAAGCCGGGACGCATTCACCCGGCGACGCGCGCCTTCCAGGGCTTGCGCATCTACGTCAATGACGAGCTTGGCGAGCTGGTGCGCGCGCTCGCCGCGGCCGAGCGGCGCCTGAAGCCGGCCGGCCGGCTGGTGGTGGTCACCTTTCATTCGCTTGAAGACCGCATCGTGAAGAATTTTCTGCGCAAACGCGCGGGCCTGACGCCCGGCGGCTCGCGCCATCAGCCCGAGGTCAAGCCGGAACACGCGCCGAGCTTTTCGCTCCTGTCGAAGAAAGCCGAAGCCGCGTCCGACGCCGAAGCCGCGGAGAACCCGCGCGCGCGCTCGGCCAAGCTGCGCGCGGCGGTGCGCACCGAGGCCGCGCCCCATCCCGAACCCGACAGCGCCTATCCCGGCGCGCCCTCCTATCAGCGTCTTGTGGAGATCGTGTCATGATCCGCATCGTTGAAGTGCTCGCCGGGCTCGTCGCCCTGGCGCTGGTCGCCGCGCTCTACCTGGCCAAGACCGGCGCGGAGGCCGATCAGCAGCGCCTGGCCGATCTTCAGGCTGAAATCGGCCGGGAGCTGTCGCGCATCGACGATCTTCAGGCCGAGGTGGCGCTGCAGGAGGATCCGGAGAATCTGCGGCGGCTCGCGCGGCTTTATCTCGGCTTCGCGCCCTTGCGCCCGGAGCAGGAATGGACCCTGTCCGACCTGCCGCGCGCCGGCGAGACCGGCCACGCCGAGCGCCGCGCCGCGCCGCAGGCGGTGCGCACCGGCTACCCGGCGGGAGGGCGCTGAAGCCCATGAAGCTGGTGCGCCGCCTCGTCAGGAAGGTCACGGTCTCGCGCAAGGCCCGCCCCGCTCCGCCCGCGCCCGGCGAGGCCGCACCCGCACAGATGACCCGCAGCCTGCGTCTCGAGGCGTCCGGCTCGCCCGACCGGCTCTATCGGCGGTTAAGGGTGGTGGGCCTGATCCTGGGAACCGGCTTTGCGATCGCCTCGGCGCGCGCGGTGGACGTCGCCGCCTTCACCGAAAGCGCACCCGGCGCGGTGCGCGTCGCAGAAGCGCCGGTGATGCGCGGGCGCATCCATGACCGCAACGGCGAGATTCTCGCCGCCACGATCGAGACCCACACCGTCTACGCCGACCCCTACCTGATCTGGGACGAGGCGGAGGTGGTCGAGAAGATCACCGCCATCCTGCCCGACATCGACCCGGATCGGCTGCGGGCCCGGCTACAGGCGGACACCCATTATGTCGAGATCGCCCGCGACGTTTCGCCTGCGACGCGCCGCGCGATTCTTCTCGCCGGTCCGGCGGGCGTCTACACCACCGCCACCCCCTCGCGCATCTATCCCAAGCAACGCGCCGCGGCGCATATGATCGGCTATACGGGGCGCGATCTGCGGGGCCTCGCCGGCGCCGAGCTCGCCTTCGACGCCGAACTCACCGAGCCGGGCGGGCGGGTGTCGCTGTCCATCGACATCATCGCGCAGCACCGTGTCGAGAGCGTGCTGCGCGAGCGCATGGCGCATTTTCAGGCCGAGGGCGCGTCGGCCGTCCTGATGCGGGTGGGGACCGGCGAGATCCTCGCCATGGCCTCGCTGCCCGACTTCGATCCGAACCTTTATCAGGACACCCCGGCGCCGGCCCCAGGCGGGGTCGACCCGAAATTCAACCAGGCCAGCACCGGGGTCTATGAGCTCGGCTCGGTCTTCAAGCCGCTGGCGCTCGCCGCCGGTCTCGACGCGGGCCTGGTCACGCTGGAGGACACGTTCGACGCGCGCGAGCCGGTGCGCATCGGCCGGTTCGCGATCCAGGATTATCGCGGCGAAGACCGGGTTCTGACCGCGCGCGAGATGATCCTTTACTCCTCCAACATCGCCTCCGCGCGCATGGCCGATCTTATCGGCGGCGAGGTGCTTTCCGATTTTTATCGCGACCTGCGTCTGTTCGAGGCGGCGCCGATCGAGCTCGCCGAAACCGGCCGGCCCGTCCTGCCGGACAACTGGACCCCGATCCACACCATGACCGCCTCCTACGGGCACGGCCTGGCGGTGAGCCCGCTGGCGCTGACCGCGGCCTACGCCGCAATCGCCAACGGCGGCGTGTATGTGCCGCCGACCCTGCGCCCCGTGGCGCCGGGCGAAACGGTGGCCGGCGAGCCGGTGACAAGCCCGGCGGTGGCCGCCCAGGTGCTCGCCGTCATGCGCGAAAACATCGTGCGCTCGCAGAGCGGGTCCGCCGATGTGCCGGGGCTCGCGGTGGCGGGCAAGACCGGAACGGCCGAGCGCGCGGTCGCCGGAGGCTACGCCGAAGACAGCCGCTTCAACACCTTCGTGGCCGTGTTCCCCTTCGACGATCCCCAGTATGTGCTGACCGTCACGCTCGACCGGCCGCGCCCCACGGCGGAGACGCACGGCTTCGCCACTGCAGGCTGGACCGCCATGCCCACCGCTGGCGCGATCCTTAGCGACCTCGCGGGCGTTCTAGACATCGACCGCCGCGACGGGGACCCTTCGGCGCGCGCCGAGCTTGTGCGCGATCTGTTCCTCCCGTGGGCCCCGGCGGTGGTCCCGGCCGAGGAGCCGGTTCCTGTTCCGCAACCGCGCACCGCGCTGGAAGACGCCCGATGACGAAGCGCCTGGAAGACCTGCTGACCCCCGCCATGCGCGCGCCGGAAGGCGCGGCCGGCCTTGAAATCAAGGGCCTTGCGCTCGACAGCCGAACGGTGGAGCCGGGCGATCTGTTCGCCGCCCTGCCTGGGGTGAAGACCGACGGGCGCAGATTCATCGACGCGGCGGTGGAGAAGGGCGCGGTCGCCGTGCTCGCGCCGCCCGGGACAGAGGCGCCGGTCCCGGTGATTGAGGCCGAGGATGCGCCTGGAGCGCTCGCCATGATGGCGGCCCGCTTCCATTCCGCCCAGCCTGCGACCATCGCCGCAGTGACGGGGACGAACGGCAAAAGCTCGACCGTGGAGTTCCTGCGCCAGATCTGGGCGAGCGCCGGGCTTGAGGCCGCGGCGCTGGGCACGCTCGGCGTGACGCGCGCCTCGGGACGCACCGATGTAGGCTACACCACGCCGGACGCCATCGCGCTGCATCGCTCCATCGACGCGCTGACCCGCGAGGGCGTGACCCATCTCGCCATGGAGGCCTCCAGCCACGGGCTGAAGCAGAAGCGTATGGACGCGGTGAAGGTGACGGCGGCCGCGTTCACCAACCTCACCCAGGATCATCTCGATTATCATCGTGATTTCGAGGACTACTTCAACGCCAAGCTGGGCCTGTTCAACCGCGTCGCCGAAGCGGGCGCGCCGGCGGTGATCCACATGGATTCCGACTGGTCGGCGAAGATGGCTGAAGGTGCGAAGAACGCCGGCCACGAGATCGTCACCATCGGCTGGCGCGGCCGCGATCTGGCGATCAGCGAAATCATTCCCCACCCCACAAGCCAGACTCTGTGCTTTTCCTGGCGCGGCTCCGATTTCGAGGTGGAGCTTCCGCTGATCGGCGAGTTCCAGACGTCCAACGCGCTCACCGCCGCCGCGCTCGCCGTGCTCACCGGCGTCGACCCCGCGACGGCCTTCGCCGCCCTGGCCGAGTTGAAGGGCGTGGCCGGGCGGCTTGAAGAGGTGGGCCGGACAAAGGCCGGCGCCCCGATCTATATCGATTACGCCCATACGCCCGACGGGCTCGACAAGCTTCTGCGCGCCGTGCGGCCCCACACCCAGGGACGCATTGTTCTGGTGTTCGGCGCCGGCGGCGACCGCGATCCCTCCAAGCGCGCCATGATGGGCGCGGTCGCGGCCAAGCTCGCCGACACCGTCTTCGTCACCGACGACAATCCACGCTCCGAAGATCCCGTCGCCATCCGCAAGCAGGTGCTGGAAGGATGCCCGGACTGCGTGGAGATCGGCGACCGGTCCGAAGCCATCAAGGCGGCGATCCAGGGGCTTCAGGCCGGCGACGCCCTGCTGATCTCCGGCAAAGGCCATGAGACCGGCCAGATCGTCGGCGACACGATCCTGCCGTTCAACGAACCGGAAATCATCGGACAGCACCTCAAGGCGGTGGAGCAATGAGCACGACAGCGTTGTGGAGCGCGCCCGACGCCGCCCGCGCCGCCGGAGGCCGGCTCGAAGGCGGCGACGCCTGGAGCGCTGGCGGGGTCTCCATCGACACCCGCACGCTTGAGCCGGGCGACCTGTTCGTGGCCCTGTCGGACAAGCGCGACGGACACGACTTCGCGCAAGACGCGCTCGACAAGGGCGCGGCGGCGGTGCTGGTCTCCCGGCCCGACTGTGCGGACGGGCCGAAGCTTGTCGTCGACGACGTGCTCGCCGGCCTGCGCAAGCTCGGCGAGGGCGCGCGCGAGCGCTCCGACGCCTGGCGCGTCGGCGTCACCGGCTCGGTGGGCAAGACCAGCGTGAAAGAGGCGCTCGCCGCGGTGTTCCGCGCGGCCGGCCGGGCGCATTGGAGCGAGAAGAGCTACAACAATCACTGGGGCGTGCCGCTGACCCTGTCGCGCATGCCTGCGGACACCGAACGCGGCGTGTTTGAAATGGGCATGAACCACGCCGGCGAGATCCGCGATCTGGTTTCCATGGTTCGACCCCATATCGCGATGATCACCAAGATCGCGCCGGCGCATCTGGAAAATCTCGGCTCCATGGAGGCCATCGCCGACGCCAAGAGCGAGATTTTCGACGGCCTCGTGCCCGACGGCGTGGCGGTCGTGCCGGCCGACGACGCGTTCGCGCCGCGCCTGAGCCGCGCGGTGGAGCGCTCCGGGGCCGGTTTCCTTCTGGAGTTCGGCCGCGCCGAGAACGCGGCGGTGCGCGTGACGGCCTATGAGGAAGGTCCCGACGGCGGAGCCGGGACCATGGATGTCATCGGGCGGCGCTTTTCCTTCCGCCTGAAGCTCACCGGCGCCCATCAGCCGGTCAATGCGGCCGGGATCGTGGCGTGCGCGCTCGCGGCGGGGGTGGAGCCGGCTCTGGCGCTGGACGTTCTGGCGACGCTGGAGCCGGCCGACGGGCGGGGCTCGGTGTTCAATACGCGCATCGAGGCGCGCACGCTCACCGTCATAGATGACAGTTACAACGCCAATCCGGCCTCCATGCGCGCCGCCTTCAGCGCGTTGAAGGCGCGCGCCCCCAAAGGCGGCGGGCGGCGTGTGGCGGTGATCGGCGAAATGCTTGAGCTTGGCCCACAGAGCGCGCAGATGCATGCCGATCTCGCCGATCCGCTCAAAGAGGCCGGCGCGCAGATGGTGGTCACCGTCGGAGGCGGCGCGGGCCCGCTGGCCGAAGCCCTGAAGGGCGATCTCGACGTGTTCGCCTGCAAAGACGCCGATGCGGCCGCCGAACTGCTCACCGAACGCAGCCGCGACGGCGATGTCGTGTTGATCAAGGGCTCGAACGCTTCGGGCGTTCACCGAATCGCCGCCGTATTGAAACAGGGTCACGAGACCGGCTGACCGACAAGGCTTTCCGCTTCATGCTTTATCTTTTGCTGTCCCCGCTCGCCGATCAGCACCAGCTCTTCAACGTGCTGAACTATCTCACCTTCCGCACAGGCGCGTCATTGATGACCGCGTTCGTCATCGCGCTGATCATCGGCAAGCCCTTCATCGACTGGCTGCGCAAGCAAGGTTCGCAACCGATCCGCGACGACGGGCCTGAAGGCCATGTGCTCACCAAGGCGGGCACGCCGACCATGGGCGGGTTCATCATCCTTCTGTCGATCCTGGCGGGCACGCTGATCTGGGGCGATCTGTCCAACCCCTATCTCTGGGTGGTGCTGTTCGTCACCGCGGGGTTCGGCGGGATCGGTTTCATCGACGACTGGCGCAAGGTCACCGAGAAGTCCCACAAGGGCCTTTCGGGCAAGGGCAAGCTGATCCTGCAGTTCTTCATCGCCTTCTTCGCGGTCTTGTGGATGGTGCAGTTGCTCGACGGCGCGCCGGGCACGCCGGAGAATTTCTCCACCTCGGTGGCGGTGCCCTTTTTCAAGGATCTGCTGATCCCGCTGTCCTTCGCCTTCTACCTGTTCGGCATGGTCGTAATCGTCGGCGCGTCGAACGCGGTGAACCTCACCGACGGGCTGGACGGCTTGGCCATCGTGCCGGTGATGATCGCGGCGGGCAGCTTCGGCTTCATCGCCTATTTCGTCGGTTCGGCCGTCTACGCCGACTATCTGTTACTGAATTTCACGCCCGGCACCGGCGAGCTCGCCGTGATCTGCGGGGCGATGATCGGGGCCGGGCTCGGCTTTCTCTGGTTCAACGCGCCGCCGGCCATGGTCTTCATGGGCGATACGGGCTCGCTGGCGCTGGGCGGAGCCATCGGAACCATCGCCGTGGCGGTGAAGCACGAGATCGTACTGGTGATCATCGGCGGGCTGTTCGTGCTCGAGGCGGTCTCGGTGTTCGTCCAGGTGTTCAGCTACAAGTTTTTCGGCAAGCGCGTCTTCAAGATGGCGCCGATCCACCACCATTTCGAAAAGCAGGGTTGGGCCGAGCCCACGATCGTGATCCGCTTCTGGATCATCGCCTTCGTGCTCGCCCTTATCGGCCTGTCGACGTTGAAGCTGCGGTAAACAAGGGGCGAGGCCATGGTCCCGGCGGGGGGCTATGCGGACATGCGCGTCGCGGTGCTGGGCCTCAAGGGTCCGGGCCTTGCGGCGGCGCGCGCCCTTGAAGCCGGCGGCGCCGACGTCACGGTCTGGGACGAGGACGGGCCGCAGCGCTTCACCGCCCACACCTGCGGCCTTACGGTCGAGAATCCCACCGAGCGCGACTGGGGCGATCTGGCCGCCCTCGTGGTCGAGGACGCCGCGCTTTTGACGCGCGAGGAGCCGCCGCGCCTGATCGATCTGGCCCGCGCGGTGGGCGCGCCTGTGATCGCGGCGCGCTGCCTCCTGACCGAAGCCGTTGCGCGCGCGCCTGGCGTGAAGCTCGCTCTGGTGACCGGGCGTCACGGCGAAGCCGCAGCGTCGCTGGCGGTTCACCTTCTCGATGCGGCCGGGATCTCGGCGCAGGACCTGCTCGCCGGCGGCGCGCCGAAGCCGGGCGGCTGGGTCGTCGCAGCGCTTTCGAGTGATGAACTGGCCGTGTTGTCCGATATTGTCGAGGCCGAAGCCTTCGCGGCTTTGTCTCCGGATGCGCCGGCGGGCGCGGCGGCGCTCGACCGCCTCGCCGACGCCGCCTCGCACGCCTTGATCTCCAGCGCTGAAAGCC
>JBKHAZ010000071.1:0-10652 GCA_046542605.1 Oceanicaulis sp. | reverse complement strand
TCGGCATGCCGCTCAATCTGGACGCCTGGGACGGCTATCCGGCCGAGCGCGAGCGCCTCTACGCGGCGGCGCGCGCGGCGAACGCGGACTTCATCACGCTGACCGGCGACACCCATAACGCCTGGGTGCTGGACCTGCATGACGGGCAAGGGGTGCGCGTGGGGACCGAGTTCGGCGTGACCAGCGTCACCTCGCCCTCGCGGTTCGAACGCCTGAATCTGCCGGGCGTCGATTTCGGGACCTACACCGAAAACGCCGCGCCGGAAGTGCTGCGCCACAACGCCTATGACCGCGGCTATCTCCACCTGACCCTCACCCATGACGAGGCGCGCGCGGAGCTGATGATCGTGGACACCTGCAAGAGCCGCGATTTCACCGCCTACCCAGACAGCGTCTGGCGCGTGCGTCCGGCGCGCGGCGCGGAGACGCCGGCTGTCGAGCGGATCGCCTGAGCCCGGCGGGACGCAGGCGGTCACTCTGTCCAAGTTTTAACGGCGCTTCGGCTGGACACCGGGCGAAGGGCGTTCCACCTTGCGGAGGGGAATGCTGTCTTAGAGGGGTTACATGTCCGACGCTCGCAAGGAATCCGCGCCCGCCGCCATCTGGCGATGGATCGGTCTTATTCAGCACGGAATTCTCCGTGTGTTCGGCCTCATCCTTATCTTCCTGTTCCTTCTGGCCCTGGCCGGCGCGTTCGGCGGCGACGGCGACGAATTCCGCCTGGCCGACAACGGGGTTTTGAAGTTCGAACCCGAAGGCGCGATCGTGGAGGAGACCGTGGCGGTCTCGCCCGGCGACGCCTTCACCGCGGCGCTTGTCGGCGGCGGGCAACCCAATCAGATCCTTTTGCGCGACGTCGTCGAGGGTTTGCGCATGGCCGCAGCCGACGAAAGCGTCACTGCGCTTCTGGTCCGCTTTGACGGCCTCACCAGCGCAACGCCGGCCGCGTTGCACGCCATCGCCGAGGAAATGGCCGCCTTCCGCGAAAGCGGCAAGGATCTGATCGCCTACGGCGACGCGTATTTCAACGGATCCTGGTTTCTGTCGGCTCAGGCCGGCGAGGTCTACATGCATGATATGGGCGTCGCGCAGGTGACGGGCTTTGCGCGCATCCGCACCTATTTCGCCGGGCTTCTGGAACGACTGAACGTGACGGTGAACGTCTACCGGGTCGGCGCCTTCAAGTCCGCGCTCGAGCCCTTCCTCGGAAACGAGATGAGCGAGGCGGCCGAAGAGGCCAACCGGGTCGTCTTCGGCGAAATCTGGGACAGCTACAAGCAGGCCGCCGGCCAAGCCCGCGGCATCGGCGCTGACGCCATCCAGGCCTACGCCGACGAAGTCCCGCAACGCATGGCCGCACTGAACGGCGATTACAGCGCCGTCGCCGAGCAGGCCGGGCTGGTCGATCAGCTGGTCGGGCGCGGCGAATTCATGAGCCTCATGGCTGAGCGCTTCGGCCTCGAGGAGCAGACCGGCACGGTGCAAGCCTCCGATTTCCTCGACTATGTCGAGGCGAACCGGCCCGCCCCCGCGCTCGGTCGCGGCGACAAGATCGCGGTGATCTACGCGGTGGGCTCGATCATCGACGGCGAAACCGACGGGGGGGCCGTCGGAGGCGACATTCACGCCCGCCTGATCCGCCAGGCCCGCCTGGACGACGATGTGCGCGCCATCGTGCTGCGCATCGATTCCGGCGGCGGTTCCGCCTTCGCCTCCGAGCTGATCCGCGAGGAGCTGGAGATGGCGCGCCTTGAAGGAAAGCCGGTCATCGCCTCCATGGGCGGGGTGGCGGCTTCGGGCGGTTACTGGATCGCCATGTCGGCCAACCGCATCCTCGCCGAGCCGACCACCATCACCGGGTCCATCGGGGTGTTCGGGTTCTTCCCGTCCGCCGAAAACGCCATGGCCGAGATCGGCGTCTATGAAGACGGTTTCGCCACAACGGCGACGGCGCGCACGCCCTCGCTCATCGGCGGCGTTACCGAGGAGTGGAACCAGATGCTGCAGCTGGGCGTGGAACACAGCTACAACATGTTCATCGGCGGGGTCGCCGAATGGCGCGACATGTCTCTTGAGCAGGTCGACGCCATCGCCCAGGGCCGCATCTGGACCGGGCGTCAGGCGCTTGAGCGCGGCCTGGTGGACGAGCTCGGAGATTATGACGACGCCATCCGGGTCGCCGCCGAAATGGCTGATCTGACCGACTATCAGGTCGTGGTGGTCAAAGAGGAGACCGATCCGCTGCAGGAGCTTCTCGAAGCCCTCGGCGTGGATGCGGCCGCAACCCTGGCCGGTCCCGACGGCCTGTTTGGAACCGGCCTGTTCGCCGAAGCCGCGCGCAGCGCCGCAGGCGAGCTTCAGGTGATCAACATGATGAACGACCCCAACGGGATCTACGCCACCTGTCTGGCCTGCGAGGCCTATCGCCAGGTGCGCTGACCCGCCGGCGTCATCGCTGCAGGAAAAGCCCGGACGGTTTTCGTCCGGGCTTTTTCTTTCCCGCGCGATGCGGTCTAGTCGCGCCATGATCGATCGGAGAACGGCCCTCGTCACCGGCGCCAATCGCGGGATCGGGCTCGCGATCGCGCGGGCGCTCGCCGCGCGCGGGGATCTGCGCGTGCTTGCAGCCGGGCGCAGCGCGCGCAGCGCGGCCGAAGCGGCCGAGGCGATCGGGGCGGGGGCGGTCGGCGTCGCGCTGGACCTGTCCGACCCCCAGGCCGCCGAGGCGCGCGCGGTGGAGATCGAGGCGCGCCACGGGCCGGTTGATATCCTCGTCAACAACGCCGGCGTCCTGCCGCGCGGCGATGCGCTGGAGGCGGACCTGCGCGCGTTCAACGCCGCCATGCGGGTCAACGCGGCTGCGCCCTATGCACTGACGCGCATTTTCGGCGCCGGCATGAAGCGGCGCGGCTGGGGGCGGGTCGTGAACGTGTCCTCCGGTGCGGGCAGTTTCGAGCAAGGCCTAGAAGGCCCGGCCGCCTACGCCATCTCCAAGGCGGCGCTGAACGCGGTGACCGTGCAGTTCGCCAGGGCGCTCGGACCAGCCGTTCTGGTGAACGCCTGCACGCCTGGCATGGTCATGACCCGCATGGGCCGGCCGGAGGCCGAGCGCACGCCGGAGGACGGCGCCGATACGCCGGTCTGGCTCGCCACCCTGCCCGATGACGGCCCCACCGGAGGCTTCTTCAAGGACCGCGACTCCATCGCCTGGTGACATGAAAAAGGCCGGCCCCCGTCGAGCCGGCCTATCCCGTGTCCAGCTTGATCGTCGCCCTACGTGCCAAGGTCGCGGCGCGCGGCGATCGCGGTGATCGTGAAGCCGGCGACGACGTCGATCAGCGTCATCAGCGTCAGCAGGAAGAACACCGAGGTGCCGAACACGCCCACCAGAAGGAAGAGCAGCAGGCAGACCAGGAAGGTCGCCACCGACAGGCCGTGATTCAGAAGCGTCGACGTGCCCGAGCCCGCCGATTTGATCATTTCGACGAACAGCGCGATGAGGCCCACGATCAGAAGGATGTCGCCGGTGGAGATGGTCCATTCGCCGCTGGGCAGCGGGATGGAGACCAGCGTGCTGTGCAGCGCGCCGACGCGGCAGACTTCTCCGGCCGCGCAGGCGCCGTTCTGGAAGTCCGTCATAGAGCCGACGAAGGCGGCGGTGTCGCCCATGCCGGAGATCAGTGCGACGATCACGTAGATCAGCACCGGAATGAGCATCAATGGAAAGATATTGAACACGTGAAGTCCCCCACCCTGTCTGTTCTGGCCTTGATCGGCGCTCGCCAAGCCAACGGCGACACCGCTTCCGGTCGGTCCGGCCATGACTGTCTCCCTTCCCCTCAAGCCTACCAACGCCGCAGGGAAGCGGCGGGTTTCAGGCTTCGTCCCAACCGCCGGGCCGTCTGGACCGGCTGTTGAGCCACATAATACCTACCATATCGCTGAGCGAAGCGAAAAGGCGGCCGAGATTCGTATATTTCGAGCGCCCCGCGACACGGGCGCGATGGCCGACGTCTTCAAACTCCACCGCGAAGCCTTCCCGCTTCATAAGAGCGGGCAGGAAGCGGTGCTGGTGGTCGAAGAACGGAAGCAGGAGATAGGCTTCGCGCTTGAAGGCCTTGAGCCCGCAACCGGTGTCGTCGGCGTCGTCGTTCAAAAGCCGCTTGCGCACGCCGTTGCCGAGCCGCGAGGCGAATTTCTTCGCCGCGCTGTCCTGACGGCCCACCCTGCGGCCGGCGACCATGCCGAGCTCGGCCGGCGCCCCGTCGCGCACGAGCTTGTCGACAAGGGCGGGAATGTATTGGGGCGGGTTCTGCCCGTCGCCGTCCAGCGTGCAGACGACCTGGCCGCGCGCGCAGATCACGCCGGTGCGGATGGCGCGCGACTGGCCGGCGTTGGCCCGATGACTGACGACGCGCAGGGTGGGGACGCCGCCCTTGGCTTCGGTGAGTTCCTGCAGCGTGGAGTCGGTGCTCGCGTCGTTGACGAGGATGATCTCATGATCGCGATCCTTCAGGACCGCATAGATTTCCTCGGCCAGGCGCGCGGCGTTGCCGGCCTCGTTGTGCATGGGCGCCACCACCGAGAGAATCGGCGAGCGCTCGAGGTGCAGATCGGCGGTGGCGGTGCTGGTCATGGCGTCTCGTTCTTCGCCGCGCCAGGGAAGCGGCGCGCTTGCGCAACGGCTTGGCGCGTTTCATACCCATATCGCAAGCCCGCGCACGCATTTTTTCCGCTTCCGGGGAGGGGCGCCGTCACCATGTCGCCTTTGGACCGCACCTTCACGCCGATGAAGGCCGCGCTCGCCGCGGCGCTTCTGGCGATGTTCGCCGGGCTCGCCGGCGTGTTCACCCTGCCCGTGCTCGACCGCGACGAGGCGCGCTACGCCCAGGCCAGCGCCCAGATGCTGGAGAGCAAGGATTTCATCGAGATCCGCTTCCTCGACACGGCCCGCAATAAAAAGCCCGCCGGCGCCTACTGGGCGCAGGCCGCCTCGGTGGCGCTGGTCTCAAGCGAGGAGGCGCGCGCGATCTGGGCCTATCGTCTGCCCGGGGTTCTGGGCGCCCTGCTCGCCGCGGCGATGACCGCGCTCGCCGGCGCGCGCCTTTACGGGGCGGGCGCCGGATTCGCCGCGGGTGCGCTGTTCGGCGTCAGCGTCCTTCTGGGGACCGAAGCCGGCATCGCAAAGACCGACGCGTTGCTCGCAGCCGCGGTGGCGGTGTCCTTCTACGCGTTCATCGCCATGCGCCAGGCCGCTGACATCGCGGATCCCGCCCGCCGCCGCGGCGCGGGCCGGGCCTGGGCGGCGCTATGGTGGGCCGGCGTGGGGGCGGGGATGTTGATCAAGGGGCCCGTCGCGCCCGCCGCCGCAGGCCTTGCGGTGATCGCCCTGTGCGCGCTGGAGCGCCGGATCGACTGGGCCCGCCCGCTCGCCTTCTGGCCGGGGCCGCTTATCGCCGCCGCCTTCGTGCTGCCCTGGTGGATTGCGGTGGAGATCGCCACCTCCGGCGGTTTCATCGCCGGTGCGTTGCTGGGCGATCTGGCGCCGAAACTGGTTTCCGGCGACGAGGGGCATGGCGCGCCGCCCGGCCTGCACCTGGTGCTGCTGCCCGCGCTCTTCCTGCCGGCGGTCGCGCTTCTGCCCGCCGGCTTGCGCGCCGCGGTCAAGGACTGGCGCGCGGGCGCGGATCCGGTGGCGCGTTCGGCGGGGCTCGCCGCGAAGCTGTGCGTGTGCTTCGCCGCCCCCGTCTGGATCGTGTTCGAGCTGGTGCCCACCAAGCTTCCCCATTATGTGCTGCCGGCCTATCCCGCGCTTGCGGTCCTCGCCGGGCTGGGGTTTGAACGCTTGCGCGAGAGCGCGCGGTTCTGGACGGGGCTCGGCGCCGGCCTCCTTCTGCTCGCCGTGATTGTCCACGCGGCCGGGCTTCGAGGTCTCGCTGAAGGATATGGCGGTTCAGCGCCGGGCGCTTATGCGGTGTCGGCGGGCCTTTTGCTTGCGGGAGCGCTCAGCGCGGTGCTGATCTGGCGCCGGCGCGCCGCGGCCGCGCTCGCCGCTCTGATCGTCACCGGCCTTGTCTGGCACGCCGGGGCGCGCGGTCTCGTTGCGCCTTCAGCGCAGGCCTTGTTTCTCTCCCCGCCGGCCGCCGAAGCGGTCGCCGCGTTCAGGACGATGAGTCCCGGCGCACCGGTCATCACCACGCACTTCGAGCCGAGCCTGGCGTTCCTCACCGGCGGCGATCTCACCCAGGCCAGCGCCGAAGCGCTGGGGCTCGCTGATCCCGATCCGGCTGCAGCGGCGGTCTATGTCATCGACGTTGCACGCTGGTATGAGGGAGCCGACACCGCATCGGCGCGCCAGGCGCGCACCGCCGTCCTCGCCGGACTTGAGGCGGCGGCGTGCGCGCGCGAGACCGTCGAAGGGGTGAATTATTCGCGCGGTCAGGAGACCGAGTTGCGCATCCTGCTCACCGGCTGCCCGAGCGCCGGACCGGAAGGAGACCTGTCATGAGCCGCCGCATAGACATCGTCGAGGTCGGCCCGCGCGACGGACTGCAGAACGATCCGGTCCTGCTGGACACCGCGGTGAAGCTGGAATTCATCGACCGGCTGATCGCCGCAGGCGTGACCCGCATGGAGGCGGCGAGCTTCGTGAACCCCAAACTCGTGCCCGCCATGGCCGACAGCGCCGAGATCATGAGCCGCGCGCCGCGTGGACAGTGCGCCTATATCGGCCTGGCGCTCAATGAGCGCGGCATGCGCAGCGCCGTCAACGCCGAGTGCGACGAGATCAATTTCGTGATGGTCGCCAGCGAAGGTTTCGGCAAGCGCAATCAGAACGCCACGCCGGACGACACCGCTGAGTTGCTTGAGCGCATCGCCGTGCTGGCCCACGACGCCGGGATTCCCTTGTCTGCGACGATCTCGGTGGCTTTCGGCGACCCGTTCGACGGCGAGGTCGACCTCGCGCGCGTCGCAGACCTCGCCCGCCGGGCCGAGGCGGCCGGGGCGTGCGAGATCGCGCTCGGCGATACGATCGGCGTGGCGACGCCCTGGCATGTGACCCGGGCGGTCGAGGCGGTGCGCGAGGCCGCGCCGAATTCGCGCGTGCGCCTGCACTTTCACAACACGCGCAACACCGCCATCGCCAATGTCTATGCGGCGGTCGAGGCGGGCGTGGACGTCATCGACGCCTCCACCGGCGGGATCGGCGGCTGCCCCTTCGCACCGAACGCCACCGGCAATGTGGCGACCGAGGACGTGGTCTACCTTCTGGAGCGCGGCGGATATGCGACCGGCCTCGATCTCGATGCGTTGATCAAGACGACCTACTGGCTTGAAGAAGTCGCGCTGAAGCACCCCACCTATTCCGCGCTCGCCAAGGCGGGCGGATTTCCGCCTGGGTCCTGACCCCGCCGCCTAACCGCGCAGGGCGCGCACAAGCGCCCGCCCATACACCGCGGCGTAGATCACCGGGGCGAGCATTGCGGCCTTCACCGGACCCGGCGCGCCTCCATGGCGCGCGAAATAGCGCAGGAGGCCGTTCGCTTTCCAGCGCTCCACCTTCAGCTTGCTGACCGTGCTGGAGGAGCCGGCGTGGCGCACCACGGCACGCGGTTCGAACACCACCGCGCCGCCGGCGTCGCGCGCCCGCTTGCAGATGTCGATGTCCTCCACATGGAGGAAATAGCCCTCGTCGAACCCGCCCAGCTGGTCGAAACCGGCCCGGCGCATCATCATCGCGGCGCCTGACACCGTTTCCACCGGCGCGGCGCGCTCGGGCATGGGTTCATGGTCGCGGCGAAGGCCGGGGCCGCCGAGATAGCCGTTGACGGCCGTCCTGATCGTCAGCGCGCCGCGCCGCGCTCCGGCCTGTTCGCGCCCGTCTTCGCCGATGATGCAGGCGCCCGCGATCGCCGGTTCTGGCAAGCCTTCAAGGGCGCGCGCCAGCGCGGCCGCCGCGCCGCGGCCGGGAACCGCGTCGGGATTGAGAAAGAAAAGATGATCGCCGGCGGCTGTCGCCGCACCGATATTGCAGCCCTTCGCAAATCCCAGATTGGCGCGGGTGTTGATCAGCGTCATCCGCGCCTCGGCGGCCGCCAGCGCCACCAGCCGCGCCTCGTCCTCGGGCGGATTGTCGTGATTGACCACCACCAGCTCGGCGATGTCCGGCGCGGCGAGCGCGGTCTCGACAGCCTCGAACAGCACCGGACCGGTGCGGTAGCTCACCATGATGACCGACACCGTCATTCGCAATCCGCCTCGACCGGCCTGGCGGGCCGCTCGCGGAACGCCCACACCTTCCAGATCGGGGCGTCGGTGCGCGGGCGGGCGGGATCGAATCCGTGCGTGCCGCCCGGCCGGCAGCGCAGCACGCGGCCCAGAGCCAGCCAGCTTCCCCGCCACAGGCCCTGATCGCGCACGCAATCGGCCGCATAGGCCGAACAGGTCGGCTCATGCCGGCAACGCACCCCCAGCGCATAGAACACCGGCGAGATCGCATATTTATATCCGGCGAGCAGGGCCAGCCCGAACCGGGCCGGCAGACGGGCGAGCATGGGGGCGTCCTTCATCCGACGCCCTGCTTATCGCGCGTCACGCGAAGCCCTGTCCAGCGGCGAGGGTGCTAAGCCTTCAGCCCCGCCAGCGCCCGCGCGAAGGCGCGCGCATCGAAGGCGGTGAGGTCGGCCTCTCCTTCGCCGACGCCGATGAAGTGGATCGGCAGCTGGAATTTCTGGGCGACCTGCACCAGCGCGCCGCCTTTGGCGGTGCCGTCGAGCTTGGTCATGATCACGCCGGTCACGTTCGCCGCCTCGATGAAGGCTTCGGCCTGGGAGAGCGCGTTGGAGCCCACCGTGCCGTCCAGCACGAGCAGAACGTGGTGAGGCGCGGTCTCGTCCTGTTTTTTAAGGACGCGGACGATCTTTCTCAGCTCGTCCATGAGCTCGGCCTTGTTCTGCAGCCGGCCGGCGGTGTCGATCAGCACGGCGTCGGCGTCGGCGCGCTTGCCGGTCTCCAGCGCGTCGAAGGCGAGCCCGGCGGCGTCCGCGCCCAGGGGACGCGACATGAATCGGGCGTTCGCGCGCTTGGACCAGACTTCAAGCTGCTCGACCGCCGCAGCCCGAAACGTGTCTCCGGCCGCGGTGATCACGTCGGCGCCTTCGCGCGTCATCTTCACCGCGATCTTGCCGAGCGTGGTGGTCTTGCCCGATCCGTTGACGCCCACGAACAGAACGACGCGCGGAGACGGTCCGGACATGTCCAGCGGCTGAGCGTAAGGCTTAAGGATCTCGGTGACCACCTCGGCGAGCGCGGTCTTGATCTCTTCGGGGGTGACATCCTTGTCGAACTTCTCGCGGGCCAGCTTTGCAGTGACCTGGCCTGCGGCCTTCGCGCCGAGATCGGCGGCGATCAGGAGGTCCTCCAGCTCTTCCAGCGCTTCGTCGTCGAGCTTGCGGCGGGTGAAGACGGCGGAGACGCTGTCTGAGAAGCGCGAGGAGGATTTCTTCAGCCCAGAGGCGATGCGGGCGAAAAAGCCCTGGCGATCGCCGGCTTCGGATACGCCGTCGGCCGGGGCGGCTGTCTCGCCCGGCGTCGCGTCCGGCGTCTCGTCCGGTGTCTCGTCCCCGCTGGATCCGTCCGCCGTCGCGGAGTCCTCCGCATCGGGTTCGGCGTCCGCATCCACGGCCGGGATCGCGGGCTCTTCAGGTTCGACCGGAGCTTCGGCGTCGCCCTCCGGCGGGCCGACCGGTTCCTCGCCCGGTTCGGGCCGCGGCGGCGGGCTGGCGGCGGAGAGGGGTTCGGGCTCGTCCGGGGAGGGGGTGAGAATCCGATCGGCGCCTTCCGGCGTTTCGGGATCGCCGGGTTCGACCGGCTCGGCCGCCTCGCCGGGCCGATCCACGGTTTCGGCGATATCGGTTTGCGAAACCGGCTCCTCAGGCCGGTCGATCGGCGGGCTTGCGGGATCGGCGAGGGCTTCTGGATCAGGCGCGGCGGCGCGTTCGGGCCCGGCTTCGCTTACAGGCGCGTCCCTGGCGATCGCCGCTTCGCCCGGCTGGTCCTCGACCGGCTCGGGCGCGGCCTCTTCCGCCTTGTCCTTTTTCTTCTTGCCGAACCCGAACTTGAACCAGCTCAACGCACCGCCTCCAGAGCCTCGGCCGTCAGACGCGTTCCGTCATGGCCGGTGATCGTCACCTGCAACAACGCGCCGGGCCGGGCGGGAGCGTCCAGGCGCACGGGAGAGAAATCATCGCCGCGCGCATATCCCTCGCGCTCCATGATCACCGTCATCGTCTTGCCCACGCGGCTCTCCAGATGGCGCCGCAGCGCCGCGTCGCCCTTCTCGCGCAGGCGCGCGGCGCGCTCCTTGATGACGGCGCCGTCGACCTGGGGCATGCGCGCAGCCGGCGTGCCGGGGCGCGGCGAGTAGGGGAAGACGTGAAGGAAGGCGAGGTCGCACTCGTCCACCAGCGCAAGCGAGTTCTCAAACATCGCCTCGGTCTCGGTGGGAAAGCCCGCGATCAGGTCCGCGCCGAAGGCGATCTCCGGACGCACGCTGCGCAAGCGTTCGGTCAGCGCGATCGCCTCCTCGCGCATGTGCCGGCGCTTCATGCGCTTGAGGATCATGTTGTCTCCGGCCTGGAGCGAGAGGTGCA
>JBKHAZ010000070.1:0-10694 GCA_046542605.1 Oceanicaulis sp. | reverse complement strand
GAGCGCCGCATTGGCCCTCGCCGATAAGCTCGACACGCTGGTGGGCTTCTGGGCCATTGACGAAAAGCCCACGGGCTCGAAGGACCCGTTCGCGCTGCGGCGGGCGGCGCTGGGGGTTATTCGGGTGTTGTTGGAGGGGGGGCTGCGTCTTCGATTGCATCCCACGTTCGCGGAAGCCTGCGGCCCGGATCAGATAGCCCAACACGCCACTAAAAATTGGGGTGGCTCAAAGGGAGTCGCTGGTCTTGGTGTGGATCTCGAATTTTTCTTCGCCGACCGCCTCAAGGTCCATCTCAAGGGCGAAGGCGTGCGCCATGACGTGATCGACGCGGTGTTCGCGCCCAGAATCGATGGGACAGTCGATGACGACCTGGTGCGCGTCACGAAGAAGTCTCGCGCGCTGCAAAGCTTCATCGAGACCGAGGACGGGGCGGCGTTGCTGGCCGGCTATCGGCGCGCGGCGAATATTCTGAGCGCTGAGGAGAAGAAGGGGTTCGATCTGGCGGCGGCCTTGAGCGAATCGCTTCCCCCCTCCGTCCCGGGCGAAGCCCGGGCCACCTCCCCCGCAAGCGGGGGAGGAAAAGGCGAAGGCGCTTCAGGTGGGTTTCCTCCCCCGCCTGCGGGGGAGGTGTCCGCGAAGCGGACGGAGGGGGCGGCGCCAATGGCGGCGCCGAGCCGCGCCCTCGGTCCTTCGGACCCCTCCCCCCGCAGGCGGGGGGAGACGATACTTGATCCAACCCGCCGCCTTTTTAAGGCGTGCGGGCGCCTTTGCGTTTGGAGACCGGCCTTGAACGATCTGGAAAAACTGGCGAAGAGCCCTGAGACCCTCACCGTGTGCGGGGCTCCGGACGGGTTTGACGCGCTGATCTTCGCCGATCTCGCGCGCACGCGGGGCGGGGTTTCGGTGTTCATCGCCTCCGACGAGCAGCGCGCCAGCGCGTTCGACGCGGCGCTGGAATTCTTTGCGCCGGGGATCGAGCGGCTGCGCCTGCCGGCCTGGGATTGCCAGCCCTATGACCGGATCAGCCCCAGCCCGCGCACCGCGGCCCGGCGGGCGGGCGCGCTGCACCGGCTCGCGGCGCGCGAGGGCGATGCGGCGCTGATCGTGGTGACCACCGTGAACGCGGTGCTGCAGCGCTGCGCGCCGGTGGAGGCGATGAAATCGGGCGGGGTGAGCGCCAGGCCCGGCGGCGTGCTCGACACCGAAGACCTCAAAGCCTACCTCGCCGCCAACGGCTACACCCGCGCCGCCACGGTGACCGAGCGCGGCGATTACGCCATTCGCGGCGGCGTGGTGGATGTGTGGCCCGCCGATGCGGCCGAGCCCGTGCGCCTGGATTTCTTCGGCGACACGCTGGAGACGGTCAGGAGCTTCGACCCGGAGACCCAGCGCACCACGCGGCAGCTGAAAGCCGTGAGCTTCACGCCGGTCAGCGAAATCGTCCTCAACGAGGAAAGCATTTCGCGCTTCCGCTCCGGCTTCATCAAGCGCTTCGGCGCGGCCGGCTCGGGCGATCCGATCTATGACAGCGTCAGCGCAGGCGCGCGGCCCAACGGGGCTGAGCACTGGCTGGCGCTGTTTCATGAGCGGCTGGACACCGTGTTCGACTATGCCGGCGAGGACGCGCTTATCGGCCTCGATCCGCTGGTGCGCGATGCGCGCGAGGAGCGCCTGGAGCAGATACGCGACTATTACGCGGCCCGGAAAGAAGCCGCCAAATCCGGCGCCGGCGCCATGGGCGCGCCGGCCTACCGCGCCATCGAGCCGGAGGCCCTGTATCTCAGCGAAGGCGACTGGGATGCGGCCATCGACGCGCGTCCGTCCCGCCGCTTCACCGCCTTCCAGGAGGCGGGCCCGAACGCCGTCGACATGGGCGGCAAGCAGGGCCGCAGCTTCGCCGCCGAACGCCAGGCCGAGCAGAACGTGTTCGACGTGGCGGCCAGGCACGCCGTCTCGCTGCGCAAGGCGGGCAAGCGCGTCCTGATCGCCAGCTGGAGCGAAGGCGCCTCCGACCGCATGGCGGGTGTTCTGTCCGAACACGGACTCTCACCGATCCTGCCCGCGCAGAGCTTTGAAGAGGTGGGCGGTCTGCAGAAAAACGCCATTGCGCGTGTGGTGCTGCCGCTGGAACGCGGCTTCGAGACCGAGAGCCTCGCGGTCATTTCCGAGCAGGACGTGCTGGGCGACCGGCTGGCGCGGCCGCGCAAGAAGCGCAAGACCTCCGACGTGATCGCCGAGGCCGGCGCGCTCACGCCGGGCGATCTGGTGGTTCACGCCGATCACGGGCTGGGGCGGTATCTGGGCCTGAAGACGCTCACCGTGGGCGAGGCGCCGCACGACTGTCTGGAGCTGGAGTATTCGGGACAGGCCAAGCTCTACCTGCCGGTGGAGAACATCGAGCTTCTGTCCCGCTACGGCCAGGAGAGCGAGACCGCGCAGCTCGACAAGCTCGGCGGCGCAGCCTGGCAGGCCCGGAAGGCGAAGGCGAAGAAGCGCCTGCGCGACATGGCCGACCAGCTCATCAAGATCGCGGCCCAGCGCAACGCCCGCGACGCCGAGATCATCGAGCCGCCCTCAGGGCTCTATGACGAGTTCGCCGCGCGTTTTCCGTATGCGGAGACCGATGATCAGCTGAACGCCATCGACGACGTGTTCGAGGACTTCGCCAGGGGCCGGCCCATGGACCGGCTGATCTGCGGCGATGTGGGCTTCGGCAAGACCGAGGTGGCGCTGCGCGCCGCCTTCGTGACGGCGATGACCGGCCGGCAGGTGGCGATCGTGGCGCCGACGACGCTGCTGGCGCGTCAGCATTTCAATACGTTCTGCGAGCGCTTCAAAGGCTGGCCGGTGAACGTGCGCAAACTCTCAAGGCTCGTCGGCGCCAAGGAGGCCGCCGCCACCCGCAAGGAGCTCGAAAGCGGCGATTGCGACATCGTGGTGGGCACGCACGCGCTCCTGGCCAAGACCGTCAAGTTCAAGCAGCTCGGCCTTCTGATCGTGGATGAGGAGCAGCATTTCGGCGTGAAGCACAAGGAGCGGCTGAAGGCGCTGAAAGCCGACGTTCACGTGCTCACGCTCACAGCGACGCCGATCCCGCGCACCCTGCAGCTGGCCATGAGCGGCATCCGCGATCTCTCCCTCATCGCCACGCCGCCCGTGGATCGCCTGGCCGTGCGCACCTATGTGACGCCGTTCGATCCGGTCACCGTGCGCGAGGCTTTGCTGCGCGAGAAATACCGCGGCGGGCAAAGCTTCATGGTGGTCCCGCGCATCAAGGATCTCGACGAAGCCGCCGAATTCCTGCGCGAGCGCGTGCCGGAGGTGAGCTTCGTCATCGCCAACGGCCAGATGGCGCCGAGCGCGCTGGAAGACATCATGACCGCCTTCTACGAGGGCCGGTACGACGTGCTTTTGTCCACCACCATCGTGGAATCCGGGATCGACATCCCCACCGCCAACACGCTGGTGGTCCATCGCGCCGACCGGTTCGGCCTGGCCCAGCTCTACCAGCTGCGCGGCCGGGTGGGGCGGTCCAAGGCGCGCGCCTACGCCTATCTGACGACGCCGGCGAACCAGAAGATCACCGACAGCGCCGACAAGCGCCTGAAGGTGCTTCAAAGCCTCGACAGCCTGGGCGCCGGCTTCACGCTGGCGAGCCACGATCTCGATCTCAGGGGCGGCGGCAATCTCCTGGGCGAGGAGCAGTCGGGTCACATCAAGGATGTCGGCGTGGAGCTCTACCAGTCCATGCTGGAGGAGGCCGTGGCGAGCCTTCAGGGCGATACGAGTTACGAGGAGCAGGACTGGTCGCCGGCGATCAATATCGGCGCCGCGGTGCTGATCCCTGAAGATTACGTGCCCGATCTCGACGTGCGCATGGCCCTCTATCGCCGTTTGTCGAACCTTTCCACCAAGCAGGAGCGCGAGGCCTTCGCCGCCGAGCTCATCGACCGGTTCGGATCGCTGCCCGGTGAGGTGGAGAGCCTGATGCAGGTCGTCGCCATCAAGGCCATGTGCAAGCGCGCCGGGATCGCCAAGCTTGACGCGGGCCCGAAAGGAGCCGTGGCCACCTTCCGCGATCACGCCTTCGAGGACCCGGCCGAACTTGTCAAGCTGATGGCCCGCCGGCCGGAGGACTACAAGATCCGCCCCGACAACACGCTGGTGCTGAAAGGCGAATTCCCCAAAGTCGACGACCGGCTCAAAGGCGTGCAGAAGCTGCTCGCCCCCGTGGCCGATGCGGCCCGCCGCACGAAAGAGGCGGCGTGAGGGCCAGGCCTGTGACGCGACAGGCTTAGCCCGCCGCCGCCACGGCGCGCGGCCCCGCGGGCGCAAGCGCGGCCTCCACCGCGTCGCGCGCGCTCCAGCCGTCGCCGGGTTCGATCACCCGCGTCGCCAGGCTCAGCCGGAACGGGCGGTGCGGGTCGGCGCCTTCATAGGCGGTGCATTCGGCGATCGCCGAGACGCGCGCGGCGACCATGCGCGCCTCGTCCGGGCGGGTGCTCGGCAAGGCCAGATAAAATCCGTCCGGGCGCGCGCGCGCGGCGAGGTCCTCAGCGCGCACGCAATGGCGCAGCATGCCCGCGAACTGCTTCATGGCCGCGCGCACTTGCGGCGCTCCGGCGTCGTGCGGCGCGCCGGCGCCCAGGCCGACGATCGACAGGGCGTGGCCGCGTGCGCGGGCTTCCTCGATCAGCGAGTTCAGGTGGCGCTCGCCGAATTCGGCGTTGAACAGGTCTGAGTCCTCGTCCAGCAGGGCGGGCGTACGGCAAGCCTCCAGCATCGCCTTGGCGGTGCGCCGGCGGCGGCGCTCGTCGGTGAGCGCGGTGACGCGCTCGCGCATCTCCTGCGGCCCGGCGTCGGCGTTGAGAAGATCGCTGGCGCCGCGCGCGAAGGCTTCGTCCGCCCCCGCATAGCCGTCGCCGCGCACCAGCAGCACGGCCGGCGTATGATAAAGCCGGGTGTTGCGCCGCATGGCCGAGCAGACCGTATGGGCGAGATCGGGCTCGGGCTCGGTGTTGAGCACCACCGCATCGAAAGCGCGCTCGTGAAGATAATCAAACGCATTGAAAGTGGAGAAAGCCGCGATCACCTCGGTCTTCGCGCCGGCCATCGCATGCTGCAGGCGCATGAAGGCGGGGCAGGGCGCGCCGACGAACAGGATGCAGGCCGCCTGGTCGCAGGCGTTCACCGGCGCCGGCGTCGATCCGGCCGCGGCCGCGTCGCGCATGCGTATCGCGGCGGTCTCTTCAAGCACGGCCAGGCGCAGCGCCGCGCGCAGGCGGGCGGCGATCTGAATGGCGTGCGCGTCGCGCCGAAGCGTGATGTCCGCGCCGCTCGCGCCGGGATCGCCGACCGAAAGCAGGATCGCGGTCTCCACCCGGCCGACCGGGACATGGGCGACGACGGCGTCCACCGGGCCTTCTTTCAGACGTTCCTGAAGCTCTGCGGGCCGGCGCGCGTCGGCGTTGAATCCGAGCGTGCGCAGCTTGCGCGCGCCGTCTTCGGCGTCATTCTGTTCATCGTCCACCACAATGATGGAAAACGACCGCCCCATGGTCCCCCCGCGGATAGAACCGCCCGCATTGTGTCGCTCAAAGTTCAGTGCCACAACAAAAATCCCGCTCACACCGTCACATGGACGTCGAAATGGTTTCTCCCAACCAATCACAAGGGCCTTTGCGCGGCGTTAAAGTCGTGGAATTCGTCGGGCTTGGCCCTGCGCCCTTTTGCGCGATGCTTTTGTCCGATCTCGGCGCGGAGGTGATCCGCATCGACCGGCCGGGCGCGTTCGGCGGCGGGCCGGAAGAGGTGCTGGCGCGCGGTCGCCGCTCAGTCGGTGTGAATCTCAAAAAAGACGGTGCAGTCGAGGCCTGCCTCAAACTCCTGAAGTCGGCAGACATCCTCCTGGAAGGCTATCGGCCCGGGGTGATGGAGCGCCTGGGACTGGGTCCGGACGTGGTCCTGAAGGCCAATCCGCAGCTTGTCTACGGGCGCATGACCGGCTGGGGCCAGCACGGCCCGCTGGCGCACACCGCCGGGCATGATCTCAATTATATCGCCCTGACCGGCGCGCTCGACGCCATCGGACCGAAGGAGACCCCGGTTCCGCCGCTCAACCTGGTGGGCGATTTCGGCGGCGGCTCGCTTTACCTCGCCACCGGCGTGCTCGCGGCGCTGCATCATGCGAAAGCCACCGGCGCCGGTCAGGTCGTGGACGCTGCGATCGTTGACGGGGCGACCCATCTCATGGGTGCGATCCACCAGCTCGCCGCCATGGGCATGTGGGACCGACCACGCGGAGAAAACCTGCTCGACGGCGGGGCGCCGTTCTACGCGTGTTATGAATGCGCCGACGGCCGGTTCGTCTCCATTGCGCCGCTGGAGCCGGAGTTTTTCGAAATTCTGGTGCGAAAGCTCGGCCTCGCCGAGCATGAGGGCATGAAGAGCCAGTACGATCGCACGACCTGGCCGGCGATGAAGTCGGCGTTCGAAACCACGTTCAAATCCCAGCCGCGCGATCACTGGACCCAGCTTCTGGAGGGGACCGACGCCTGTTTCGCGCCGGTGCTCACCACCGCCGAAGCCGCCGCCCATCCCCATATGACGGCGCGCGAGGCGTTCTCGGGGGTCGACGGCGTCGTCCAGTCCGCGCCCGCGCCGCGTTTTTCGAAGACGCCCGGCGCGCTTCAGGGCGCAGGCTCGAAACCGGGCGCGGACACCGAGGCGGTGCTCGGCGAGTGGGGCTTCAGCGAGGAGGAGATAACCGCGCTGAAAAAGGGCGGCGCCATAGGGGGATGAGCCTTCTGCGCTTGGAGTGCGCCGGTCTAAGGCGTATGTGAGACCCATGGCCCGCGACGTCAAATCCATGACCCCGGTGCGCCTGGTGAACTGGGCGCGCAAATACGTCGTGCCGCTCACTCAATGGCCGCCGGTGGTGGTGGCCCTGCGCGCCGTCGATCGCATGATGGCGCGCGAGGTCATGCTGTTTGCGGGCGGAGCAAGCTTTTTCGGCCTGCTGGCGCTGTTCCCGGCGGTGCTGCTCGGAGTTTCGATCTATGGCGTGGTGTTCACCTCGGAAGACGCGCAAAACCAGATCGAGAGGCTGCAGCTCACCGGCGTTCTGCCGTCCAGCGCGGCCGGGTTCCTCGACACCCAGCTGTCCGATCTGGCCGACGCCTCGAACACGTCGCTCACCGTCCAGGGCGCGATCGCCGGCCTGATCGCGCTGTTCGCCAGCGCCCGCGGGGCCAAGGCGGTGATCGCCGGGCTCAACCAGATCGCGCGCCGGGGAGATCTCAGGAACATCCTGCACTTCAACCTGCTCGCCATGGGCGCCGTGCTGGCCGGCGGCGCGCTTCTGGCGATCGCCAATCTTCTGGTGCTCACCATTCCGAACCTGGTGCGTCCGCTGCTGCGCTGGCTCGGCAGCGAACTCGCCGGTGCGGCCGCCGGGGTGTTCAACGAATGGACGATCGCCACGGTCACCATGGCGACCTCCCTGGTGCTGCTCTACCGCTTCGTGATGCAGCGCGCCGGCGAGACCAGCTGGCGGGCGAGCCTGATCGGCGCGGCGATCGCCTGTTCGGTCTGGCTCCTGGCCTCGAAGGGGTTCTCGCTTTACGTCTCCACCATCGTGAACCCGACGATCTACGGCCCGCTCGGGGCGTTGATCGTGTTCCTTCTGTGGGTGTACTGGACGAGCTACGCCGTCTTCTTCGGCGGTTCCGTGGCGGTCGAGGTCGACAAGCTGCGCGATGAACGTGCGCGCGCCCAGAAGACCGGGTCCGCGACACAGGAAAAAGAAAATGCCCGCGACGCCGCCTGACCCCCTCTGGTCAGGGCTGGCGAAATCGCTATAACACCGCTCGGCTTTTAAACGAGCGTTGAATTTGTGGACCTAAGGGAGACGCCGCCTTGGCTGACAAGATCTATTCCGACGCGACTTCGGCTCTGGAGGGGCTGACCTTTGACGGCATGACCGTCATGGCCGGCGGGTTCGGCCTGTGCGGCATTCCCGAAAACCTGATCCTGGCGCTGCGCGAGTCCGGCGCGAAGGATCTGACGGTGATCTCCAACAACGCCGGCGTGGATGATTTCGGCCTGGGGCTGCTGCTCCACACCCGTCAGATCAAGAAAATGATCAGCTCGTACGTGGGCGAGAACAAGACCTTCGAGAAGCAGTATCTCTCCGGCGAGCTTGAGCTGGAGTTCAATCCGCAAGGAACGCTCGCCGAGCGCTGCCGGGCGGGCGGCGCGGGCATTCCCGGGTTCTACACCAAGACCGGCGTCGGCACGCTGGTGGCCGAAGGCAAGGAACACAAGGAGTTCGGCGGCGAGACCTATATCCTGGAGACCGGCCTCACCGCGGATCTTTCCATCGTGAAGGCGTGGAAGGCCGACAAGGCGGGCAATCTCGTCTTCCGCAAGACCGCGCGCAACTTCAACCCGATGATGGCCACCGCCGGCAAGGTGACCGTGGCCGAAGTCGAAGAGATCGTCGAGATCGGCGAGCTCGACGCCGACCACATCCACACGCCGGGCATCTTCGTGCAGCGTCTCATCCAGGGCGAGCACGAAAAGCGCATCGAACAGCGCACCGTGCGGTCGTAAGCGAGAGCAAAGGAGCTAGACATGGCCTGGACCCGCGACCAACTCGCCGAACGCGCCGCCAAGGAGCTGCAGGACGGCTTTTACGTCAATCTCGGCATCGGCATCCCCACGCTGGTGGCGAACTATATTCCCGCAGGCATGGACGTGACCTTGCAGTCGGAGAACGGCATGCTCGGCATGGGCCCGTTCCCGCGCGAGACCGAAGTCGATCCCGACCTCATCAACGCCGGCAAGCAGACCATCACCGAACTGCCGCACACGAGCTATTTCAGCTCCGCCGACAGCTTCGCCATGATCCGCGGCGGGCACATCAACCTGTCGATCCTGGGCGCGATGGAGGTGTCGGAGACCGGCGACATCGCCAACTGGATGATCCCCGGCAAGATGGTCAAGGGCATGGGCGGGGCCATGGACCTCGTGGCCGGCGTGCAGCGCGTCGTCGTGATCATGGACCACACCAACAAGGCCGGCGAACCCAAGCTCCTGCACAAATGCTCCCTGCCGCTGACCGGCGAGGCGTGCGTGGACCGCATCATCACCACGCTGGGCGTGTTCGACGTGACCGAAGACGGGCTGGAGCTTGTGGAGCTGGCGCCGGAGGTGACGATCGAGGAGATCACCGAGAAGACCGAGGCGAAGTTCAAGCTGGCCGAAGGGGTGGCGGCTTAGGCGGATGTCCTCCCCCTCAAGGCGGGCGGCAAGCGTTCAGTCCGCCTTCGCCCGCCCGTAAAACCGCGGAGCGGCGAAGTCGGACCAGATGAGCTTGCCGGCGCCCTGGACGGCCTTGTCGGCCAGCGCCGCGCCGGTTTTCCGGCTTAGAAGCGCCGCCGGGCCGGCGGCGAGGCCGCAGGCGAGAAGCTGGGCCGCGCCCACCATCATCCATCCCGCCACGGCGAGCGGCTGTCCTTCATGGGCGGCCGTCTGGCTCGGTCCCTGTCCGAAGGCGAAGGCGCGGCGGGCGAGATGGGAAAGCCGCAGCCTGCCGTCCTCGACATGTTCGATCACGCCGGCCTGCGAGGCCCACGCGAACACCGCGCCTGCGCGCGCAAGGTGCGAGAACAGAAGATCGTCCTCGCCGCCGGTCTCGTTGGCGCGCGGATCGAAGACCGGCTCCGGCAGGGCGCAGGCGTTCCGGTCGATCAGCGAATTGCCGCAGCCGAACGGCCTGGCGACAACGCCGTCTTCCAGCGCGGGCGTGCGCGCATACAGCCGCGCGATCCAGGCGTCGACGAAGGCCGACGCCGCGCCATCGGCGGTTTCGGGGCTCACCGGACCGAACACGGCGGCCGCGCCGGTGTGCGCGCGCACGGCGTCCAGCGCTGCGAGCCAGCCCGGCGGCGCGCTTTCATCATCGTCGAGCTGGGCGATGCGGCGTGCGCGCGTCGCGGCGAAGCCCGCATTGCGGGCATTGGCCACGCCGGGCTCGGCGGCGTGAATGTAGACGATGGGGCAGGGCGCATGGGCGCGCAAGGTTTCCACCACCGGCCGGGCGCCGGCGTCCGGGTCGTTGTCGGCCACGACGATCTCATCGGGAGTCAGGCTCTGGGCGAAGACGCTGCGCAGCGCGCGGGCGAGACTGTCATTGCGCCGGAAGGTGGGGATCAGGACCGCGAGGCTCACGCGTCGATCCGGTCCAGAACGCCGCGTACGGGCAGCACCTCGAACCCGGCGCGTTCCACCGTGTGGCAAATCGTGTCCAGAAAATCCGGCGTGCAGCCCCATGGGCCCGGCGCGCCGCGCACGTCATGGCCGTAAAAGATGAGCCAGCCCGGTTTAAGCGCCGCATTCTCGACCCAGTTCAGGGCGCGCTTCAGCCCGGCTTCGCCGCCGTCCAGGGGGACCGCCTTGAGCAGGCCGCGATCGGCGCCGGTCCGGTTCACCCCGGGGCGCACGCCGCGAAGACAGCGATAGCGCTTCAACAGCGCCGATTGCGCGCCCACCGCCGCTTCGCCGTAGGGGAAGGCGAAGCTCTCAAGCGCGCCGTCATGGCCTGCGAGCTCCAGAAAGCGGCGATTGCGGGCGCAGTCGGCTTCGGTCTCTGCAGGACCCATCGCCGCGCTGTCGCCATGGGCGAAGGTAT
>JBKHAZ010000069.1:0-10819 GCA_046542605.1 Oceanicaulis sp. | reverse complement strand
CCGGCTCGGTGAAGTCGAGCGTCAGCAGGACCGCACCGGGCACCGGCTCCATCTCCAGCAGATCGACGCCGGCCACATGCGCTGCGCCGCGCTTGACCGCCACCTGCGCCCAGCCGCCCGGCGCAGCGCCCAGGTCCGCGACGCGCATGCCCGGCTTGATCAGGCCGAACCTGTCGTCGAGCTCGATCAGCTTGTAGGCCGCGCGCGAGCGATAGCCCTCCTGCCGGGCGCGCGCCACGTACGGATCGTTGAGCTGACGCTCCAGCCAGAGCTTGGAGGAGTATTTGCGCCCGCGCGCCGTCTTCACCTTGGTGTGAAACTGCTTGGCCGCGCGTGCGTCCCCGCCCTTGGTGACCGGGCCCGAGCGCCGCCGGCGGCGTTTTTCGCCGCCTTCGCCGCCGCCTTCGCCGTCCTCGCTCATGCTGCACCCTTCCCGCGCTTGTGGCGGCCGCCGGACCCGCCACGCTTGCCGCGCCGCCGGCGCGGACGCATCAGGTTGTGCAGCATGCCTTCGCGCAGACCCCGGTCCCCGATGCGCACCCGATCCACAGGCCAGGCGTCGAGCACAGCCTCATAGATTGCACAGCCGGCGAGCACCAGATCGGCGCGTTCCTCGCCGATGCAGCCTTCCTGCGCCCGGCCTGCGCGATCGCGCGAGGACAGCCGCCGGCACGCGATCCGCGCTTCGGCGGCGCTCATCCACAAACCATCCACCTTGTCGCGCATATAGCGCTCGAGATTGAGGTGAACGCCGGCGACCGAGGTCACCGTGCCCGAGGTCCCCACAAGGTGGGCCTTGCCCGCGTCGAACACCGGCCGCAGACGCCGCGCGCCCTTGGGCGGTTTCAGGTGCTTGGCGGCGAACGCCTTCATCTCGGCGTACCAGGCGTCGCGCGCGGCGGCGCCCTCGGGTTCGTCGACCACCCGCGCAGGGGCGGCTTGCCGCCGCTTTCATAGCCGCCGCGATTGCGCCATTCGGCCAGGTCGACCCAGCACAGCTCGGTGGAGCCCCCGCCGATGTCGAGAACCAGCGCCGCGTCCATCTGCTCGTCCATCAGGTCGAGACTGCCCTGGACGGCGAGGCGGGCCTCTTCTTCAGCCGGGATGATCTCCAGCGGCAGGCCGGTTTCCTTTGTCGCGCGCGCAATGAACTCATCGCCGTTGGCGGCGGCCCGGCAGGCTTCGGTGGCGATGCAGCGCATCTTCAGCACGCCGTGCTTTTTCATGCGGTCGGCGCATACCTGAAGCGCGGCGACGGCGCGGTCCATGGCCTCGTCCGACAGGCGCCCGGACGCGGTCATCCCCTCGCCGAGACGAACGATGCGGGAATAGGCGTCGATGACGCGAAACCCCTTGCGCAGGCGGCGCGCCAGCAGCATGCGGCAATTATTGGTGCCGAGATCGATCGCTCCGTACACCGGATCCTGCGCGCCGTCGCGCCGGCCCCGATTCGGCCGCGGCCGCCCCGGGGGTGGTCCGGCGGCGTCCTTCGCCATGTCGCTTGTCCTTTCGCGCCCGGACGCCCGGACCCGGCGCGCCGCAGGGCGCTCGCCATGGTCAAGGACCGTCCAGACCAAGTCACTTCATTTGGACGACAGGATAACACGCCCGCCGCAAACGAAAAGCGATGCGTGCCCCGGCGCTGCGGACCGCCCCTCCACGCCGCAAGCAAGCGCCTTATAATCAATTCGGCATCAACGGAGCCAAGCGACCATGTCCGCCATGCGCCAGGCGAAATTTTCAATCGGCGACGTCGTGCGCCACCGCCTCTTCCCGTTTCGTGGCGTGGTCTATGACGTCGATCCCGAATTTGCGAACACCGAAGAGTGGTGGCTCGCCATCCCCGAACAGATCCGCCCGATCAAGGACCAGCCCTTCTATCATCTGCTGGCGGAAAACGAGCAGACCTTTTACCCGGCCTACGTGTCCGAGCAGAATCTCTTGCCTGACGCCCACAACGGCGCGGTGGGACATCCCAAGTGCGCAGAGCTGTTCGAGGGGTTCGACGGAGAGCGCTACGTGCTGAAACGCTCCACGTCGAACGTGAACTAGGTTTGCAAGCCTGGTGGCGGCGCGGCGCCGGGCGCGATCCGCGTCGTCCGCGACGCCAGCTTTGAACTGGCCCAGAAGCTGCGGCAGGAATGTCACGGCGTGACGAAGAATGCGGGATATGGTGCCTTCTTCCAGGGTTGCTTCGGCCATGCGGCCTTCCCCTGAACAGTCCATACCTCCCAGGCGCTGTTCCACGGCGGCTGCAACGCGGCAGCGCGCAATTGACATTCATTCTCATATTTGATTTCTGCGCCTTGTTCTCAGTTAACACGTATTGAAGCGGGGGTTCTCCACCATGCGCATTTCATTCGCCGGCGTTTCAAGCGCCGCACTCGTCGCGGCTCTGATCAGCTCTCAGGCGGTCTCCCAGACGCCGGAAAGCGTCGATCCCACGGCCGATCCGGAAGATACGGTCATTGTCACCGGCCGGGCGCGCGCCCTGTATCGCGTAGGCGAGATCGAAGGCGGCAAGCTGCCGGTGGAGCCGCTCCTGTCCACCCAGACCATCCAGGTCATTTCCGAGCGGCTCATCGAGGACCAGGGCGCGCGCGACGCGGCCGATCTTTACCGCAATCTCTCCGGCGTCAGCACGTTCAGCTATGCCGGCGTCACCGCGCGCGGCTTCCGCCAGGAAGGGATCTTCTTCGACGGGCTTCGCGGCGATCCCTATGCCGGCTTTTCGGTGCCGCAGCTCTTCAACGTGCGTCAGGTGGAATACCTCAAAGGCCCCTCGGGCATGCTCTATGGGCCAGGCGCGCCCGGCGGCGTCTTCAACTACGTCACCAAGAAACCCGGCGAGGGCGACCTGGCGCAGACCAGCCTGGTGATCGGAACCGAAGGCCGCTACGGCGCCTCGGCCGAAATCGAGCGCGAACTGTCGGACCGCGTCTCCGCGCGCGGCGGGGTGTTCTTCGAGGACCTGAACCAGCCGCGCCGCAACGCCGACAGCACGACCCAGATCTTCGACGCCGGCCTCGGCTTCGATCTCGGGCGCGGCGAGCTGGTGCTGCAGGCGACCCGTTACGACCAGGATCTCGGCGGCAACCGCCTGCGCGGCGTCCCGGCCGACGATCTCGGCAATTTCCTCACCGACCGGCGCTGGAACCACAATGAGGCGAGCGACTTCCTGCGCCTTGAATCGACCGTGCTCCAGGCGCGGGTGGATTATGAATTCAGCGACGCCCTCACCGCCGATTTCGCGGTGCGCTACAACGACGCCGAGGAGCGTCAGCAATACCACGAGCCGCTCGGCCTGTTTCCGCGCCAGAACACGCTCGGCCAACTCCTTGATGCAGACGGGGCCGTCGTGACGAACCCGGCCGACGCCGAGCTTGTCATGGTGCGTGAGTTCCGCGACCAGGTGCGCCCCGGCGAATCCTGGTCGGCGGGCGCCAACGCCGTCTGGGAGACCGAGATCGCCGGGATGGCGAACCGGGTGCTCGTGGGCGCGGACTGGTTCACCGACGAACGCGGCCTGGTCTATGATCGGGCGCGGGGTGGCAATATCGCCAATGATGACGGCGATCCCAATCCGCTGGGGCTGCTGAACCCGGTTTACGGGCAGACCGACCCGTCGAGCTACGCGACGACGGCGCCGTTCGGCGACCGCTTCTTCGACACCGAGCGGGCCGGCGCCTACGTGCTCAACGAACTCACGGTCGATCGGCTGATCCTCACCGGCGGCCTTCGGTTCGACACGTTCGAGGACACCACCACGCAGCGCCTCGACGACGGGACCGTCGTGTCGGGAAGCGCGCAGGACGAGGCGGTGACCTACCGGCTCGGCGCCGTCTACCGCGTCACCGACGAGGTGAGCGCCTTCGTCCAGAACGCCGACAGCTTCGAACCGGCCGGGCCCGGCTCCTTCGACGCGCAGGGAAACCTCATCGACCCCAGCGAGGGCGAGATCGTCGAAGGCGGGCTTCGCTTCGAGCTGAACGGCGGTCGGGTCCAGGGCAGCGTGTCCGGCTATTCGATCGTGCGCACCAATATCGCGCAGACCGATCCCGATCCGAACGCCCCGGCGGGCGCCTTGATCTCCTTCGGCGAGGTGACCAGCGACGGCTTCGAATTCGACGTCACCGCGGACATCACCCCGAACTGGGTGGGCACCGCCTCCTACGCCTATAACGATGCGCGCATCACCGAAGACGCCGGGACCGGCGGCATCGGAAACGCGGTCGGCGACAAGTTCGCCAACGCGCCCGAACACACCGTCGGCTTCTGGACGCGCTATCAATTCCCGCAAGTGAACACCGCCATCGCCTTCGGCGGCGACTATGTGGATGTGCGCCAGTCGCTGTCCGGCCAGAAGGTGCGTCCCTACATCATCTTCGACGCTTCGCTGATCTACGAGACAGAGGCCTGGCGCGCGGTGCTGCGGGCGGACAATCTGTTCGACGAGACCTATGCCGCGTCCGGGTTCATCGACCGCACCGGGCATTTCCCCGGCGCGCCGCGCTCGGTCTTCCTCGAACTGACGCGGCGGTGGTAGAGCGGACCACACACCGCGCCGGCGCCGCCCCGGGCTCTCCCGGGGCGGCGTCCGCGCGTCCGGCCGCCGCAGCGAAACCGGCCAAGAAGCGCTCCATCTGGTGGCGCCTGCACCAATGGGCGGGTCTGCAGATGTCGCTGTTTCTGGCCTTCGTCTTCATCACCGGCACGCTGGCGGTGTTCTCGTACGAAATGGACTGGATGGCCCGCCCCGCCATGTGGGCCGCGCCCACCGCCGTTGAGGACCGGGCGAGCTGGGGCGCGGTGAGCGAAGCCGCCGCGGCCCACGCGCCGGATGCGCAGGTGCTCAACGTCTACGGCCCGATCCATCCGGCGTCGACCTTCGACGTGGTCATGGGGTCGGATGACGGTCCGTTCCACATCTACGTCCATCCGCGCACCGGAGCGGTGACGGGAACCGGGCCCTGGCCCGGGTTTCAGCGCTTTCTGCGCAACGGCCACCGGCATCTGATGATCCCGGTGAAATGGGGCGTCTCGCTCGTCACCCTCGCCGCGCTGTTCCTGGCGGTGAGCCTGGTCACCTCGTTCTGGGTCTACAAGAAATGGTGGCGCGGCTTTTTCCGTCTTCCAAAGGGACGCACGGCGCGCGCCTTCATCGGCGATCTGCACCGCTTCGCCGGGCTCTGGTCGATCTGGTTCGTGGTGCTGATGATCATCACCAGCTTCTGGTATTTCATCGAGCAATGGGGCGGCGCCGCGCCGGCGGCGAACCCCGCTCGCCCTGCCGATCGCGTCAGCATCGCCGAAGCGCTTCCAGCCGCCGGCTCGCCCGGCGAGGCGATGGACCGGGCCGTGGCGCAGCTTCTCGCCGAGCGGCCCGACTTTCGCATCGCGCAGGTCTACTGGCCGCGCGGCGAGGACGGCCTGTTTCAGATCCAGGGCTATTCCAACCGGGCGATCCTGGTGCGCCCGCGGGCCAACACGGTCTGGGCCGACCCGGCCACGGGCGCGATCCTCGGCGAGGTGGACCCGTCCGCCTTAAGCCTTCATGTCCGCATCGCCGAAGCGGCCGATCCGCTGCATTTTGGAACCTTCGGCGGGTATTGGACGAAGACGCTGTGGTTTGTGTTCGGGGCCGTCTTAAGCGGCCTCGCGATCACCGGCGTCGTGATCTACACGCTGCGCATCGCCAAGCAGGAAAAGGAAGCGCCGCGCTGGCGCAGCGGGCTCGTCCGGACCTGGCGCGGCATGGGCCGGGCGCGCTGGCTGGCCGCGGCGTTGGTTATTCTGCCATTCGCGCTGGCGCCGGTGGTTTTGTAATCAAAACAGGGAATCCCGACCGAGCCCGGGTATATCCGCGCGCCGAGGCGGGACCCCGGGCAAGGCTGGCGCTCAAGCCCGAAACAGGTCCCGGCTCTACGGTTCGCCGAGCCCTACCCGTCGTAGCGCACGACTTCCTGCTCGATGGCGCCGAAGATGGATTTGCCGGTCTCATCGAGCATCTCGATGCGGATCGTGTCGCCCGGCGTCATGAATTTCGTCTTCGGCTCACCGTCCTGGATCGTTTCGATCATGCGAATCTCGGCGATGCAGGAGTAGCCCTTGCCGCCCTCGCTCACCGGCTTGCCGGGCCCGCCGTCGAGCTTGTTGGAGATGGTGCCCGAACCGATGACGGAGCCGGCGGTGAGCGGCCGCGTCTTCGCCGCGTGGGCGACCAGCTGAGCGAAGTCGAACGTCATGTCCACATGGCAGTCCGGTTCGCCGAACTTCTCGCCGTTGAGCCAGCTGGTGAGCGGCAGGTGAACCTTGCGCCCGTCCCATTTGTCGCCGAGCTCGTCCGGCGTCACCGCCACCGGCGAAAACGCGCTCGGCGGCTTGGACTGGAAGAAGCCGAACCCCTTGGCGAGCTCGCCCGGAATGAGGCCGCGCAAGCTGACGTCGTTGACCAGCATGAGAAGGCGGATCTGCTTGGCCGCCTCGTCGACCGACAGGCCCTGCGGCCCGTCGCCGGTGATCACCGCCACCTCGCCCTCAAAGTCGCAGCCCCATTTGTCATCCCCCAGCGGGATCGGATCTCGCGGGCTGAGGAACTTGTCCGAACCGCCCTGATACATGAGCGGATCTTCCCAGAAGCTCTCCGGCATCTCCGCGCCGCGCGCCTTGCGGACGAGCTCCACGTGATTGACGTAGGCCGAGCCGTCCGCCCACTGGAAGGCGCGGGGCAGCGGGCTCATGGCGTCATGCTCGTGAAAGCGCTCGCGCGGAATGGTCTCGCGCTCCAGCTCCTGAGACAGGGTGCGCAGCTCGGGCTCGCACCGGCTCCAGTCGTCCAACGCGGCCTGCAGCGTCGGCGCGATCATGGTGGCGTCGGCGCAATACGCCAGATCCTTGCTGACCACCACCAGGCGACCGTCGCGGGAGTCGGATTTCAGCGTGGCGAGTTTCATGGGGAGGTCCTTTCTATGACTGGTTCAAATTCTTCGGGCGGCTCTACACCCCACCCTGGCCCTCCCCTCAGCGGAGGGGAATGAAGTTTGAGGCGGCGCGCTCCCTCCTCCTCCTTGGGCAGGGTCAAGGTGGGGGTGCACCCTACTCCGCCGCCGGCTTCGGCTTCCAGCTGTTGACGTAGTCGGGGTTCTCCACGCTCGCCGCGCCCTCGCCGACCTCCAGCGGATCGCGGGTGTCGATCATCACCGCGTATTCGTCCGTGGCCGGCTTTTTCTGCTCCATCATGTTGTTCAGCGCCTTGGGGTGCGGGCCGTGGGTGAAGCCGGAGGGGTGGAAGGTCATCATGCCCGCATCGATATTGTCGCGGCTGAAGAAGTCGCCGGCGTGATAGAACAGCACCTCGTCGTAATCGTCGTTATTGTGGAAGAACGGCACTTTCAGCGCGCCGGGATCGGTCTCGAACGGGCGCGGGGCGAAGGTGCAGATGACGAACCGGTCCGACAGGAAGGTGGTGTGGGCGCTGGGCGGCAGGTGATAGCGGTGGCTCATCAGCGGCCTTATGTCCTTCACGTTCAGCCGCACCGGATGCAGCTCGCCGTGCCAGCCGATCGCGTCCAGCGGATTGAACGGATAGGTGATGGTGGAGACCTCACCGCGCTTCTTCACCTGCACGACCCATTCCTGGTCCTCGTCGGCCTGCTGGGCCTTGAACGCCTCGTCCATGGCCGGCACGTCCAGGATCGCCGGGTCGAACACGGCGTGAGGGCCGGCGAGGCCCCTGTCCGGCAGGGTGTAGTGGGTGTTGGTCGCCTCCACCATCAGCACCGCGGTGGGGTCTGACGGCGCGAGCCGCCACATGGTCCCGCGCGGCAGAACGATGTAGTCGCCCGCCGCGTATTCGAGATGCCCGAAATCGCAGAACAGCGATCCCGCGCCGGCGTGGATGAACAAGAGCTGGTCGCCGTCGCCGTTGCGCGCCAGCGTGTCCATCGCCTTGTCGAGCTTCCAGAACCGCACGTCGCAGGCCTTGTTGTAGAGCACGCGCGCCGCGCCCCAGGGCGAGGGTTCGGCGATGTTGAGCCGGGTGAGATCGAACGCGCGCGGTTTCAGCGGCCCGTCGAAATCGGTCCAGCCGGTGGGCGGGCGCTTGTGGTGCAGGAAGGCGGCGGGGCCGAAGAACCCCTCCTTGCTCATCTCACGCTCATAGGGCGCCTCTTTGGGAAAATCGGCGTGGGCCTGGCGCGAAGCGGTTCCTTCGGTGCGGCTGGCGTAAATCCATTTGCGGGCCATGGGCGCTCTCCGGTGGCGTGCGGCTTCGGTGAAGAATTTAGTTACATTTGAAACTAAATGGAAGGGGCGCGAGGAAGCCTGGCCCAGCCCGCCCTACTCCTCGTCGCCGTAGATCGACACCACCGGTTGGCCGCCGTCCTCAAGGCTCGCCCGGTACATGCCCGGCGTGTTGAACGCCCAGGCCGGCTCGCCGCCGGCGAGCATCACCACGCCGCCATCCCCGCCGAGATCGCCCAGCGCGTCCATGATCACCGCCTCCATCGCCTCGTCCGCGCCGGCGCCGAGTTCGTAATAGGTGCAGATGCGCGCCGCCACGTTCAGGCGGATGAAATATTCGCCGGCGCCCGTCGCCGAGACGCCGCAATCGGGCGTGGCGTAGGTGCCCGCGCCGATGATCGGGGAATCGCCCACCCGACCCCACCGCTTGGACGTGGTCCCGCCCGTGGAGGTGCCCGCGACGATCTCCCCGGTCTCGTCCATAGCCACTACGCCGACGGTTCCAAACGCGTGTTCGCGCTCCATCAGCTCGAGCGCGCCTTCATCCACCGGCTCGGCCTCCGGCGCGCCCTCAGGCCGAGGCGGGACATCAAGCCCCATGCGCATATTGGCCCGCTCCATGGAGGCCCAGCGCCGCTCGGTGAAGAAATACCGCTCCGGCACGCGCTCCAGCCCGCGCTCGTCGGCGAAGCTTTCCGCGCCGTCGCTCTGCAGCATCACGTGGGGGGAGTGCTCCATCACCGCGCGCGCCAGGGTGATGGGATGGCGCACGCCGGTGACGCCCGCCACCGCGCCGGCCTGAAAATCGGAGCCGCGCATGATCGAGGCGTCGTGTTCGATCCGGCCTTCGCTGGTGAAGACCGCGCCGCGCCCTGCGTTGAACTTCGCATCATCCTCCAGCGCGCGGATGACGGTCTCCACCGCATCGATCGCGGACCCGCCCCCGGCGAGGATCTGGCCGCCGGCCTCCACCGCATCGTTCATGGCCGCCCGGTAGGCCGCCTCGGTGGCCTCATCCATGTCGCCGCGCTCGATCACGCCGGCGCCGCCATGGACCACGATGGACCAGCGCGGCTCGTCAGCGAGCGCGGGAGCGGTGACGGACAGCGCAAGAGCGGCGGCGGCGGCGAAACGGATCATGGAAACCTCCCGGGACTTTGACATGAGCGGAAGAGGAGCGCGTTCACGCGTCCGACGCAAGCGCCGGCCCAGGTGCGCCGCGCTCGACTTTGACCCGACGCCGTGGCTTCCTGACCCTGTCACGGCGGGAGGCGAACATGACGGCCGACACCCTTGGCGGAGCGCGCGAGGCGGGCGAGACGGCGGCTGGAACAGTGCGGTTCCTGTGTTCGCCGGAGATGGAGGACCATCTGCCGAAACCGCAGCCGGCGGGCCGCTTCCTGCCCGACTGGATGCGAAATCTGCCGCGGGAGATGGGCATGCCCGGCGCGGACGGGCTGCCGGCCCTGACGGTGAAAGCCTGCATGCCGGTCACCGACGCCTTTGCGGCGGGCTGGATCTTCCCGCTGGCGCGCAATGTCTTTTTCGAGACCGACGCGCACGGCCAGGTGCTGTTCCAGGACGACCCGGAAGCAGGATTCGAACAGATCACCCGCCACCATCCCGGCCAGATCGGCGGGCCCAATCCGCCGTTCGGCTACGCCCACCCGCTGAAATGGACCCTGCCCTGGCGCGTCGCCGCGCCGGAGGGCGTGTCGGTGATGTTCACCCAGCCCTTCAACCATTTCGAGCTGCCGTTCCAGAATTTCACCGGCATCGTCGACGCCGACCGGTTCGCGGCGCGGGTGAACGTCCCGTTCGTCTGGCGCGGCGGCCCAGGCCGCTTCGTTCTGCCGGCGGGAACGCCCATCGTCCAGGTGATCGCGCTCGATCGCGCCGGACTGGGGCTAACGGGCGAGGTGCGCGCGGCGAGCGGCGCCGAAACCGGCGAAGAAGCCGAGCACACCCGGCTCAAGCATACGGTGGAGAGTGTCTATGCGCGCCGCTTCAGGGCGCGCAAATAAAGTCAGGCTCGCGCCGAATCGGCGGCGCCGGCGCCGGCGAGGTCGCGGATCTCCGCAAGCTGGACCGCACGCCCCATGCTGCGTGCGGTGTCGACACACAAGGCGCGGTTCTCGTTGGAGGCCCATTCGCCCACGTCCGCGGCGCCGACCGCATCTTCGATCAGGACAAGATCATGGCCGCGGTCCTGCGCGTCGAACAAGGTGGTGTTCAAGGACGTGCCCGCCGAAAAGCCCATGAGATACGCCCGCGCGCCGAGCGCGCCTTCCAGGATGCCGTCAAGATCGGGGTGGGCGTAAGCCGACACGCCGGCGCGGCGCAGCAGCACTTCTCCGGGCCGCGGCTCGCAGCCGGGGATCGGCTGGGTCATGCCCATGCCGGCCATGAGCGGCCCGCCCTGGTGCAGCTGAGCATGCACGACCGTCCAGGTCGCGGCCCGGGCGCGCTTGATGATGTCGGCGCACACCGCGCCGACCGCATCTCCGTCCGGATCGGCGAAGGGCCGGCCCGGGGCGATGAACTCCATCTGCAGATCGAGACAGACCAGTACCGGCAC
>JBKHAZ010000068.1:0-10979 GCA_046542605.1 Oceanicaulis sp. | reverse complement strand
CGTTGTCTTGCGACCTTCGGATCGCCGCCGAGGACGCCAAGCTGACCACGGCCTTCGCCAAGGTCGGCCTGTCGGGCGATTACGGCGGAACTTGGTTCCTGACGCACCTTCTGGGGGCGGCGAGGGCACGCGAACTCTACCTGACATCGCCGGTCCTGTCGGGGGTCGAGGCCGCGGGCAGCTGGGACGCGGCCGCGCTGCTCACCCGCCGGGTGGAGATCGAGGCGGTCTCCGCGGCGCGTGTGGAGGTTCTGCGCCGGCCCGAGCGCGCCGAGACCGAAGGCGGCGGCGGATCGTTTGATTGGGACATCGATCTGTCGAGCGCCGAAATCGGCGTGCTTCATCTCGCCGACGGCGTCGCGGGACCTGAGTCGGATTACACCGTCTCGGCCGGGTTCGGACGGGAGGCCGGCGCCTGGGACGGGCGGCTGAACGCCGAACGTCTGGACGCGGCCGGCGACACGATCGACGCCCGGTTCCAATACGGGGACGCGCTGGTCATCGACGCCCGCGTGGAGGCCGCGCCCGGCGGGCCGCTCGCTCGCCTGCTCCAGGCTGAACGGCAGGGTGCGCGCGCGGTGATCGAGGCGCGCGGCGGCCTGGATGAGGGCGCCGGCGAGGCGCACGTGCATGTGGGCGGCGACGAGGCGCTGCGGGTCACCGCCGAATGGCGCGCGGGCGGATTGTCCGCAGAATGCCTGGTGCGCCCCGGCCAATGGCCGCAGTTCGAACGCCTGCAGACCTTGCTGGGCGGTCCGGCGGAGTTCGCCGTGAGCCTGCCGCTGGACGGCGGCTTGTCTTCGCCGCGGCTCTATGATGCGGAGATCCGCCTCGGTGCGCCGGAGGCGACCCTCACCGTGCGCCCGCAGGACGGCCGCGTATTCGCCCTCAACGGACGCGCCGGCTCCCGCTTCGTCGCCACGGCCACCGGCGGCGAGGTCGCGGCCGAGGAAATTCAGGTGGAGAACGGCCGGGTCGATCTCTCCGGCGGGAGCTGGCGGTTTTCGGGTGACGTGACGGCTGAAGGTCTTGATCTTCCCGGCGAGTACGGCTTCTCCCGGGTGTCCGGCCCGCTCACCGTCTCCGGCCCCGCCGGGCGGCTTTCGGTGAGCGGTGATCTGACCACGCAGGGCGCGCGCTACGACAATGACGCGGTGCGCGATCTTCTCGGGACGGCGCCGGGCGTGGATGCGCAGGTGGTCTACGATACCGAAGCCGAGCGCCTCACCGTCGAGCGCGCGCGCGCCGCCGCGGCCTCCGGGCGCTTGTCGGCGGCGGGCGTGGTGGATATAGGCGCTCGGCAGTTCGACATCGATCTCTCCAGCGGCGATTTCAATGTGGCCGTGCTCACCGATCAGCTGTCCGGGCGCGGTGCGGTGGAGGTGTCGGCGCAGGGCGGCTTCAACGGCGTGGTGAATTTTCAGGCGAGCGCGTCGGGTTTCGATCCCGCCGGCGGCCTCGCCGACCGGCTCACCGGCCCCGTCAGCGCCGAGGTGGACGCGCGCCGCACCGCCGAGGGCGGTCTGGAATTCGACCGGCTTCAGGTCCAGAGCCCGGATCTTGTGGTGGACGCGGCCGGCGCGCAGGCCGGCGAACAGTTCGAATTCTCCGGCGAGGCGGTCTATTCCGGCGAATCTCCGGTGGCCGGGGTTTCGCTGGCCGGCACGCTTCAGGCCGCCTTCGAGGCGCGATACGGGCCAGACGGGGTGGATGCGCGCATCGACGCGAACGCCGGCGAGGTGAGCGCTGGGCCGGTGGAGGTGAGTGATGCGCGCCTGCGCGCCGAAATCGCCGGCCCGCCCGACCAGCTCGCCGGGGAGGCCCGTCTCACCGGCGACAGCCCGCGCGGGCCTGTGGACCTCGCCGCCGATTTCGCCCGCCAGGGCGAGCAGCTGCAGCTCACCGGCCTCAGCGGCCGGGCGGGCGGCTTGAGGGTGGACGGCTCGGCGGACGTGGCGCCCGGCGCGATCAGCGCCGATCTCGACATCGCCCCGGTTGAGGGGTTCGGATCTCTCGCGCTCCTGGCCCGGCTTGAAGACGGCGCGCTCGACGTCACTGCGTCCGCCGAAGACCTCATCGCGGGCGATATGAGCTATTTCGACCGCTTCGACTTCACCGTTCAGGGACCGCTTGAAGACGCGCGTTTCTCGCTCATCGCCGACGGGGCGTACGGCGCGCCGTTCGCGTTCGACGCCGAGGGCCGCGCTCAGCTCGCCGGAGGCCCGTTGCAGCTCACCGCGGACCTGACCGGGGAGTACGGAACGATTTCGATCGCGACGCGCGAGCCGCTTTCGGTGTCGGGCGGCGATCCGCTGACCGCGCAAGCCGATCTCTCCGTCGGCGAAGGGCGCATGCGGCTCGGCTATCGCGGCGGCGAAGCCCAGCGCCTGACGGCGAGCCTGATCGACGTGCCCGCCGCCATCCTCTCCTTGCGCCGCGCGCGCGAACCGGTGGCGGGCGCGCTGTCGGGCGAGCTGTCCTTCTCGCGCGCCGGCGGGGTGTGGAGCGGGCAGGCGGTGGTGCGCGGCGAGGAGCTGCGCCCGGCCGACGTCGATCTTGACCGCGCGCTCGACGGGGCGGTGACCGTCGATCTCAATCGCGAGCGCCTGGAGGTCGGCGCGCGGGCGGACGGGCCGGATTTCACCGCGCTCGCGGACGGGGTCGTGCGCACAGGGCCGGTGTCCGCGCCCGCCGATCTGACTGCGCCGGCCAATCCGCTGCGTGCGGAGATCACCGTGGAAGGGCGTATCGGCCCGTTCGCCGCTTTCCACCTGGTCTCGGGACAGGACCTCACGGGCGATGTGCAGATCGATGCGCGCGCATCCGGCACGGTGGGCGATCCCGAACTCGTGGGAGAGGCTGTGCTCGCCGATGCACGCTTCTCCGACAATCGCGCCGGGCTGCTGCTGCAGGATTTGCTGATGCGCGCGAACTTCACCCAGAGCCGCGCGGAGATCACCGAGCTGTCGGCCACCGACGGCCAGGGCGGCACGCTGTCGGCTGACGGGCGGGTGGGGTTCGCCGGCGGATTGAGCGCGCGCGCCCGCGCCGTGTTCGAGGCGTTTCAGGTTGTCGGCCGCGATGACGTCAGGGCGACGGCCAGCGGCGATGCGGTGTTCCGTCTGGCCGACGGAGAGGGCTCGATCGGCGGGGCGGCCGTGATCGATCGCGCCGAGATCAGCCCGCCCGACGCCGGCCGGCCGTCCATCCCCAGCATCGAAGTGACCGAAATCAACGTGCCGGCGGGCGTGCGCGAACCGGATACGGGCGGGGGCGAGGGGCCCTCGATCACGCTCGACTACACCATCTCCGCGCCGCGGCGCGTGTTCGCGCGCGGATCGAATTTCGACACCGAATGGGGGCTGGAGATGCAGATCGCCGGCACGCTCGCCGATCCTGAGGTCTACGGCTCGGCGCGCGTGGCGCGCGGCCGGGCCGACCTTCTGGGCCGGGTGTTCGACATCGAAAGCGGGCTGGTGCGCCTGACCGGCGATCCGCGCGATGCGCAGCTCGAGGTGACGGCCGTGCGCGATGAGCGCGACATCACCGCGCGCATCGTGGCGGAAGGTCCGGTGACCAATCCTTCGGTCGATCTGCGCTCTTCGCCCAGCCTGCCCGAGGACGAAGTGGCCAGCCGCATCCTGTTCGGAGAGGGCGCGGCCAATCTCACCGGCCTGCAGGCCGCCCAGCTCGCCGCGTCTCTGGCCTCGGTGTCCGGCGGCGGCGGGTTCGATCCGCTGGGCGTGCTGCGCCAGGCGTCGGGGCTCGACCAGCTCGGCGTGCGCCAGGACGCCGAAGGCGGCACGGTGGTGTCGGGCGGACGCTATCTGACCGAGGGCGTCTATCTGGAGCTGGAAAGCGCCGGCTCGTCGGCGGCGCCGTCCTCCAATATCGAGTGGGAGCTGACGCGCCGCTTCACCCTGCTCTCGCGCCTGTCGGCCGACGGCCAGGCGGGCGTCGCGCTCTCCTGGCGCACCGAGTATGACGACGATCCGTTCGGCGGCGGCGATCTGTTCGATTTCGACCGGCTGAACTTCTTCGGCTTCGGCGATGATGATGGTGACGAAGACGACATGCTCGACCGCGAGGTGGAGGGCGTCACCGTCCCGCAGGCGCCGCGCGATCCCGATGACGGGCCCGCCACCCTGCCGCGCCGGGACGGATAGGCGCGGCGGATGGCTTCGCCTCTGGCGGGGAATGCGTCAGAACGGCCCGAAGGCGCTGCGCAAACGCCGCAAAGCGCGGCGCTGCCGAAAGCGTACGGCCACGCGGCTAGCACAAGGTTGCGCCACCTGGCTGAAGCAGCTCCGTCCGCCCTTAAAGCAGCAGCGCCGCGCCCAGCGTCGCGAGGGGCAGAAGGATCAGCGTGCGCAGCACGAAGATCGCCACCAGGTCGAAAAGGTTCAGCGGCAGCGCCGATTTCAGGATCAGCACGCCCACCTCCGACATGAAGATGAGCTGGCCCACCGCCACCACTGCGACGATGAAGCGGGTCTGCGCCGAGCTGATATCCGCTGCGATGAGGGCGGGCAGGAACATGTCGGCGAACCCGATCACCATGGCCGGCGCGGCCTCGCGCGCGCTTTCCACCTGCAGCGCTTCGAGCACCCAGTAGAACGGCCAGCCGAGCCAGTCGAACACCGGCGTGGTTTCCGCGACCGCAATGGAGAGCGTGGCGATCACCATCGCCGCCGGGATCAGCCCCAGCCAGATGTCAAGCACGTTCACCGTGATCATGCGCGAAAGCCCGCCGGGGCCCGGCGCGGCGTCGGCGCGTTTCAGCGCGTTGTTCAGAGACCGGCCCAGGCTCGGCTGGTCCAGGTCGGAGGCGCGCAAGGGATGCTCGGCGAGCAGATCGTCGGCCTTGCCGCGCAAGGGCGGGATGCGCGGCATGATCATTGCGCACACGATCCCGGATAGCGTCAGCACGCCGTAAAACTGGAAGAACAAATTCTCCAGTCCCACCGCCTCGACGATGACGAAGGCGAAAGCGATGGAGACGATGGAGAAATTCGTGGCGATCACGGCGGCTTCGCGTCCGGTGTAGAGCCCGGCGCGGTACTGACTCACGGTCACCAGAACGCCCACCGAACTGCCGCCGAGCCAGGAGGCGACCGCGTCCACCGCGCTGCGCCCGGGCACGGTGAAGACGCGGCGGAAAAACCGCTCCACCAGCCCGGCCACCAGCTCCATCAGCCCGAATTCAGTGAGGAACGGCAGCACGATGCAGGCGAGCCCGATGGTGATGAAGGCCGGCGCCATCAGATCGTTGAGCACCAGCCCGCCGATATCCGCGCTCCATACCCAGTCCGGACCCAGCTGGAACAGCACCATCACCGCGGTCGCCGCCCCGGCGATGCGCAGCCCGGTCCAGACCAGGCCCGGGCGCAACAGCATGTCGAGCCCATGATCCTCGCCGCGCGGCCGCGTGAAGGCGCTGTAGAGCACCGTGGCGACGGCCGAGATCACGCACACTGCAACGACGATCGCCGGCAGAACGCCTGCGCCCTGCGCCTGCACCCAGCCGGTGAGCAGGCCCAGCGGGATCTGCAGCGTCTCTCCGGTGGGCACGGGCAGCAGCAACATCGCCCCGCCGAACGCGGACGCGGCGGCGAGCTTGATCCACGCCGCCCTGGGGCTTTCGTCTTCGTCCGTCATCGCCGGACTCCCGCAACGATTCGCTGATCGAGCCACGGTAGGCCGCGCGGCGCGCCGTGGCGAACGCGCGAAATTTGTCCGAACAATTGACGACGCGCGCCGCTCACGGCTAGGCTCGGGCGACCGTTCCGTGACGCGCAGCGGTTGCTTGCCGAGGTCCGGTCCCCGGTCCGGACCACACCTTCAGGGGGCGGATGCGATCGTATCCGCCCCTCTTTCATGCGCCGCGGCGGCGCGGACTTCAAGGGGCCACCGCTTTGGATACCCAATCGCTCTACACCGCGCTGGTGTTCGTCCACATCCTGTTGTTCGTCGCCTGGCTCGGCGGGGATATCGGGGTGTTCATCCTCGGCCAGCATTTCCGGAAGCGCCACACCTACGCGCTGGAGACACGGCTGCACTTCCTGAAGCTTCTGGTGCTCAACGACATGGCGCCACGCACCGCCTGGGCGCTGATGGTGCCGGTCTCGCTGACCATGACCGCGCTCGGCGGCTGGGCGGCGATGCCCGGCTGGATCATCGCCGTGAGCTGGGCGGTCGGGCTGGTCTGGGTGGCGCTGGTGTGGTGGATCTACGCCGCGGGGCGGAGCGCGCGCGCCGGGTTCCTGAAGCGCATCCAGTTCGCGTTGGCCGTGATCCTGTGCGCCTTTTACGCCGGCCTCGCGGCGGCGGGCTTTTCCGGGCTGTGGGAGGCGCCGTTCTGGCTAGCGCTGAAGGCGCTCCTGTTCGCGCTGATCTTCGCCGCGGCGATCATGATCGACGTCGCCTACAAGCCCGTGGGTCCGCGGCTCGCCCGCCTCATTGAAGAGGGCTCCAGCGACGAAACGGAGAAACCCCTGCTGGCCGCCATGAACGTCACGCGCCGCTGGGTGCTGGCGCTTTACGCGCTGCTGCTCCTCGTCGGCGCGGTGGGGACGTTCAAGCCGGTCTTCTAGCCGTCGGCCTCATCCGGCGGGCTGTCGCCCACGGGGATTTCGGCCGGATCCTCGACCGGGGCGCCCTCCAGCGTCTCGTCCATCGCCGGCGCGTCGACGCTGAACAGGGCCTGGCCGATATCGGGCCACTGCCCGGTGGCCAGGAAGGGCAGGCACAGCGCCATCGCCACCGAGATCACCAGGCCGAGCCCCGCGCGCACCACGTCGGTGGCCACGTCGAACACCGCCTCGCCGCTCTTGCGCAGCCGGCCGATGATCGAGATCGCCAGCTCGCGGCCGGCCAGCAGGCCGAGGAACACATAGGTCGTGCTCATCGGGATGTCGTTGATCTCCTTGAAATACATCAGGATCAGGCCGTAGATGAAGTCGACGATCGTCGCCGAGCGCACGTCCACGGTGTTGGTCTTGGACAGCACGATCTTCTGAATCTCGCCGCCGCGGATCGCGAAGATGATCGCGTGCAGCGTCAGCATCAGCAGGGTGGCGAAGATCAACAGCCCGATGGAGAAGGTGACCTGGATGTCGCCGTCGGGCGTCACCACCGTCTCGCGCGGCAGGTAGATGAAGATGTTGGCCAGATCCTGGATCAGCCATTGCGACCAGAGAAAGCCGGTGGACAGCCATTGCAGCACGTACCAGGTGTTCAGCCGGTTGGTGAGCACCGCGACCGCCAGCGCCGCCACGACCGTGATGGCGACGGCCGGCAGGCCCATGGCCTCGACGTCGGGCAGGACCGGGCCTTGCGTGAGCAGATAGACCAGCACGCACACCATAAGCGCGACCCCCGGGATCGACCACCAGGCGCCGGAATGGTCCTCGACTTCGGTCTTGAACACCCATTTCTCGAACGTGCGCGAAATCACCGCGAACAGCACCGCGCCGGCCGCGAACGCCACCAGGTATCCCAGCAGCGATTTCACCAGCATGGAGCCGAGCACGCCGGCCGTGGCCGCGCCGCCGGTGAGGGTGAAGATGGTGAGGACGAGGAAGGTGGTGGAGACCGGAACGCCGAACCGGGTCAGGATCAGCAGCACCAGGGGCGGCAGCACGTGCCACCACTGGATCCCGCCCTCGGGATAGGGGATGGAGTTCAGGCGGTCGAAGGCGATGTCGCCGTCATAGCCGAACCAGCCGTAAAGCATCACCGCCACGATGATGGTGCTGGCGAACGCCCACAGCGTCACCCAGGAGCGCTTGGCGTTCGAGGACAGGAAGGTGCCCAGCGTCTGGATCACGTCGTTCGCCACGATGGCGTAGGCGGCGAAGGAAAACCCCACCAGCGCCAGCAGCGGCACGCCGAAAACCGTAAGATCGGTCATCTCGAACTCCGGAAGAAAGACCCTCGCGCGCGCCGGGCGCGCCATGGCCGCCCGGATAGCAAGCCGCAAAGCCCCGGTGAAGCAAAACCGGCTGCGAACCGGTGCTTTTTCATCAAAGCGTCATGGGGGCCGGTCCTCCGCCGCCACCGGCAAGGTGTCGTGGCGCGGAGGGAGGGGGCTTCGCCGATCGCGGCTCACCCACCCGCGAACCAGCGGCCGTCGTCCGTGGTTTCGGCCCAGCGGCGAGGATGGCGAGCATGCTGGCCACCTGTTCGCCCTTTTTTCTTGCCCTTGCCGGTGAAGGCGGCCGGGAATTCAGTATTCGGACCGGCTTTCCCTCGTCACCTCGGCGAGCACGCCACGCGGCGTCTTCGTCGTCGTCGGAGGAGCGGTGAAAAACGCCCGAACACCCACAACGCAAAAACCCCGGCCGACCGGCCGGGGTTTTCTCGAAGTTTCAGGATTTTAAGGCTTCAGGCCGCCCTGTGGGCGGTGAAGTCCGCCGTCAGGCGCGCGCCCACATCGGGCGTGTCTTTTTCTTCGGCCGCCCGCTCGATCTCCCAGGAGAAGCACTCCTTGTCGTCGGTGGAGGCCCAGGCCGCAGCCTGTTTCGGGCGGAATTCCAGAAGCCGCAGCTTGGGGTCTTGCCTGCCCTTTTCAAACCAGGCCTCGGTGACTTTGTTCCAGTGCTTCTCGATCAGCTCGCTGGACGTGACGTCGACCAGATCCCCCTCGATGGAGGCGAACAGATCAAAGTCCGGCGCGGTGACGATGCAGGTGACCTCCGGCGCGCTGGAGCCGTCGTTGAGGCCCTTGTAGATGTCCGCGTCGGCCGCGGCGAAGAAGCGGAGCACCTGCGCCTGCCGGTCCACTTTCGGGCTCATGGGCTGGAAAGTACGGCCCTGCTTGGGGTTGCCCAGCATTACGGCCACGGCCGCGTCGGCGGCCTTGAAGATCGCGTCCTGCGGATTGGATTTGAACGCGGCGATATCGGTCATGGAGCGTTACGCCTCCGTTTGCTGCGTAAGATCAGTCATCTGGAGCGCTAGCGGCGCGTGGCGATGATGTAGACCGCATGAATGATGCCGGGGATGTAACCCAGAAGGGTCAGCACGATGTTGATCCAGAAGTGAAGGCCGAAGCCCACCTGGGTGAACACGCCGAGCGGGGGCAGAATGATCGCGAGGATCAGGCGGAAGATGTCGCCGCCGGTCAGGCCGCCGCCGCTACGGGAATGGGTCTGGCTGTCGGAATGAGCCATGTGAGCCTCCTTCGTCGGTGTCGGGGAGTTTTTTGTCTCGTGTTTTGATGAGACAATGCGCCGGGCGGGCGCGATGTTCCGACTTTTGGAGACTTTCCGGCCGGGCGCGGCGGCGGGCGGCTAGCGCAAATGGCTGGCGCCGTTGACGTCGATCACCGATCCGGTGGCGCTGCGGCAGGCGCCCGACAGGAGGAAGGCGCAGAGCGCGCCGAGCTCGGCCGGGCGCGCCATCTCGCCCAGCGGCGCCTCGGCCAGGGCGGCCTGGCGCGCGGCGGGCTCCTGCGGGGCCATTTCGGTGTCGATCCAGCCCGGCGCGAGGGAATAGGCCAAGAGCCCGCGGCCGGAATAGGCGCGCGCCAGCGTCTTCATCGCGGCGATGAGCCCGGCCTTGGAAGCCGCGTAGGCGGGATGGTCGGCGTCGTCGCCGCGATTGGCCGCCCGGCTGGCGATCGCGACGATCGCGCCTTCGGTTCCTGAATCCACCCGGTCGCGGGCGAACAGGCGGGCGAGATCGGCCGCGCTTTGCAGATTGATCTGCAGGGTGCGCGTCCAGTTTTCAGTCCACGCCGCGTCGTCATCGTGGACGCTTGCGGCTTCGAAAACGCCGTGATTGAGGACGAGGCCGTGGATCGGCCGGCCGGCGATCGCGCAGGCCTCGGCATAGGCCGGACCGGCCGCGCCGGGCTCTGCGAAATCGGCCCTCACGAGCCCCGACGCGCGCTCGCCGATCTCGGCGGCGACGGCTTCAGCCGCGGCGATGTTGCGCGCATAGCCGAGGATCACGCGCGCGCCGGCCGTGGCGATCTCCTTGGCGATCCCCGCCCCGGCGCCCCTGGAGGCGCCGGTGACGAAGACGGTCTTGCCTTCAAGCGCCATTTATTCGGCCGCGTTGAGCCAGCGCTTGGCTTCAAGCCGCGAGATCGTGCGCTCGTGCACCTCGTCCGGCCCGTCGGCCAGACGCAGCGTGCGGATGCCGGCGTACATCCCGGCGAGCGGGAAGTCGTCGCTGACCCCCCCGCCGCCATGGACCTGAATGGCGTTGTCGATGACCTCCAGCGCCACGCGCGGCGCGGCCACCTTGATCATGGCGATCTCGCCGCGGGCGTGCTTGTTGCCCACCGTGTCCATCATCCAGGCGGCTTTCAGGGTGAGCAGGCGCGCCATCTCGATGTCGATGCGGGCTTTCGCGATTCGGTGCTCCCAGATGGAGTGCTTGATCACCGGCTTGCCGAAGGCTTCGCGGGCCATGGCGCGCTTGACCAGGAGCTCCAGCGCGCGCTCGGCGGCCCCGATCGTGCGCATGCAGTGATGGATGCGGCCCGGGCCGAGGCGGCCCTGCGCGATCTCGAACCCGCGGCCCTCGCCCAGCAGCATGTTGGCGGCGGGCACGCGCACGTTCTCCAGCTTCACCTCCATATGGCCGTGCGGCGCGTCGTCATAGCCGAACACCGGAAGGTGGCGCTCGATGGTCACGCCCTCGGCGTCGGCGGGCACCAGGATCATGGACTGCTGCTTGTAGGTCTCTTCATTCGGGTCGGTCTTGCCCATGAGGATGAAGACCTTGCAGCGCGGATCTCCGGCGCCGGAACTCCACCATTTGCGCCCGTTGATGACGTAGTCATCACCCGCGCGCGTGATCGAGCACTCGATATTGGTGGCGTCGGAGGAGGCCACCGCCGGCTCGGTCATCAGGAAGGCGGAGCGGATCTCGCCGGCGAGCAGGGGCTTGAGCCATTGCTCCTGCTGCTCCGGCGTCCCGTAGCGGGTGAGCACCTCCATATTGCCGGTGTCCGGCGCGGAGCAGTT
>JBKHAZ010000067.1:0-11064 GCA_046542605.1 Oceanicaulis sp. | reverse complement strand
CCACGGGCCTGCGCCTGGTGGTGATCCTGGGCTTCGTGTTTCTGGTGATCATGATCGCGGCCGCGGCGGGAAATCTGGTTCAGCACGGGCTGATGTTCACCCCGAAGAAGATCGCGCCGAAGCTCGACAAGCTGAACCCGGTCAACGGGTTGAAGCGCATGTTCGGGCCTGAGGGGTGGATGAATTTCTTCAAGGGCGTCGGCAAGATGGCGCTGGTGGGCGCCGCGGTGGCGGTGGTGATGTGGCCGCGCCGCGACGAGCTTCTGGCCATGCCCGCGCTCGCCCCGATCGGCCTGATGCAGGAGATCTATTCGGCCGCGACCCAGCTCCTGATCGCGGCGCTTATCATCTACGCCGTCATCGCCGCGGCCGACTTCGCGTTCCAGCGTCACCAGTTCATCGATCGCAACAAGATGAGCCAGAAGGAGATCAAGGACGAATTCAAGGAGACCGAGGGCGATCCCATGGTGCGCGCCAAGCTGCGCCAGATCCGCCAGGAGCGCGCCCAGCGCCGCATGATGGCGCGCGTGCCGGACGCTGCGGTGGTGATCACCAACCCGACCCACTACGCCGTCGCGCTGGAGTACGAGCAGGGCCGCACGCCGGCGCCGATCTGCGTGGCCAAGGGCGTCGATCAGGCCGCGCTGCGCATCCGCGAACTCGCCGAAGAGCACGATATTCCGATCGTCGAGGACCCGCCGCTCGCGCGCGCCCTGCACGCCGGCGCAGAGCTTGAAGAGGCGATCCCGGTCGAGCACTACGCCGCGGTCGCGAAGGTGATCGGCTACGTGCTCAGCCTGATGGGCAAGCGCTAGGCGCGGCGGACATCGCTTCGCGGCGCGAAAATATGGTTAACTTCCTCGGTCCAGACTGCAGGGCCGAATCAGATCCGGCCCGATATGGGAGCCCGCCATGACAGACGCGCCCGCCCGACCCGCCCCCGAAGAGGCCGTATCCGCCGCGGCTGAACCGGCGCCGGGGCCGGATGCGAAGGCGAACGCCAAGCTCGCCGCGCCTGCAGCCGGCAGGTTCGCCCGGCCGCTGACCCGCGCCCTGTTCTGGACCGCGAGCCTCATGGCGCTGACTGCTGCGGCGGTGGCGATCCTCGCCGGCGCCGGGGCCGGCTGGCAGGGCGTCGTGTTGTTATCGGGGATCGCCGCGTGCGCGCTATTGTTGATGTACGCGCTCGCCGCCGGGGAAGCCGCCGGGAAGGCGCTGGGCGAGGGCGCGGCGCCGCCCGCGCCGTCCGGCTTCGCGCACGCTGCGCTGGAGGCGTTGAGCGATCCGGTTCTGGTGACCGCGAAGGGCGGACGGCCGGTTTGGGCGAATGCAGCCTATCGCAGCCTGGTGCGCACAGGCCTGGGCGGAGCGCGCCCCATGGCCGCCGCGCCGGCGCCGGAGCGCCTGTTCACCGGCGCGGCCTCGGGTGCGGTTTATCGCCTGACCCGCGCCGCCGGCGCCGGCGAGCGCGCCAGCGAGACCCTCGGCCCGCTGAGCCTCGAGGGCGAGGGCGCGGCGGTCTATCGCGCCGAGGTCGGGCCCATGGCCGGTGGCGGCGCGTTATGGCGATTCCAGGTCGCGCGCGAGGAGGATGGAAGCCTGTCCGAGGCCGCGCCGGACTGGGCCGAGCACGCGCCGGTGGGCTTGTTCCTCGCCGACGCGGAAGGCCGGGTGCTCGCCGCCAACGCCACCTTGCGCAGCTGGATCGGCGCCGCGTCCGATCAGGCGCTGAAGCTGAAGGATTTTCTCGCCGGTGACGCCGCGGCGGCGGTCTCCCGCTCGCGCGGGTCCGACGCCGCGGTGCGGCTGGACGCGCGCATGGTGGCGCGCGAAGGGGTGGAGAGCCCGGTCGTACTCTCCATCACCTGGAGCGATGAAAAGCCCGCGCGCGCGCGCGGCGTAGTCTACGGCCTTTCGGCCACCGGCGCACCGCCCGGGCTGGCCCAGATCGCGGAGAAGACCGGCGCCAAGCCGGGACGCACGTTCGACGACATGTTCGCCACCGCCCCTTTCGGCGTGGCGCGCCTGGACGCGGCCGATCCCGGGCTCGCCATGGTCGAGGACGCCAACCCCGCCCTGGTCCAGCTCACCGGCGGCGCGGCGGTGCCCGGTGCGAAATTCGCCGATCTGTTCGACGCCGAAGACGGCCTGCAGGCCGCGTTCGATCGCGCGCTTTCGGGCTCCGGCGAGCCGGGCGAGGCGCGGCTTAAAGGGGAGGACGGCCAGCCGGTCCACCTCTTCCTGGCGCCGGCGCGCGGCGGCAAGCGGGCCGCCTATATTGTCGACATTTCCGCCTGGAAGGCGCTGGAGACCCAGGTCGCCCAGGCCGGCAAGATGCAGGCCGTCGGCCAGCTCGCCAGCGGTGTGGCGCACGATTTCAACAACATGCTCACCGCGATCCGGCTCAATGTGGGCGAATTGCTCAACCGGCACCCGGTGGGCGATCCAAGCTATCAGGATCTCCAGCAGATCAACTCCACCGTCACCCGGCAGGCCGGTCTGGTGAGGAAGCTGTTGGCGTTTTCGCGCAAGCAGACCTTCCGCATGACCGTGTTCGACATTTCCGACGTGTTGTCGGACTGCTCGGTCATGCTCGGTCAGATTCTGGAGGAGACGGTCAAGCTGGACATCCGCCACGGCCGCGATCTGCCGCTGATCCGGGCCGACCGCAACCAGATCGACAATATTCTCGTGAATCTGGCCACCAACGCCCGCGACGCCATGAAAGGCCAGGGCGGCGGGGTGCTGACCATCACCACCGAGGCGGTGGACGCCGATGCGGTGCGCCGGGCCGGAGCGCCGAACCCGGCCGATGGCGGTTGGGCCGCGATCCATGTGTCCGACACCGGTCATGGCATGGACGAGGAGACCCGCAAGAAAATTTTCGAGCCCTTCTTCACCACGAAGGACACCGGCGAGGGCACCGGACTGGGGCTGGCGACCGTGTACGGCGTCGTCAAGCAGTCGGGCGGATATCTGTTCGTGGACTCCGAGGTGGGCGAGGGGACGACCTTCTCCATCTACCTGCCCGGCCACACGCCCAGCGAATCGGAGACCGCCGAGATCGAGGCCGAGGCCGTGGCCAAGACCGCCGAGCCCAAGCCCGCCGATCTCGCGGGTCATGGCCGCATCCTCTTGGTGGAGGACGAGGACGCGGTGCGCGCCATCGCCGCGAAGACGCTGGTGCGGCGTGGCTATGAAGTCGTCGAGGCGTGCGACGGGGAGGAGGCGCTGGAGATTCTCGAAGACAACCCGGAAAGCTTCGACCTGCTCATTTCAGACGTGGTGATGCCGGGCCTGGACGGGCCGTCGCTCCTGAAGAAAGGGCGCAAGTATCTCGGCGCGGCGCGGGTGGTCTTCATCTCCGGCTACGCCGAGGAGGAGTTCTCCGATACGCTGTCTTCCGATCTCGACATCTCCTTCCTGCCCAAGCCGTTCGACATCCAGCAGCTCGCCGAGCGGGTGAAGCAGGAACTCGCCGCCGCGCGCGGATAGGGGCGTCGGTTCAAGACCTTGCTTGACGGGCGGTCCGCATCGCAGGCCGCCCGTTTGCGCTTTCGCAAATGTTCTTGTTGCGTTCGCGGAACAAAGACGGTACGGGTAAGGGTGACTCGCGGCGCGGCCGCTTCATTGCCCGACTCAGGCGATGCGTGAAATAAAAGGGACGAAGATCATGGCTCAGGCGAGGCTCCAAGTGGTGAAAGAAACCGGCGACAACAAAGCAAAGGCCCTCGATGCGGCTCTGTCTCAGATCGACCGCGCCTTCGGCAAGGGCTCGGTGATGAAGCTGGGCTCCAAGCCGAACCAGAACATCGAGGCGATCTCCACCGGCTCTCTGGGCCTGGATATCGCGCTGGGCGTCGGCGGCCTGCCCAAGGGCCGGATCGTGGAGATCTACGGTCCGGAAAGCTCGGGCAAGACGACGCTCGCCCTGCACACCGTCGCCGAATGCCAGAAGGCGGGCGGCACCGCCGCGTTCGTGGACGCGGAGCACGCGCTCGACCCGGTTTACGCCAGGAAGCTGGGTGTGGACGTGAACGAGCTTCTGGTTTCCCAGCCTGACGCCGGAGAGCAGGCGTTGGAGATCGCCGACACGCTGGTGCGCTCCGGCGCGATCGACGTTCTGGTGATCGACTCCGTGGCCGCGCTCACCCCGCGCGCCGAGCTGGAAGGCGAGATGGGCGATTCCCTGCCGGGCCTGCAGGCGCGCCTGATGAGCCAGGCGCTGAGAAAGCTCACCGCCTCGATCTCGAAATCCAACTGCCTGGTGGTTTTCATCAACCAGATCCGCATGAAGATCGGCGTGATGTTCGGCAGCCCTGAAACGACCACGGGCGGCAATGCGCTGAAATTCTACGCCTCGGTCCGTCTCGATATCCGGCGCATCGGGGCGCTGAAGGATCGCGACGAAGTGATCGGCAACCAGACCCGGGTGAAAGTGGTCAAGAACAAGGTCGCCCCGCCTTTCCGCGAGGTGGAGTTCGACATCCTTTACGGCGAAGGCATCTCCAAGACCGGCGAGCTGCTGGATTTGGGCGTGAAGGGCAATATCATCGAGAAATCCGGCTCGTGGTATTCCTATGACTCCCAGCGCATCGGCCAGGGCCGCGAGAACGCGCGCAAATTCCTGCTGGAGAACACTGAAATCTCCGCCGAGATCGAAGCCAAGGTGCGCAAGAACGCCGGCCTCATCGCCGAGGAAATGCTCGGCGGGCCCGAGCCGGACGCCGACGAAGGGCCTGAAGAGGCCGCCGGTTAGGCGCGCTCCGCCGCTCCTTTCGGCTGAAATCTACAACGCGCGCTTGGCGAAGCCGGGCGCGCGTCCGTATATGTGCGCTCGAAGTTCTCCGCGATGTGTGAAACACACCGCGGCCTTGACGACACGACGCGCCGGACCGGCGCACGGAGCCTTTCATGACCGCCTTGCGCGATATCCGCCGCCAGTTCCTCGATTATTTCGCGAAGAACGGCCACGAAGTCGTCCAGTCCGCGCCGCTGGTGCCGCAGGACGATCCCACCTTGCTGTTCGTCAACGCCGGCATGGTGCCGTTCAAGAACGCCTTCACCGGTGCGGAGCCGCGCACTCATCCGCGCGCCACGAGCTCGCAGAAATGCGTGCGTGCAGGCGGCAAGCACAACGATCTCGACAATGTCGGCTACACCGCGCGTCACCATACCTTCTTCGAAATGCTGGGGAATTTCTCGTTCGGCGACTATTTCAAGGAAGAAGCGATCCACCACGCCTGGACCCTGACCACGAAGGAATTCGGGCTTGATAAGGAAAAGCTCCTCGTCACCATCTTCCATGACGATGACGAGGCGCACGCCCTGTGGCGAAAGATCGCCGGGCTTCCCGACGAGAAGATCATCCGCATCGCCACCAGCGATAATTTCTGGTCCATGGGCGACACCGGCCCGTGCGGGCCGTGCTCGGAGATCTTCTACGATCACGGGCCGGACATTCCCGGCGGCCCGCCGGGCAGCCCGGATGAGGACGGCGACCGGTTCATCGAGATCTGGAACCTCGTCTTCATGCAGTTCGAGCAGCAGGCCGACGGCTCGCGCAAGGACCTGCCCAAACCGTCCATCGACACCGGCATGGGGCTGGAGCGCATCGCCGCGGTGCTCCAGGGCGAGCATGACAATTACAATGTGGACCTGTTCAAGACCCTGATCGCCGCGAGCGAAGCGGCGCTGAAGGTCAAGGCCGACGGTCCCGAAGCCGCCAGCCACCGCGTCATCGCGGACCATTTGCGCTCGTCCAGCTTCCTCATCGCCGACGGCGTGACGCCGTCGAACGAGGGGCGCGGTTATGTGCTGCGCCGGATCATGCGCCGCGCCATGCGCCACGCGCACATGCTGGGCGCGTCCGAGCCGGTGATGCACACCCTGGCGCCGACCCTGGCTGAAGAGATGGGCGACGCCTTCCCCGAGCTTAACCGCGCGCTTCCCGTGATCGAGGAGACGCTGCGCGCCGAGGAGGAACGCTTCCAGCGCACGCTGGGCCGCGGCCTCACCCTGCTTGAGGAGGCCGCCGAGGGTCTGTCCGAGGGGGAGTCCCTGCCCGGCGAGACCGCCTTCAAGCTCTACGACACCTACGGCTTCCCGCTCGATCTCACCCAGGACGCCTTGCGCGCCAAGGGGATCGGGGTGGACACGGCCGGATTTGAAAAAGCCATGGCGAAGCAAAAAGCCGACGCCCGCGCCAGCTGGTCGGGCTCGGGCGACGCCGCGCCGGACGCGCTCTGGTTCGACCTCAAGGCGCGCGTGGCCGAGACCGGGTTCGTCGGTTACGCCGCCGAGGAAGCCGCCGGCGTGCTGCGCGCCATCGTGGCGGGCGCCGAGGAAGTGAAGACGCTGAACGCCGGCGATCCCGCCGCGCTGGTTTTCGACCGCACCCCGTTCTACGCCGAGGGCGGCGGCCAGATCGGCGACAGCGGCGTGATCGAGTTTGAAAACGGCGCACGCTTCATTGTCGACGACACGCAAAAGCGCGCCGGCGCGCTCTACGCCCATATCGGCACGCTTGAGAGCGGGACGGTGGAGGCCGGCGAAGGCGCGGTGCTGAAGATCGACGCGGACAAGCGCGCGAAGACCAAGGCGAACCACTCCGCCACCCACCTGCTGCACGCCGCCCTGCGCGACGTGCTGGGCCCGCACGTGACGCAGAAGGGCTCCTATGTGGGCCCGGACCGGCTGCGCTTCGACTTCTCCCACGCCAAGGCGCTCACCGAAGACGAGCAGGCCAGGATCGAGGCCCAGGTCAACGCGGTCATTCGCCAGAATGCGCCGGGCGAGACAGCGGAGATGACCCCGGACGCCGCCATCCAGGCCGGCGCCCTCGCCCTGTTCGGCGAGAAATACGGCGAGACCGTACGCGTCCTGACCCTGGGCGAGTCGCTGGACGTTCGCGGCAAGCCCTATTCGGTGGAGCTTTGCGGCGGCACCCATGTGGAGCGCACCGGCGACATCGCCCTGTTCAAGATCGTCTCCGACAGCGCGGTCAGCGCGGGCGTGCGCCGCGTCGAGGCGTTCACCGGTGAAGCCGCGCGCCGCTATCTAGAGACCGAGGCGCGCCGGGCCAAAGACGCCGCCGCCGCGTTGAAAGTCCCCACCAGCGAGATCGCCGAGCGCATCTCGGCCCTGCAAACCGAGCGCAAGGCGCTGGAGCGCCAGCTCGCCGAAGCGAAGAAGCAGCTCGCCATGGGCGGGGGCGGCGGCGCCCAGCCTGCTGAGGCTGAAGAGATCGCCGGGGTGAAATTCACCGGCCGGATCGTCCAGGGCGTCAGCGGCAAGGATCTGCGCGGGCTCGTCGACGAGGCGCGTCAGGCCATGGGCTCGGGCGTGGCCGTGTTCATCGGCGTCAATGACGGCAAGGCCGCGCTTGCGGTGGGTCTCACCGATGACCTTACCGGTCGCTTCAATGCGGTGGATCTGGTCAAGGCCGGCGCGGCCGAGGTTGGCGGCAAGGGGGGCGGGGGGCGGCCCGATTTCGCTCAGGCCGGCGGCCCGGACGGCGCCAAGGCCGAGGCCGCGCTTGAGGCGATCCGCACCGTGATGAAAGGCTGATGGCCCGCAAGGCCAGGCCCGGCGGCGACGTCCAGATGACCGGCGACCGCGCGCTCGCGCGCGAGATCGCAGCTGCGCGCGCCGCCTTCAACGAAGCGCTCGCCGGGCGTGATTTCGACGCCATCGCGTCGGTTCTGGCCGAGGACTGCGCGCTGGTTCCCGGCGACGACGCCAGCCTGATCGACGGGCGCGACGCCCAGCTGGAAGCCTGGAGATCGATCTTCGCCCGGGCGCCGAACGTCACCTATGTGCGCACGCCCAAGCGCATCGATGTCGCCGCTTGCGGCGAACTCGCCGCCGAAACCGGTTGGTGGCGCGGCGCCTGGTCTGAGGACGGGGTGAGCGCGCGCTATTCCGGCAAGTACTTCGCTAAGTGGAGTCTGGATGACCACTGGCGCGTCGTTGCGGAAGTCTTCGTCACGCTCTCGCGCGCCGTCGACGCGAAATAGCTGCCCCCGCGCACGGAAATCGCCCGTTAACCCGCTCGCGATCCCGTGTAGGATCAGGGCTCAAGCGCGCAAATGGATTCGCACCATGGAGCATGGCGCCGGCCATGAAGTCTGGCTGAAGGACGCGGCGGTTTTCCTGTTCGCCGCCGGCCTTGTGGTGCCGTTGTTCAAGCGCGCGCGCCTTTCTGCGGTGCTCGGGTTTCTCATCGCCGGCGTGCTTCTGGGCCCGTACGTGCTCGGCGCCATGGCCGAACGCTGGCCGGTGCTGGAATGGGTCACGGTCTCCGATCCCGAAGCCGCCGAGCCGTTCGCCGAGCTGGGCGTGCTCTTCCTGCTCTTCCTTCTGGGACTGGAGCTGTCCTTCGAACGCCTCTGGGCGCTGCGCCGGGCCGTGTTCGGCGCGGGCGGGCTGCAGGCGGGGCTGAGCGCGTTGGTGATCGGCCTTTCGTGCTTTCTTTTGGGATACGCCGCCCCGGCCGCAGTGGCGATCGGACTCGCCCTCGCGCTGTCGTCCACCGCCATCGTGATGCAGATCCTCGCCGAGGAGCGCCGGTCCACTACGCCCGTGGGCCGCGCCTCGCTCGCCGTGCTTCTGATGCAGGACATTCTGGTGGCGCCTTTCCTCATCACGGTGGGTTTTCTGGCCCGCGACATGGGCGCGGACGGCGGGCAGGGGGTCGCCGCGGTGATCCTCGAAGCGCTCCTGCAGGGCCTCGCCGCCATCGCCGCCATCGTGCTGATCGGTCGCTATGTGCTCAAACGCGTTTTCCGCCTGGTGGCCAAGGTCGGCGGGCGCGACCTGATGATGGCGATCACGCTCGCCACCGTGGTGGGCGCCTCGCTTCTGACCAGCGAGGCCGGCCTCTCGCTGGCGCTGGGGGCGTTTCTTGCCGGGCTTTTGCTGGGTGAGACCGAGTTCAAGCACCAGGCAGAGGTGGACCTTGAACCGTTCAAGGGGCTCTTGCTGGGCGTGTTCTTCACCACGGTGGGGATCGGGCTCGATCTCGGCGCGGTGTGGGCGAACCTCACCCTGGTGCTCGGCGGGCTGGCGGCCATGCTGGTGGTGAAGTTCGCCATCGTCTACCTGGCTTGCCGCCTGTTCGCCGGCGATCACCGCCTGTCGCTGGAGACCGGCTTTCTCCTCGCGCCGGCGGGCGAGTTCGCCTTCGTCATCCTGGCCGCTGCGGCGGCCGGCGACGTGGTGGACGCGCAGACCCGGGCCGTCGTCGCCGCGATCGCCGGATTGTCCATGCTGCTCACCCCGGCGCTGGCCAAGATCGGATCCAAGATCGCCGCCCGCACCGCGCCGCCGGTGCAGGCCGGACCCCAGATCGAAGACTTTTCAGACCTTGAGGGCCATGTGGTCATCGCCGGCATGGGCCGGGTGGGCCGGGCCATCGCCCGCGTCCTGGAGACCGAAGGGGTGGAGATCATCGCGCTGGATCGCAACGGCGCGCGCGTGGCCAAGGCGCGCGAGGACGGCTGGCGGGCCTATTACGGCGACGCCTCGATGCCGGAAATCCTCAAAAGCGCCGGGGCGGAGAAGGCCGAGTTGTTCGCCGTCACCGCCGACGATCCGGAGAAGGCCTGCGCCATGGTGGCGGCGATCCGCGAAATCCGCTCCGGGGCGCCGATCATCGCGCGCGCGCGCGACGGCGAGCACGCCGAAAGGCTCATGAAGGCCGGCGCCACCCATGTGACGCCCGAAGCCATCGAAGCCGCGCTCCAGCTCGCCGGCCGTGCGCTGGAACATCTGGGTCTGCCGCCCGAAGCCGTCCGCGACCGCCTCGACCAGGAGCGCGACGACGAATACGGGCGCGCCGACGGATAGCGGCAAAAGAAAAGGCCGGACGTTTCCGCCCGGCCTTGTCCTCATCGAATGCGATGTGACCGCCTACACGATGTCCTTCATGGCTTCGGCGAAGCGTTCGCCCACCGTGTCCAGGAAGCCTTCGGTGGAAAGCCAGCCCTGCTCGTCGCCCACCAGAAGCGCGAGGTCCTTGGTCATATAGCCGGACTCCACCGTCTTCACGACGCTTTGCTCGAGCCGGTTGGCGAAGGCCATCAGGTCCTCGTTGCCGTCCATGCGGCCGCGATGATGCAGGGCGCGGGTCCAGGCGAAGATCGAGGCGATGGAGTTGGTGGACGTCTTCTCGCCGCGCTGGTGCTGGCGGTAGTGGCGCGTCACCGTGCCGTGGGCGGCCTCGGCCTCCACCGTCTTGCCGTCCGGCGTCATCAGCACCGAAGTCATCAGGCCCAGCGAGCCGAAGCCCTGCGCCACGGTGTCGGACTGCACGTCGCCGTCATAGTTCTTGCACGCCCAGACAAAGCCGCCGGACCATTTCATCGCCGCGGCCACCATGTCGTCGATCAGCCGGTGCTCGTAGGTGATGTTCTTCTTCTCGAAGTCGGCCTTGAACTCGGTCTCGTAGACGTCCTGGAAGATGTCTTTGAAGCGCCCGTCATAGGCCTTCATGATCGTGTTCTTGGTGGACAGATAGACCGGCCAGCCGCGATCGAGGCCATAGCGCAGCGAGGCGCGGGCGAAGTCGCGGATGCTGTCGTCCAGATTATACATGCCCATGGCGACGCCCGCGCTGGGGAAGTCGAAGATCTCATGGGTGACCGGTTCGCCGCCGTCGGACGGGGTGTAGGTCATCGTCAGCTTGCCCGGGCCCGGCACCTTCATGTCGGTGGCGCGGTACTGGTCGCCGAAGGCGTGGCGGCCGATGACGATGGGCTTGGTCCAGCCCGGCACCAGGCGCGGCACGTTGGTGATCACGATGGGCTCGCGGAAGACCACGCCGCCGAGAATGTTGCGGATCGTGCCGTTGGGCGAGCGCCACATCTTCTTCAGGCCGAATTCCTCGACACGGGCTTCGTCCGGGGTGATCGTCGCGCACTTCACGCCGACGCCGTACGTCTTGATGGCCTCGGCGGCGTCGCGGGTGATCTGGTCGTCGGTCTCGTCGCGCTTTTCGATCGAAAGATCATAATACTTCAGATCGATATCCAGATAGGGCAGGATCAGTTTTTCCTTGATCAG
>JBKHAZ010000066.1:0-11111 GCA_046542605.1 Oceanicaulis sp. | reverse complement strand
CAGCTTGGTCTGCCGCCTGAAGCTGTCTCCCCGCTCTTGCTCAGGCGTTGAGAAGCGCAAGTACGAGAACGCCTTCGGCTTCGCGGTGGGTTCGGTTTCGGTGAGTGTGTCGTGGTAGTCCTTCACGTCTTTCCTCCGTAAGCGGACAGGTGAATACCGTGACCTCCGACGATGTGAAGAGGAGGTCTCCACGATCACTACATGAACATGTTGTGCCCGCCCGCCGCGGCCACCTCGAGCGCGCGCTTGGCGGTCTCCTGACCGCGCACATCCTTGAGGTCCTTGACCGGCCCGCCTTCGATCAGGTCGCCCGGCGCGGGACGGGAAAGCGATTGCGATCCCTTGAAATGATTGATCAGCTGGATGAGCGAGCCCGGCGCCAGGATCGGCAGATCGCCCCCGGCCCACGCGGCTTCCGGTCCGCTGGCTTCGGGGCAGATGAAACTTTTCTCCTCGCTCTGGGCCAGCATGGCGGCGGGCAGCGCGCCGGGCGTGGCGGCGATGGAACCGTCCAGCCCCAGCTCGCCCATGGCGAGATAATCGGCGATCTCCCGCGCCGGAAGCACATCGAGCGCGGCCAGGAGCCCCAACGCGATCGGCAGATCGTAATGACTGCCTTCTTTCGGCCGGTCGGCGGGCGCGAGGTTCACGATCACCCGCTTGCTGGGCAGGGACAGGCCGATCGCGGCGAAGGCCGCGCGCACCCGCTCCCGGCTTTCCGCCACCGCCTTGTCGGCGAGCCCGACAACGATGAAGGCGACCTGCCCGCCGGCGAGCTGGACCTGCACGTCGACCGGACGGGCCTCCGCGCCCTCGAACGCTGCAGACGCGGTGCGATATCCCATGGCCGACTCCGTTCAGTTAACAGGATCAGCGTAATGCGCACCAGTTATGCGGTTATCCACAAAGCCGGGAACGCCGCCGATCAAAACCGGAACGGGAGGAGAACACATGACGCGGCATGCGTCAACTCAGACACGAACACCCTAAAACGGGATCGCCTCTTGGGCGGATTCGCCGCGCCGGCCGGGCGCCGCCTCCTGAGCCGGCGCCGGCGCGGACCCGTCGACTGCGGGACGCTTCACCGGAGCCGCAGCAGGGCGATCTCCGGCGTCCGGCGCGCCCTCGAGCGGGGGCGTATCGAGGCGGGAGGGAAAGTCGATATCCGGCGCGGCCGGCTGCAAGGGCGGCCCGCCGGCTGCGTCGCACGCCTCGGCCCGGAACGCGCCGCGCGCGGGCAGGTCGGGCGTTTCGCCGGCGACGCGCACCAGATCGACCACCCGCTCCACGCCCTGAGCCCGGGCGGCGTGTTCGGCGGCGCGGTCGGCCTCGGCCCGGCTGCGGGCGTAGCCGAGCAGGTACACCACGGCTTCACGCGCTTCGACATTGAAGTTCACCGAGCGAATTTCAGCATCCTGCACCAGGCGGGCGCGCACGCGCTGGGTGATCAGCTGATCGCGGACCAGCTCTCCGGGGCTGCGCCATTCACCCACCTCGATCTCGTTGACGACCGAGCGCACGCCCGGCGCCGACCAGGCCACGCATTCGGCGAACACGCTGTCCTGCGCACGCGGCGCGGCCCCGCTGAGCAGCATCACCCCTTCGGTGATCTCCACATCCACTTGGCCGAGCCGGTAGCCCTCGCTGCGCAGCATGGCCGACTTGACCGCAAGCGAGGCGTTGAAGTCGTCGAGCTGACGCCCCATGGAGCGGCCGGGCTCCACGGCGGCGCACGCCGCGAGCGGCAGAACCAGGGCGGCGGTGAAACAGGCGAGGCGGACCATGGCGGGCTCCAGGATTGAAGTGCGGTTGCAGTCTCGCCCCGCCGCGCTGAAAAAGGGTAAACGCGCGGTGAAACCCAGCCGGTCAGATCAGATCGAGCGCGCCGCGGGTCTCGGCCTGAAAGGCGTTCTCGATCCGCCGCGGCCAGCGCCAGGGCGTCACCACCATCAGATCGAAACGCGGCTGAAGATGGGCGAAGCGCTCATGACGGCCGCGCCACAGAGCGCCGGCGCGCAGGAGACGCTCGCGCTGGCGCGGCGAGACCGCCTCCAGCGCCGCCTCCAGATCGGCGCGCGCCTTCACCTCGATGAAGCAGAGATAAGCCCCGCGCACGGCCACAAGGTCGATCTCCCCCGCCCCGGTGCGCGCCCGGCGCTCGACGATCCGCCATCCGGTCAGGACCAGGCGCAACTCGGCCAGACGCTCCGCGGCGCGTCCACGAGCCTCGGCGCGGCGGCGCCGGGCGCGTCGTCCGGTCCCGGTCACGAAATCGCCCCGCTGTCGCGGCCTCCTGCGGTTGCCCGCGCCAGCGCGCACGGGTAGCTTCCAAGCGCGAGACCGGCCGGGCGGCCGAGGATTGTCGAGGGGACGACCATGATCGGATCAGCATCGCTCAGGCGCGCGCTTGCGCCAAGCCGCATCGCGGCGGGCCTCACCGGCCTCGCCGCCTTGGCGCTCGCGGCTTGCGAAACCGCGCCGCCCGCCGCGCCGGCCCAGACGGTCCCTGAAAGTCCGGTAGTCGGCGCCCCGCCCGAACCGGCGACCGTGCCTGTGAAGCTGGCCGAACGCGCGTACACCCCGGCCCATCTTGAAGGCGTTCCGATCAAGCGGGTCGGCCTGTTGCTGCCTTTCACCGCACGCTCGGACGCGGCGCGCCGGGAGGCCTCGCGCATCCTGCGCGCGGCCGAGCTGGCGCTGTTCGAACGCGCCGGCGACGCGCTCGTTCTGCTTCCCAAGGACACCGGCGGCACCGACGCCGGCGCCCGCGAAGCGGCGCAAGCCGCAATCTCCGACGGCGCGGATCTGATCCTCGGCCCGCTGTTCAGCGCCGCCGCGGCGGCCGCGGGCGAAGAAGCGCGCGAGGCCGGCGTGCCGGTGATCGCGTTCTCCACCGACGCCACTGTGGCCGGGGACGGGGTCTATCTGTTGAGCTTCCCGCCGGACGAGGAGGTGCGCCGCATCACCGAATACGTCGCCGACCAGGGCGCGGACCGCTTCGCCTTCATCGGCCCGAACTCGGCCTACGGACAGGTCGCATCGGAAGCCTATGCCCGCACCATCGAAGATTTGCTGGGCGAGGCCCCGGAGCCCGTCGAGCTGGAGATCGAGCTGCCCCTGCCCGAAGATGCGCCGGACGACGCGGAGCCGCGCACTGAACTGCGCACGTTCGACCGCGGCCTGGTGGCGGCCGGTTTCTATGACGGCGGCGTCAGCGCCATGACCGAGGCCGCCGCGCGCCTGGCCTCCATCGGGGTCGAGACGCTCGACCCGGCCGAAGCCGCGCTCATGTCCGGGCGCGGCTGGGAGCCCTCGCCCGCCTCGCCCTTCCAGGCGGTCCTGCTGCCCGAGGGCGGCGACGAGCTGCGCATTCTCGCGCCAGTGCTGGTCTACGAAGACATCGACCCGCTGCTGGTGAAATTCATGGGCACCGGGCTGTGGCGCGATCCCTCGGTGACGCGCGAACCCGCGCTCGCCAACGGCTGGTTCGCCGGCCCGGACCCCAGCGCGCGCGCCCGGTTCGAGCAGGTGTATGAGGACGTGTACGGCGATGCGCCCTCGCGGCTCGCCGGGCTCGGTTACGACGCGGCGTCGCTGGCGGCCCTGTTCGCCTCGGAGGACGACTTCACCGCCGAGCGCCTCACCGATCCGGACGGGTTCGTGGGCGTGGACGGGCTGTTCCGCTTCCGCCCCGACGGCACGATCGAGCGCGGACTGGCGGTCTACACCGTGCGCCGCGACGGGTTCGAGGTGCTCGATCCGGCGCCGGAGAGCTTCGACCTGGATCCCTTCCTGCCCGACGGCGCGCTCGGCGAGCCGGTGGACGTGGAGCCCGACCAGCCTTCGTAAGCCGCCCCTAAGACGGCGCCAGGGCTTGCGCCACCGTGTCGGCGAAGATCCGGCCCGCGCGCGTGAGCCGCAGTCGCCCGGGGGCGGGCTGCTCGAGAAGGCCCTGTCGCTCGAGCCGATGAGCCCCAGCCCGGTCCGGTCCATGGCCGGTGATCGCTTCGATGCGCGCCGCATCGAGCCCGTCCTCCACCAGCCGGACCCCCATCAGGACGCGTTCGACCGCCTCATCAAGAGCCGTGAGCGCTTCTTCGGTATGGCGGGTCCCGTCAGGCGCGCCGGCGATATAGTCGGCCGGCTTCAGCGCCGCGGTGAAGCCGGTGCGCCCGCCCCTGTCGGCGCGCCCGAGCCGTGAATGGGCCCCGGGCCCGACGCCGATCCAGTCCGCGCCTTCCCAGTAGAGCCGGTTGTGCACCGAATGATCGGCGCGGCTGCGCGCATGGTTCGAGATCTCATAGGCATGAAGACCGGCGGCGTCAGTCATCGCCTGGGTCAGTTCGAACAGGTCCGCGCCGAGATCTTCGCCGGGCGGGTTCAGCGCGCCGCGCCGCTCGGCCCGTTCGAACGCGGTGCCCGGCTCGATCGTCAGCTGATAGAGCGAGAGGTGGTCGAGCCCACGCGCGAACGCCTCCTCCAGCTCGGCGCGCCAGGCGTCCAGGCTCTGGCCTTCGCGCGCGTAGATGAGGTCGATGGACACCCGCCCGAACGCGTCCTGCGCCGCTTCGATCGCCCGGCGCGCCTCGTCGGCGCCGTGATCGCGCCCCAGCCGCCTTAGATCGGCGTCATTGAAAGCCTGCACCCCGAGCGAGAGGCGGTCGATCCCGGCTGAAGCGAGCCCCTTGAAGGCGCCGGCCTCCTTCGGATTGGCCTCAAGCCCGATTTCCGCGCCGCGCTCGAACCCGAACAGGCGCCCGGCGGCCGCAATGAGGGTTTCGACCTGGGCCGGCGTCATCAGCGAGGGCGTGCCGCCGCCGAAATGCAGGCTGGAAAGCCGGCGCGGCCCGGTGCGCGCGCGCCAACGCGCCAGATCGTCCAGCATCGCGGTGAACAGCGCGTCGGCGTCGCCATTGGCCGCCTTGTAGACGTTGAAATCGCAATAAGGGCAGATCCGCACGCAATAGGGCCAGTGGACATAGAGTCCCAGACGGTCTTCGCATGCCGCGCTCACGCGGCGAACACGTCGGCCTTGAGCAGCCGGAAGGCGTGGGCGCGGTGGCTCATGGCGTGCTTTTTCGACGGCTCCATCTCGCCAAAGGTGATGTCGAACCCGTCTGGAATGAAGATCGGATCATAGCCGAAGCCGTTCTCGCCGCGCGGCGGAAAGGTGAGCGCGCCGCGCACCTCGCCTTCATACACCCGCGTCTCGCCGCCGGGATGGGCGAGCGCCAGGGCGCACACGAAGCGCGCGGCGAAATCCTCGGCGCCTTTCGCCTCAAGCTCGGAGCGCACTTTATCCATCGCGGCGTAAAAATCGCGCGGCTCGCCGGCCCAGCGGGCCGAATAAATGCCCGGCGCGCCGCCCAGAGCCTTCACTTCAAGCCCGCTATCGTCGGCCAGCGCGACCAGCCCGGAGTGCTCCGCGCCCGCCCGCGCCTTCAAGAGCGAGTTGCCGGCGAAGCTGTCCTCGGTTTCCTCCGGCTCGGGCAAGCCCAGCGAATCGGCGCCCTTCGCGGTCAACCCGAAGGGCTCGATCAGCTCGGCTATCTCTCTGATTTTGCCTTTGTTATGGCTGGCGATCGCCCAGGTCCGGGCGCTTGCGAACACGTTCATGCATACCGTCCTTGCAGCTTCGCCATATCGCCTTTCGAAAAATTCATATTGTTTTTCGATATATTTTTGTTGCGTGCCGATACGGCATCGTCTACATACAGTCTCGAGGCGGACGGGAACACCCCGCGTCCTCCGGCGACGACAGGGCGAACAACGACCCGGCGCGCCGAAATGGTTGGTCGACAAGAACGCTAAGGAGAGTATGAGATGGTCAGGTCGAACAATTCCAATGGTCACGCCGCTGTCGCGATGGTGATCAATCTGGCGCTGGTCGCGGGCGTGGTCGCCGCGATGGTCGCCGCCATCGGTCCGCTGGCCGCGTGATCGTCGTTAAGGCCGAAAAGGCCGGTCCGCGTCGCTCCGTTTCTCCCCCCGGACGGTGACGCGGCCGGCCTTGAAGGTTTGGGCAGACCGCCTTAAGGGGGGCGCATGAGAACGCTGGGACCGGGATCGCTGGCTTCGCTGCTCAAGCTCGTCCTGGACGCTGCGTTCTATATCCTGTGGGCGTTTCTGGGCCTTGCAAGCCTCATCATCGTCCTCATCGTGTTCACCGGCCTGTATCGCCTGACCGGCTTCGGCGACGCCCTGCCTGAGGGCCTGTCCCAGTTTCTCGCCATGGACGTGGTGCTCGCCCTTCCCATGGCCGTCGTCGCCATTGCGGCGCTGATCTTCATCATCGACCGCTTGCGGCGCATCTTCAAAACGCTGATCAACGGCGACCCCTTCGTTCCGGAAAACGCCAATCATTTACGCGCCATCGCGGCGGGCATCGCGGTCTATCAGATCCTGAATTACGCCAGCCATGGCGTGATCTCGCTGGTTTTCACCCTGGCCGGCCAGACCATCGAGGGCGGGGCGCGCGTGGTGCCGGAATTCTCCCTCAATCCCGGAGCCTGGTTCGCCGTGCTCGCCTTCTTCGTGCTCGCTGAAGTGTTCCGCGAGGGCGCACGCCTCCGCGACGAACAGAAATACACGATCTAGGGGGCGCGCCATGCCGATTCGCGTCACCCTCGACCGGATGCTGCTTGAGCGGCGCATGTCGCTGACGGAGCTATGCGACCGCGTCGGAATCACCATGGCCAACCTGTCGATCCTGAAGACCGGAAAGGCCAAGGCGGTGCGTTTCTCCACGCTGGAGGCGCTATGCCGGGAGCTGAACTGCCAGCCGGCCGACCTTCTGATTTTCGACCCCGACGGGGAGGACGAGCCGGAGGGCGATTAGTCCCGCCCGCGCTCGTAGCGCACCTGCAGGACGCCGTCGCGGGTTTCCTGGCCGGTCTCTTCAAACCCGGTTTTTTCCAACACCCGCCGCGAGGCGGTGAGGTGGGGCTCGGTGTAACCGATCACCTGGCGCACGGCGTCATGGGAGAAAGCCCAATCGAGAAGCCCGCTCACCGCTTCGGTGGCGAGGCCCTGCTCGCGAAAGCTGGCCGCCATGGCGTAGCCGATCTCGATGACGCCGGCCTGATCGGGCGGACCGAAAAACCCGCCCGTGCCGACCGCACGGTCGAGCCCGTCCGGGGTCCAGCCCATCAAGAACACCCAGCCCCGCCAGCCGGTCTGTTCGGGATGGCGGGTCAGGATGTCGAGTTTCTCAGGAAGCTTTTCGGCGTCCTCGGGCACGGGCGGCCAGACCGATTCGCGCTGAGCGCCGAGGGCGGCGAAAAACGCCTTGCGATCCTCGATCTGCAGACGCGCAAGCTCGGCGTCCAGCGCCACCAGGCGCAGCCGTGTGGTGTTCGTCTCCAGTGTTTCGGCGCGCGTGTTCATGCTCATCCCCTCGCACCCGGCGATGGGCGTGAAATATCAGACTATCACACGCGCATGTAAGCCGAATTTCCCGGCGTCACGGGAATTTCAAATTCGCGCTCACATCTGCATCGTCCAGCCTTCAACGCCCATGGCCGCCTGCCGAATCGCTTCAGACAGCGTCGGGTGGGCGTGGGAGGTGCGCGCCACGTCTTCGGACGAGGCGGAAAACTCCATGGCGAGCGCCAGCTCGGCGATCATCTCGCCGGCGTGCGGCGCCACAAGGTGGGCGCCCAGGATTTCATCGGTCTTGGCGTCGGCGAGGATTTTGGCGAAGCCGTCGGTCTGGTGGTTGGTGCGGCCGCGCGAATTGGCCATGTAGGGGAACTTGCCGACCTTGTAGTCGCGGCCCTGCTGCTTGAGATGCTCTTCGGTGGCGCCCACCGAGGCGATCTCGGGATAGGTGTAGACCACGTTCGGAATGGCGTCGTAATTCACATGCCCGTGCTTGCCCGCGATGCGTTCGGCGCAGGCCGCGCCCTCGTCTTCGGCCTTGTGGGCGAGCATGGCGCCGGTGGTGGCGTCGCCCACCACCCAGACGCCGTCCGCCGAAGTCTTCCAGTGATCGTTCGGGATGAAGCCGCGCGTGTCGGTCTCGATCCCGACGGTCTCAAGGCCCAGCCCTTCGGTGTACGGCCGCCGGCCGATGCACACCAGGACCACGTCGGCGTCCAGCACCTCTTCCTCGCCGCCCTTGGCCGCCTCAGTGGAGACCTTCAGCTTGGTCTTGAGCTTTTCAACGCCGGTCACTTTCCGCCCGAGCTTGAAGCGCATGCCCTGCTTTTCAAACAGCTTTTTCGCGGTCTTGGAGACCTCGCCGTCCATGGTGGGCAGCACCCGGTCGAGATACTCGACCACGGTCACTTCCGCGCCCAGCCGGCGCCAGACCGAGCCGAGCTCCAGTCCGATCACGCCGGCGCCGATGAGCACCAGCCTTTTCGGCACCTCTTTCAGGGCGATGGCGTGATCTGAGGTGACCACGCGCTCGCCGTCGATCTCCACGCCCGGCAGGGGCGTGACTTCAGAGCCGGTGGCGATGACGATGTTCTTGGTCTTCAGCTCGGTGGTCTTACCGTCAGACCCTTCGACCACGACCTGGCCCTTGCCCGCGATCCGGCCGAAGCCTTCGAAGACCTCCACCTTGTTCTTCTTCATCAGCCCGGCGACGCCGCGGGTGAGGCCTTTCACCGCGTCGTCCTTCTGAGCCATCATCTGGGAGAGGTTCAGCTTCAGCGAGCCGACCTCGATCCCCATGGATTTGAAGTTCTTGTCCGCCTCTTCATAGAGCTCGGAGGCGTGCAGCAGCGCTTTGGACGGGATGCAGCCGACATTCAGGCACGTGCCGCCAAGCGCGCCGCGCTTTTCGATGATGGCGGCCTTCAGGCCCAGCTGTCCGGCGCGGATCGCGCAATTATACCCGCCGGGGCCCGCCCCGATGATCACGATGTCGTACTGGTCAGCCATGTGAAAAAGCACCGTCAGAAGAAGGGCGCGCGGCGCGCGCCGGGGAGTTTGCGCGCACCCTAATCCCGCCTACGCCGGGGTCAATGCGGCGAAGGGGTTAGAGGCGTCAGGGCGGGTATGCGCATCAGACTTATCCGCCCCCGTGCAAGCCCGATTTAAAATCACTACGCCATGGAGAAGGATCCGATGTCGCAACACCTCGCTGATAGAGCCTATCAGCGCCTTGTGTCCGAAATTTACGCCTTTGGTTCGAAGTCTGCTGAAGGTAAGTCCCGTTGGCGAAACTCGGATTTCGTCCGACATTTTTACCAAGGTGGGGGTGGGACCGTCACTACAGATCGCATTGGGATTACCGCAGATGTTCGACGGGTCGCCAACCGTGGCGCACTCTTTCGACCTGGAGGCGTTAGCGATCAAATTGGAGACGAGGCCGAACGCCGGCGAGACGGTGCTTTCCGCATTGGCTTCAGCAACTCGTATCACGAATTTGGCGAGCTCATTTACTCAACCTGAGGAGGTATTCTTGAGGGTGAATTCTCGGGCATTGCAATTTCGAGAGTTAGCAGTTCGGATGTTACCTTGGTACGACACAGCGGAGCTGCGGTAATTCGTTATTCTGATGTCTTTGAAGATCCAGCTAGTATAATCGAAAGTTGTATGGGCGATCCAATTCGCCTAGGGCCCCTGAGTGGTTGAGAGACACTGCTCAATTAGGCGGGCGTCCCTATCGCATCGTCGGCACGTGGACGCAGCGGTTCTCGGGAGAACGCCAACTTCCCGTCACCGCAACGCTCAAACCCCGCGACCTAGACCGGCCCCTGACTTCCAAATGGCCCATATTCAAGAAACCGTATAAGAAATGATCACGGCGCAGTTCCTCGTTATCCTATTGCTGACACCCGTCGCCGTGATCCGGCTTCGGCAAGTCGAGCGACCACTGTGGCGCTTGGCTGGAGCCCTCCTTCTTGTCCTGGCGATCTGGGCGCTGCGCATTTGGGACGCCCAAGTCAGGCTTGGACTGGGGTTGATCTGTATAACGCCGACGTCGCGGCGGGCCTGAATCCTGGCCCGCCGGGCGGGGGCGCTGCGCGCATCTTCGCAATATACTTCGGCTGGCTTCAGGCGATCGTTTGGATTGGTTTGAACTGGATCGTCATCGCGGCCGCTGACGCCGCATTGAAGCTATTCGGCTGGCGTCCTCCGTCCCGTTGACCGGAACCTGTGCAGGATCCGCGCCGTTGCTCCCTTTGAATGCCTCAAAGGAGCCCGCCATGGCGACGCCCACCCATACTGAAAAGGCCAATCCGCCCCGCCGGACCCTCGCGGCCGGCATCGCCACCGGCGCCGCGATCGGCGCGGGGATCGGGATTGTCGCCGCCTTCATCCTCGTCGGCGTGCTCGGCGCGGTCGAGTTCGCGGAGCCGCTGGCCATCCGGGCCTACCTCTTCCTGGGCTTTGAGGCCGGGTTCGCCGGCGCGGTGCTCGGCGGGGCGTTCGCGGGCCTCATGCGGCTGCGCAACACGAAATAGGGCGAGGCGCGATCAGCGCAGCCAGCTGCGCGTCTCGCTGAAGCGGGAAAACCACCAGAGGAAGACGAGGCTGGCGAAGATCACCGCGGAGAACGCCGCTCCGCCAGCGCCCATCATGTCCGCGGCGGCGGTGAAGCCGTAGAGATAGGCCGCGCTGATCAGGAAGAAGGCGGTCGAGACGAGAAACAGCGGCGCCGCCAGCTTCTGCTTGAGCAGCAGGAGGACGCTCGCCGCCAGCGCGCTCCAGACCGCGATCGCCCAAACCGCCGTGTACCAGACGGGAAAGCTGGTGAAATAGGCGCTTTGCGCCTCGCTCATGCTTGCGAGATAGGCTTCCACCTCAAGCTTGGTCATCGTGTAGTCGAGCGCGCCCATGGCGTTCCAGAGCCCCGCGATGAGTGCGACGGCATAGAACCAGATCGGCGCGTTGGAGCGCCGGGTGAAGATCGCATCAGCCATCATATCCTCCCCAGGACTGGGGGAATTCTAGCGCGGAACTGCGATCGGCCGAAAACAAAAAAGCCCCGGCCGACCGGCCGGGGCTTTTCGGTTTGGAGCAAAGCGCCCCTAGATATCCAGCAGCATGCGCTGCGGGTTTTCCAGGCTCTCTTTCACCCGCACCAGGAAGGTCACGGCTTCCTTGCCGTCGACGATGCGGTGATCGTAGCTGAGCGCCAGATACATCATCGGGCG
>JBKHAZ010000065.1:0-11222 GCA_046542605.1 Oceanicaulis sp. | reverse complement strand
AAAAACCAAAAGAGATACGGCCTGGATCCTCCCGCGCCGCCTCGCCACTCCCATCCCCTCGCGCCGCAAGGCGGCGGGCGGTTTGCGCTTGTCCGATCATCATCAACCCGAAAAGAGGAGCGGAGCCATGTCCCGGCGACTGAGAAAAAAGTCCGCGCGCGCGGGGGCCGGGCGGCCTAGACTGGCGGCCATGGCCGAGCGCTGTTCCTGGTGCGGGACCGATCCCGTCTACATCGCCTATCACGACACCGAGTGGGGCGTGCCGGAGTACGACTCCCGCGCGCTTTATGAAAAGCTGATGCTGGACGGCTTCCAGGCCGGGCTGTCCTGGATCACCATCCTGAAGAAGCGGGAGAATTTCCGCCGCGCCTTCGACGGGTTCGATCCCGAACGGATCGCCCGCTACACCGAGGCCGACGTGAAACGCCTGCTGGGTGATGCGGGGATCGTGCGCTCGCGGGCCAAGATCGAGGCGACGATCCGCGGCGCGCGGGCCTGGTGCGATATTCAGGAGAGCGGCTTCGACTTTTCCGGCCGGCTCTGGATGTTCGTTGACGGCGCGCCGTTGATAAACGCCTGGAAGACCCAGGCGGACGTCCCGACGCGCACCCCGGTGAGCGAGGCGATGAGCCGGGAGCTCACCCGCCTCGGCTTCAAGTTCTGCGGCCCCGTCATCGTCTACGCCTTCATGCAGGCGTGCGGGCTGGTGAACGATCATGTCGTTTCCTGTCACCGGCACGACGCGGAGGCGCGTTTGCGATGAGGCCGCCGCCGCGCCGGGCGGCGAACGCCTCACCGGAACGCGCCGCCGCTCGGCTGCGTTGGACAGCCTCAAGCGCGCGGCGCTGTGGAAGGGGACGTTTTGACCCGACTGATACATCTGGCCGATCTGCATTTCGGCGCCGAGGACCCGCCGTTGGTGGACGGCCTCGCCGAGGCGATCACCGCGCTTGACGGCGACGTGATCTGCGCGGCGGGCGATTTCACCCAGTATGGCCGCCGGCGCGAGTTTCGCGCCGCGGCGGAGTTCTTCTCCCGGCTCCCGCCGCCGGTGATCGCCGCGCCGGGCAATCACGACACCCCGTTCTGGGATATCTTCTCACGCCTGTTCAAGCCCTGGGGGCGGTTCGAGCGGCTGCTCGGGGGCACGGTGGAGCCACGCTGGCGCGGCCCGCGAGACGGGCTTGAGACGCTGGCCACCTCGCGCGGACTGCAGGCCCGGCTCGACTGGTCGCTGGGCAAGGTGCGCGAAGCCCATGCGCGCGAAGCCGCCGAGGCGTTGCGCGACGTGCCCGGCGCGCGGATCGTCGCCGGTCACCATCCGCTGTTCTCGCCGGAGGGGCGCACGGGCCGCTCGCGCACGCGCGGCGCCACGGCGGCCACGCGCATCCTGGCCGATGCGGAGATCGATCTGGTGCTGTCGGGCCATCTCCATCAGGCCTTCGCGCTCGCCTTCGAGCGGCCCGGCGGCGGCAAGTCCTGGCATGTGGGCGCATCCACCGCGCTGTCGAAACGCACCCGCGACGAGCCGGCGGGCTTCAACGTCATCGATCTGGATGAAACCGGCGCTCGGCTGGAGATTCACGCGGCCACCAAGGACTACACCTACGTGCCGGTGTCCGAGCAGCGGCTGGACTTCACGCCGCGCGGCTAATCCCGCTTCACCCCGAGGAGCACGCGCGGGTTCATGATCGCGTTGGGGTCGAGCGCGGCCTTGATGCGGCCCATGATTTCGGCCTCCACCGGCTTGCGGCGCGCGAATTCGGCCTGTTTGAGGATGCCCACCCCGTGTTCAGCCGAGATCGAGCCGCCGTAGGAGTCGACCAGATCGTAGATCTTTGCGGTGACCGGCTTGATCCGCCCGATGAAATCCTCTCCCGCGCCCGGCGTTCGGGCGGCCACGTTGAAGTGGACATTGCCGTCGCCCACATGGCCGAAGGCGATGACGCGCACGTCCGGATCGGCCGCTTCGGCCAGCGCGATCGCCGCGTCCATGAAGTCGGCCATGGCCGAGACGGGAACGGAGACATCGTGCTTGGCCGCCTTGCCGTGGGCCTTCTCGCCTTCGGGAATGGACTCGCGCAGCATCCAGAATTCCGCCGCCTGGGCTTGCGACTGGGCGATGGCGGCGTCGGTCAGGAGGCCCTTTTCGAACGCGCCTTCCAGCGCGGTCTGCAGCGCGTCCGGGGCGCGGCCGGGTTCGGCGCTGGTGAGCTCGACCAGCACGCTCCAGGCCGGATCGCCGGCGAGCGGATGGCGCGCGCCGGGCACGTGGTCGATGACGAGGTCGAGGCCGAATTTCGGCATCAACTCGAACGCCGCGACCGCGCCGCCGGTGGCGTCCTTCATATGGCGCAACAGCGCCACCGCCGCATGGGGATCGTCCACCGCGCACACCGCCACGGCGCTGGAGGCGGGGCGGGGAAACAGCTTCAGCGTCGCGGCGGTGACCACGCCGAGCGTGCCTTCCGCGCCGATGAAAAGTTGTTTGAGATCGTAGCCGGTATTGTCCTTGCGCAGTCCCGAAAGGTCGTTGATCACCCGACCGTCGGGCAGCACCGCTTCCAGCCCGAGCACCAGCTCGCGCATCATGCCGTAGCGCAGCACATGCACGCCGCCGGCGTTGGTGGAGATCAGCCCGCCGATCATCGCCGAGCCCTGCGCACCCAGCGAGAGCGGGAAAAGCTTGCCGGCTTCGGCCGCGGCGTTCTGGACGGTTTCCAGCACCGCGCCGGCCTCGCAGGTGAGCGACTCGTTGTCGGCGTCCACCGTGCGGATCCGGTTCATGCGCTTGAGGCTGAGCACCACTTCGCCCTGCGGGGTCGAGCCGCCCACAAGCCCGGTGTTGCCGCCCTGGGGCAGCACCGCCACGCCCGCCGCGTTGCACGCGGCGAGGATGCGGGCCACTTCGCCGGTGGAGCCGGGCTTGAGCAAAAGCGGGCTGTCGCCGCGATACCGGCCGCGCCAGTCGGTGACGTGGCCGGCGAGTTCGTCGGGATCAACCGACCAGGCGTTGGCGTCGAGGCCTTGGGTGAGGCGGGCGATGAGATCGGAGGTCATGGCGCGAATGATAGGCCCGCACGCGGCCTGCGAACAGGGGGCTAGTCCGGCGCCCGGGTGAGCACCGCTTCGAACCTGAGCGAGGAGGCGCGGTCGGCCCGGCCCTCGAACACATAGTCGTCGCCTTTCTTCCGGCCGGTCAGGGTGAGGATGAAATCCTCCACCTCGCCGAACACCGACTGGCGCGAGTGATCGTGCTGGCGCACGCGGATGCGCACCTTGATCGCGTGATCGTCGCCGCTGATCTCGCCGGTGTAATACATGGCCGAATCCCCGCCCAGCACGAGGTCGCCGTCGACCACGATCACGCCGCAAGCGTTGTCGAGCGGGGTGCGGAAACGGGAAATATAAAGGCCGGAGTCCATCAGCATGGCTCTTTCGTAGCACGGTTCGCTTAAGCACATCTTTAAGATGTGACTAGCGGGCTGCGGCGCGGGCGAGCCGGTCATTGATCGCCTCGCCGAGCCCCTGGCGGGGTATCGGGGCTGCGGCGATCTTCTCGGCGCGCGCATCCAGCGTCCGCAAACCAGAAAACAGATTCGCCGCCGCTTCGGCTAGGCTTTGTGACGGGGAAAGATTAAAGATCTCAATGGCCTCGACCAGAGGGTGCGGGCCGAACGCCAGATAGGCCTCCCCGGGCCGCACGTCGGTTGCATCGAGGCGAAGCGCAGCTTGCGGCGCATAATGCGTCGTCAACATGCCTGGCGCTGTCACGCCGCCGCCGGGCGCCTGAAGCGGTCCGCACACCGGCTCCAGCACTTCCCGCGCGAGCCCGCCGGGCCGCAGGAGCCGGGGCGGCGTGTGCGCCACGTCGACGATGGCGCTTTCCACCCCGACCGCGCACGGCCCGGCGTCGAGGATCAGGTGGATGCGCCCGTTCAAGCTGTCCTTGACGTGGGCGGCGGTGGTCGGGCTGACCTGACCGGAGGCGTTGGCGCTGGGCGCGGCGAGGGGGCGGTCGAGCCGTGCGATCAGTGCGGCGAGCGCCGGCGATCGCGGCACGCGCACGGCGAGCGTCGCAAGCCCCGCCGCGGTCAGATCGCTCACCGCCGAGCCGGCGCGTTGCGGCCCCACCAGGGTGAGCGGCCCCGGCCAGAACGCCTCGGCGAGCCGGGCGCCGACGGGGCCGAGATCGACAAGGCGCGCAGCGCGTTCGGCGGTGTCGCAATGGGCGATCAGCGGATTGAAGCGCGGCCGGCCCTTGGCCTCGTAAATTCCCGCCACCGCCGCGCCGGAGCTGGCGTCCGCGGCGAGTCCGTAAACGGTTTCGGTGGGGACCGCGACACAGCCGCCCGCCGCCAGGATCGCCGCCGCCTCGTCAAGGGCGGCGGGATCGCCGGCGGGCCGGATCGGCGTATCGGAGGGCGGGTCGAGGCGCATGGCGCGCGGGTTTACGCCGCAAGGCCGCCGCGCGCAACGCCGCGCCTAGCGGTGCGCGGTGCAGAATCCCGCATAGGAGACGCCTTCGCCCGCCGCATTGGCTTCGCAGGCGTTGGGATAGGTTCGCCCGTCACAGCCGCACACCGGGCGGTATTCGCAGGTGCAGGCCTGGGGACGTTCGCGGCACGCGCCGGTCTGATCAGCCGCGCCGCACATGGCGTCCGGTTCGAGATGGCATAGGCCTCGCCCGTCTGCGCGCCGGCGCAGCGAAGCCCATCCCGCCGCCGCACATCTCGCCGAGCCCGGCGGTCGCGCCGGGCTGGAGCGGGGCGGGCGGCGCGTTCCCGGCGGGACCCGGCGCGCAGGCGGCCAGGGCGAGGGCCAAGACCGGAGCGCGCAGACGGACCATGGCGAACCCCTGTGAGGAACACCCGACGTAGACCGCCACAGCCCGGCCCCGGGCGATATCCGGGGTTTTCACGCGCCGGCGTTCGCGCGAGGCTTCACGTGCGACACACAGGAGACCGCCATGTCCGATCCGCGCCAGAGCCCGCTCGACAGCCCGTTCGGCGAGCGCACCACCGCACGCGAAGCCGCCGAGGGCCTCGATCTGGCCGGCCGGACCGTCGTGATCACAGGGGGCTATTCGGGCATCGGGCTCGAAGCGGCCAAGGCGTTCGAGGCCGCGGGGGCGCGCCTGATCGTCGCCGGGCGTTCGCCGGACAAGGCGCGCGCCGCGCTGAGAGGGCTCGACGCAGCCGTGGTCGAGCTTGATCTCGGCGAGCCGGAAAGCGTCGCCGAGGGCGCCCGGCTGGTGGCGGCCGAATGCTCGGACGGGATCGATGTCCTGATCAACAACGCCGGGATCATGGCGACCCCGTTGCGGCGCAATTCCCAAGGTTGGGAGAGCCAGTTCGCCACCAATCATCTGGGCCATTTCGCTCTGTTCGCCCGGCTGAAGACCGCCCTGCTGAAGCGGCCGGGCGCCCGCGTCGTCGCCCTGTCCTCGCTCGCGCACCGCATCAGCGATGTCGACCTGGAGGACTGGAACTGGGAGGCGGACGAGTACGACAAGTGGAAAGCCTACGGCCGCTCGAAGAGCGCCAACGCCCTGTTCGCCCTGGAACTCGACTCCCGCTACGAAGCGCAGGGGCTGACGGCCTATTCGGTTCATCCCGGCGGGATCATGACCGATCTCCAGCGCGATCTCGAAAACGAGGAGATGCGCCAACTGGGCTGGGTCGACGCGCAAGGCCGGCTCAACGAGGTCTTCAAGACGCCCGAACAGGGCGCGTCCACGACCGTGTGGGCGGCGACCTCGCCGCTGCTGGAGGATCGCGGCGGCGTGTATTGCGAGGATTGCAACATCGCCGCGCCGGCGCAGGAGGGCCGCTTCGCGGGCTATCGGCCGCATATCCGCGACCGCGAGACCGCGCGCCGGCTGTGGCGTTTGAGCGAAGAGATCACCGGGGTGTCGGCGTAAGGCTTCACCTGACGGCGCTCCGGGGATAAGTCAGGCGCGACGCTTTGCACGGATCTCACGCCATGGCCCTTCGCCTCGCCTTCATGGGCACGCCCGACTTCGCCGCCGCCAGCCTCGCCGAGATCGTCGGGGCCGGCCATGAGGTGGCCGCCGTCTACACCCAGCCGCCGCGCCGGCGCGGGCGCGGCCAGCAGGAGACGAAGACGCCGGTCCATCGCCTCGCCGAGCAGTTCGGCCTGCCGGTGCACACGCCTGAGCGGTTCCGCGACGCGGACGCCCTGGCGGCGTTCGAGGCGATGGATCTCGACGCGGCCTGCGTCGTCGCCTACGGCCAGATCCTGCCCTTGCGCGCGCTGGAGGCGCCGCGGCTCGGCTGTCTGAACCTGCACGCCTCGCTCCTGCCGCGCTGGCGCGGCGCCGCGCCGATCCAGCGCGCCATCCAGGCCGGCGATGAGGTCACGGGCGTTCAGATCATGCAGATGGAGGAAGGCCTCGACACCGGGCCGGTGCTGATGAGCGAGGTGGTCCCCATCTGCGAGACCGACACGGCCGGGACGCTGCACGACCGGCTGATGACCACCGGCGCCCAGTTGTGGCCGCGCACGCTGGCGGCGCTCGAGCGCGGCTCGCTGGCCGCCGTGCCCCAGGATGAGGACGGCGTCACCTACGCCAGAAAGATCACCAGCGACGACGCGCGCATCGACTGGGCCCGGCCTGCGGGCGAAGTCGTTGATCATATCCGTGGCCTGTCGCCGGCTCCCGGGGCCTGGTTCGAGCTGCCCGGCGAAAAACCTGTGCGGGTGAAAATCCATTTCGCCGAGGCGGTGCGCGGTCAGGGCGAGCCCGGCGAGGTGCTGGACGGCGATCTCACCATCGCCTGCGGGCGCGGCGCGATCCGCCCCGTGCGCCTGCAGCGCGAGGGCCGCGGCGTGGTGGACCGGGCGGCGTTCCTGAACGGGACGCAGATCGAGCCGGGCCTCGTCCTCGCCTAGCCGCGTCTTATCCCCGCCGCCTTGAAGCTGTGATAGCGTGCGTCTTCGCGTCGACAGGGGAGGACGGCATGCGCGTACTCAGCCACAGGCTTCTGCAGGACACCGGCAAGCCCGTCACCTACGAGGAGAGCCCCAACAAATCGGGTGTGATCACGCCGCGCTTTCTGGTGATCCACTACACCGCCGGGCGCAGCCTCGACAGCTCGGTGGCCTGGTTCAAGCAGAAGCAGGCGAAGGCGTCGGCCCATCTGGTCATCGGGCGCAACGGCGACCTTGTCCAGATGGTCCCGTTCAATCGCAAAGCCTGGCATGCGGGCCGGTCCAGCTGGAACGGGGTGGACGGGCTCAACACCCATTCCGTGGGTATCGAGCTGGACAACGCCGGAGAGCTCTCGCGCACCGAGGGCGGGGCGTGGCGCGCCTGGTTCGGCGAAACCTACAAGGACAAGGATGTCCTCACCGCCCCGCACAGGCATGACGGGCCGGGGGCCGGGGCGTCCGGCTGGCACGTGTTCACGCGCGAGCAACTCGACACGCTGATGGAGGCCGCAGCCGCGCTGCACGACAAGTACGGCTTCGAGGCGGTGCTCGGCCATGACGACATCGCCCCGCGCCGCAAGCGGGACCCGGGCCCGGCGTTTCCCATGGGGGCCTTGCGGGCGCGCCTGTTCGGCCGCGAAGAGGATGAAGGCGAACCCGGCGCGGCGAACTGCGATGCCTGCGGCCGGTTGCTGGCGGAGTAACGGCCGCGCCGGCGCTGCAGGCGCCCGGCTTGCCCCGGCGCGGCTTTCGGCCCAGAACGCAATCCATGCCGCGCTACAAGCTGACGATCGAATACGACGGCGGGCCGTTCGTCGGCTGGCAACGCCAGACGAACGGGCCGAGCGTGCAGGCCGCGCTGGAGCGCGCTGCGAGAAAGCTCGATCCGGGCGCGAGCGAGGTCTACGGCGCGGGGCGCACCGATTCCGGCGTCCATGCGCTGGGTCAGGTGGCCCATCTCGATCTCGACAAGGACCTGCCCGCCGACACGGTGCGCGATGCGATCAATCATCACCTCAAACCCGATCCGGTGGCGGTGCTGGCGGCCGAAGCGGTCGGCGATGACTTTCACGCCCGTTTCGGCGCGGTGAAGCGCGGCTATGTCTACCGGATCATCGCGCGCCGCGCCCCGCTGGCGCTGGAGCGCGGCAAGGCCTGGCGCATCCCGAAAGCCCTGGACGCCGAGGCCATGCACGCCGCCGCGCAGCATCTGCCCGGCACGCACGACTTCACCACTTTCCGCGACGCCCAGTGCCAGGCCGGCAGCCCGGTCAAATCCATGGACAGGGCGGTCGTCGCCGCGCTTCCCGGCGGCGAGGTGCGGATCATCGTCGAAGCGATCTCCTTCCTGCACCGCCAGGTGCGCTCCATCACCGGCTCGCTGGTGGAGGTGGGCCTTGGCAAATGGAGCCCTGAAGACTTCAGATCCGCCCTCGACGCCGCCGACCGCGCCCGCTGCGGCCCCGTCGCGCCGCCGGACGGGCTGTATCTGGAGTTTGTACGGTATTGAGAGACGGCCAAGGCCCTCCGCCCCAACATCGCCGTTTTCCAAATCGGCCCGGCTCTGCTATAGGGCGCGGCTGATTAGCGGGCGTTCCCGCTTTGCTGACTTTTCGCGCCGGGCCGAACGCCGCCCGGGCTCAGACGGACTTTCATGACCCTTCCCGATACCTTCCCTTCCGCGCTGCAAGCCGCGCTGGAAGCCAAAGGCTATGCCAGCCTCACCGATGTTCAGTCCGCCGTGCTCGCGCCCGAGGCGGAAGGCCGCGACCTTCTGGTCAGCGCCCAGACCGGGTCCGGCAAAACCGTGGCGTTCGGCCTGGCCATGGCGCCGGAGCTTCTGGCCGGCGAAGACCGGCTGGCGCCGGCCGGCGCGCCGCTGGCGCTGGTGATCGCGCCCACACGCGAACTCGCCTTGCAGGTCCAGCGTGAGCTGGCCTGGCTTTACGGCGAGGCGGGCGCGCGCCTGGCCTCGTGCGTCGGCGGCATGGACGCGCGCGCCGAGCGCCGCACGCTGGAGCGCGGCGCCCATATCGTGGTGGGCACGCCGGGCCGTCTGCGCGACCATATCGAGCGGGGCGGGCTCGATCTCTCGGCCGCGCGCGCAGTGGTCCTGGACGAAGCCGACGAGATGCTCGATTTCGGCTTCAAGGAGGATCTCGAATTCATCCTCGACGCCGCACCGGCCAAGCGCCGGACGTTGTTGTTCTCGGCCACGGTCTCGAAACCCATCGCGCGCATTGCAGAGACTTATCAGCGCGACGCGCTGCGCATCTCCACGGTGTCGGGCGAAGGCCAGCACGCCGACATCGCTTATCTCGCCCATGTGGTGGCGCCCAACGACCGCGATCACGCCGTCATCAACGTGCTGCGCTATCACGGCGCGCCGCGCGCGCTGGTGTTCTGCGCCACACGCGAGGCGGTGAACCGGCTCGCCGCGCGCCTGGGCAATCGCGGCTTCTCCACCGTGGCGCTGTCGGGCGAGCTGTCACAGGCCGAACGCACCAAGGCGCTGCAGGCGCTGCGCGACGGACGCGCAAGGGTTTGCGTGGCGACTGATGTGGCCGCCCGCGGCATCGATTTGCCGGGCCTCGATCTGGTCGTGCACGCCGAGCCGCCGACCAACGCCGAAGCTCTGCTGCACCGCTCCGGGCGCACGGGGCGCGCCGGCGCCAAGGGCGTCTCCGCCCTGATCGTGCCGTCGAACCGGCGCGGCCGGGTGGTGCGCTTGCTGCGCGAGGCGAAGATCGAAGCCGATTGGGCCGACGCGCCCGACGCCGAGGCGGTGCGGGCGAAGGACCACGAACGCCTCGCCGATCATCCGGCGCTGTCCGGCGAGATCGAGGCGGCGCGCATGGACGAGGCGAAGACGTTGCTGGAGCGGTTCAGCGCCGAACAGATCGCGGCGGCCTTCCTGGCTGAGCTGGAGTTGCGCCTGCCGGCGCCGGAGGAGCTGGGCGCGGTTCCCGACAAGCGCGAGCGCGGCGACCGGTTCGACAAGAGCGAACGCTTCGATCGCGGCGAGCGGCCTGCGCGCGAGCCGAAACCGGCCCGCGCCGGGTTCGAGCCCGGACACTGGTTCGAGATCAATGTGGGCCGCAAGCACCGCGCCGAACCGCGCTGGGTGCTGCCGATGATCTGCCGCATCGGCGACGTGACCGGCGGCGATATCGGCCAGATCGATATCGGCGAGACCGCCACGCGCTTCGAGATCGCCGGCCCGGCTGTGGCGCGCTTTGAAGAGGCCATGGCCCAGCCGCGGGACCGCGACGAGAAGGTGCACGTGCGCCGCGCCGGTGACGCGCCGCTGGAGCCGGCGAATCCGGATGCGCCGCCGGCGCGGAAGAAGCCCGCGCGCGCGCCGCGCCTGGGCAAGGCCGAGCGTCAGGCGCGCACGGCCGAGCGCGGCGACTCGCTGTTCGAAGAGCGTCCCGCACGTCCCCGCGCCGCCAAGCCGGCCGCAGACCGTCCCGGCAAGCCGGGCGCGAAGGGCGGCAAGCCCGGCTTCAAGGCGGCGAAATCCGCCAAGCCGTGGCCGCCGGAGGGCGGCAAGCTCAAGCGCGTGAAGAAAAAGCGCGACTGAAAGCCGGAAGGCGCTCCGTGGGTGAGGCGCATTAAAACCCAGGCGGGAAATTCCCCGGTCTGTGCGCCTTCACCGCAACACAAGAATGACCGGAGATGGTTTTTGATTGAATGTTCGCAAAATACGGGGTTAAACCGGAGGCCTCGCAGGCTGGGGAGCCGCGCGGGGATCAAGGCGGCGGCGAGAGACGCGTTCTTTCGCCGCCGCCTTGCCTCACTTTTCTATCCGGTCGCGCCGGCGATGGCGGCCTGAACCTTCAGCGCCTGCACGGTTTCCCGCACATCGTGGACCCGCACCACCGCGCACCCGGCGCGCGCGGCGTGCAGGGCGGCGGCGAGGCTTCCGCCGAGCCGGTCGGCTGCGTCGCCGGCCGTGTCATCGATCGCCTGAATGAACCGCTTGCGCGATGCGCCGAACAGGATCGGAAAGCCGAGGCCCGTAAAGCGCTCCAGCGCCGCGATCAGCGCAAGATTGTGCTGGAGCGTTTTTCCAAACCCGATGCCGGGATCAAGCAGGACATGGCCGCGCTCCACCCCGTGCGACAGCGCCGCTCCGGCGCGCTGACCGAGATGGCGGGCTACGTCGGTGACGACGTTTTCGTAGCAAGGGCCCTGCTGCATGGTCTGCGGGGCGCCCTGCATGTGCATCAGACACACCAGGCACTGCAGGTCCGCGGCGGCGTCCA
>JBKHAZ010000064.1:0-11260 GCA_046542605.1 Oceanicaulis sp. | reverse complement strand
GCGCCACACCGTTTCGTCGGACGCCTTGCCGGCCTTGGAGATGTTCTCCGCCAGCGTGTCGTCATTGGAGAAGATGCCCGCGTGATCCTGGCCAAGCGCGATGAGGATCGCGCCGGTGAGCGTGGCGAGATTCACCATGAACTTCGGATCGAATTCCTGCTGGCAGTACCAGAGGCAGTCGGCGAGCACGAGGCGGCCTTCCGCGTCGGTGTTGAGAATCTCGATCGTCTGACCGGACATGGAGGTGACGATGTCGCCCGGACGCTGCGCCGCGGCGTCGGGCATGTTCTCCACAAGACCGACGATGCCGACCGCGTTGACCTTCGCCTTGCGCCCGGCGAGCGCCGCCATGGCGCCGACCACGGCCGCGGAACCGCCCATGTCGCCCTTCATCTCGTCCATGCCCTGGCCAGGCTTCAGCGAGATGCCGCCGGAATCAAACGTGACGCCCTTGCCCACGAAGGCCACCGGCTGCTCGCCCTCGGCGCCGCCGTTCCACTTCATGATGACCATCTGGGACTCTTGCGCCGAGCCCTGACCCACGCCGAGAAGCGCGTGCATGCCGAGCTTCTTCATGTCCTTCTCGCCCAGCACCTCGATTTCGAGGCCGAGCTTGTCGAGCTTCTTGCAGCGCTTGGCGTACTCCTCCGGGCCAAGCACGTTCGGCGCTTCCATCACCAGATCGCGCGCCAGCTGCACGCCCTCGGCGACCGCTTCCCAGTCCGCCCAGACCTTCTTGGCGGCCTTGGCGTCCTCGACCACGATCTCGACGCTGGTGAGCGAGGGCTTTTTGTCGTCGGTGAGCTTGGTGCGGTATTTGTCGAAGCGATAAGCGCCCAGAGTCGCGCCGAGCCCGGCCCGGCCGACGCCCTCCAGATCGGCGGCGCCGTCAAGGCGCAGCGACAGGGTTTTCGCGCCCGAGGTCAGCAGCCCCTTCGTGACGGCGGCGGCGGCCTTCTCCAGCGCGTTGCCGTCGACAGCCTTTTTTTCGCCAAGGCCGAACAGGACGATCTTGTCGGCCTTCACACCGGCCGGGGCGGCCACGTCGAGCACCTGGCCGGCCTCGCCCTTGAAGCGGGAGGCTTTCAGGGCGCGCTCCAGCGCGCCGCCGGCGTCGGCGTCCAGTGCACGCGCGGCGTCGGACAGGGCGTTGCCGGCGTAAACCGGCGCGGCGACGACGTCTCCGGTGGCGGATTCGGCGAATTTGATCTTCATAACGGTCCTCTCGCAAATGGCGGCGCGGCGCCGGGGGCGGCGCGCCGTTGAAATCGGTCTGCCGCGGCAGTGGTATCGCATCGAAACCCGCGTTAGAAGTCGCTGCGTCATGACGCTTGGCTTGGCCCGCGGGATTCGCTTCTGCCGATGAATTTGTTTCAGCGATATACGTTCGGCCAGGTCCGCACGCCGTTTCTCGCCACCATAGGGGCTTTGAGCGCGCTCGCGGTGCTCACCCAGTCGCTGTCCAACATCGATCTGGTCGCCGAAGACGGCGGCACCGCGTTCGCGCTGTTCCAGATCACGCTTCTTGCGATGCCGCAGGTGATCGCGCTGCTCATGCCGATCGCGGTGTTCCTGGCCACGGCGATCGCAATGAACCGGATGATGTCGGATTCCGAACTCACCGTCGGCGCCGCCTCCGGGCTCAGCCGGCGCGAGCGCCTCTCGCCCTTCGTGCGGCTCGCGGTCTACGCGGTCCTGATCAATCTCGCCGTCAATCTCTTCGTCCAGCCCGCCAGCTTCCGGCAGATGCGCGAGGTGCTCTACGAGATCCGCACCGACGTGGTTGCGAATTTCATGCGCGAAGGCGAGTTCGTCCGGCTGGGCGAAAACGTCACCTTCTACACGCGCGAGATCGGCGAAGGCGGGCTGATGTACGACGTCTTCATCGAGGACGGGCGCGAAGACCAGGCCGTCGCCTATTCGGCCCGGCGCGGGATCGTGGCGCGCTCGGACGCCGGCCCCGTCATGCTGCTGGAGGACGGGGTGCGCACCGAGCTGGATTCCCAGGGGGCCCTGGCTCAGCTCACCTTCGATTCCACCGAATTCGACCTGTCCGTCTTCATCGACAGTTCGGCCGCCTTCGCCTTCAAGGAAAGCGACAAATATCTGCCCGAGCTTCTCGATCCGAGCGCAGCCGACATCGCGCGGGCGCGCTCGCGCAACGATCTTTACGCCGAAGGCCATTACCGGCTCGCCGCGCCGCTCTACAATCTCGCCTTCGCCCTGATGGCCGCCGCCGCCTTCCTGGCTGTGGAGCACCGGCGCACCGGGTATACGCGCTTCGTCATCATCGCCGGGGCCGCCGCTCTTGTGCTGCGGCTGGCGGGCTTCGCCGTGCAGGCTGCGGCGAGTTCGGACAGCGCGCTCAACCCGCTGCAGTACGCCTTGCCGATCGCGGGCTGCCTGGCCGGTATCTACCTGATCGCCCGGCCCGGACTTAAAGACCGGGTGAGCCAGATCCTGCGCCGGCGCCGGAGGCCGGTCTGATGTCGCGTCTGAACCGCTATATCTTCCTTCAGGCGCTGGTCGGGGTGCTCGGTGCGGCGGTGGTGATCGTCGCGGTGATCGTTCTCATCGACTTTGTCGAGACCTCACGCGATATCGGCACGCGCGCCGATCTCGGGGCCTTTCGCGCGCTGGAGCTGACGATGCTCAAAGCGCCTCTGCTCATCCAGGACACGATGGCGTTCGTCGTCCTGTTCGGAATCCTGTTCACCTTTTTCAGGCTGAGCCGGCGCAGCGAGCTGATCGTCATGCGCGCCTCGGGTTACTCGGCGTGGCGCATCATGGCTCCGGCCGCCGCGCTGGCCGTCGCCCTCGGCCTGTTGAGCGCGGCGCTGCTCAATCCGCTCGGCGCGTCGGCGAACGCGCGTTTCGAAACCTTGCGCGACGAGCTGCTCAGCGGCGCGGCCGGCGCTGACGGCGCAGGCGATGAGGTGTGGCTGCGCGAAAGCGATGCGGACGGGTTCACCGTCATCACCGCCGCGGGCATCGATCCCGACGAAGCCGAGCTGGTTTCGCCAGTCTTCCGGCGTTACGTGCGTGACGCCTCCGGCCGGCCGACCCTGGACCGGCGCACCACCGCGCAGACCGCGGCCCTGCGCGGCGGGTTCTGGACGCTCACCGGCGCGGTGGAGATCGAGCCGCGCATCGCGCCGCGCCCGCTCGGCGAGGTCGCCCTGCCCACCGAAACCCGCCGCCAGGCGTTATTCGAACGGGTCCGGTCGCCGGGCGCGACATCGTTCTGGACCCTTCCCGGCGTCATCGAATCCGCGCGCGCCGCGGGGCTTTCCAGCCGCGCCTACGAGCTGCGCTGGCACGGGTTGCTCGCCCAGCCCCTGGTCCTGCTCGCCGCCGCCATGCTGGCGATCGCGGCGACCTTCCGACTGCACCGGCTCGGCGGCGCGCCCGGCTTCGCCGCAGCCGGCGCGGCGGCCGGCTTTCTGCTTTATTTCACCCAGGAATTGCTGCTCGGGCTTGGCGCTTCGGGCGCGCTGAACCCGGTCACCGCAGCGTGGACCGCACCGGCGCTGTTTGCGCTGGGGGGGCTGTTTTTCATCGCCGCGACCGAAGACGGCTGACCCTGAGACATCCGGCGCGGCGCCGCGCCGTTGCGTCGGCGCGCTTGATGGGTATCTTTCCGCTAGCATCAGAGACATAAGAGACCCCATGGCCCTCCGACACGCGCTGATCTTTCTGGCCGCGAGCGCTTCGCTCCTCGCCGCGCCGGCCGCCCCGGCCCAGCAGGTCGAAGGCATCGCCGCGGTGGTCAATGACGAACCGATCACGACGCTGGACGTGCGCGACCGCATGCGTTTGATCATCTCTTCGGCCGGCGCCCAGCCTGACGAAGAGACGCTGGCGCGCATCCAGGAACAAGCGATCCGCGGCCTCGTCGAAGAGACGCTCCAGCTCCAGCAGGCGAGCGAATTCGATCTCCAGGTCGAAGAGGCCGAAGTCGATCAGGCCATCGCAGACCTCGCCGCGCGCAACGGCGCCACGGTCGAGGCGATCACCAGCGATCTGGCCGCCAACGGCATCTCCATCGAGACATTGCGCCGCCAGATGCGCGCTGAAATCGCCTGGCAAATTCTGGTCTCGGGCCGCTATCGCTCGCGCATCCGCATCTCTGACACCCAGATCGAAACCGCGCTTGAGCGCGAAGCCGCGGCCGCGGCGCAGGAGCAATTCCGCCTGGCCGAGATCCTCGTAGAAATTCGCCCCAATGAGGGCGGAGAGGACGCGGCGGTCGAACGCGTGCAGGCCATTTTCGAGATGATGCGCGAGGGGGCGCCCTTCCCGCAGGTGGCGCGGCAGATGTCGGACGCATCCAGCGCCGCCGGCGGCGGCGTGCTCGGCTGGGTGCCGGCCTCGGCCATTCCGAGCGATACGCGCGCCATTCTCGAGCAGGTTCCGGTCGGCTCGATCACCAATCCGATCCGCGTGTCAGGCGGGTTTCAGATCTACGCCGTCATCGACAAGCGCGAGGGCCAGTCCGTTGAACAGCTCGGTCTGACCCAGGTGACCATCCCCGCCGGCCGCGTGAGCGACCAGAACCGGGCGGCGCTCGCGCGCGCCGCGCAGCGCGTTTCGGGCTGCGACGGAGCCGAGGCGGCCTTCGGCGATATCGACGGAGCCATCGTCACCCCGCTCGGCACGTTGGGCGCCAACGCGCTGATCCCCGCCGTTCGCGACGAACTCGGAGATATCGAACCGGGCGAAGCCACCGGCGTCATCGACGGACAGGTGGGCCTGCAGGTCTTCATTCTGTGCGCGCGTGAAATCGGCGGGCCGGGCGTGCCTTCGCCCGAAGAGATCGAGCAGCAGCTCATCGGTCAGCAGCTCTCGCTGCTCGCCCGGCGCTGGCTGCGCGATCTGCGTCGCGAAGCGACCATCGATATCCGGTGAGCCCGGCCGAAGACCAACCCATTCTTGCGCTCAGCCTAGGTGATCCCGACGGAATCGGTCCGGAAATCGCCCTGAAGGCCTGGGCGGCTTTGCGCGACGAGGGCACGCGCTTCGCGATCATGGCCGATCCGGCGCGCCTGCAACCGGCCGCCGACGTGCTGGACCTGCCGCGGCCCGAGCCGGTGAGCGATTTCGCCGAGGCGGGCCGCGTCTTTCAGGACGCCCCGCCTGTCATCGCGCTGACGCCGAGCCGGACCGCGCCCGGCGCAGCCCTCGCCTCCATCGACGCCGCGGTCGAAGCCGCGCTGTCCGGCGCGGCCGGGGGCGTTGTGACCTGCCCCATCTCCAAGGGGCGGCTCTATGACGAAGGCTTCGCCTTTCCCGGCCATACCGAATACCTCGCCCATCTCACGCGCAAGGCCGCCATCGACGGTGCGCGCGGGCCGGTGATGATGCTGTCGGGCGGCGGGCTTCGCACTGCGCTCGTGAGCATTCACACTCCGCTGCGCGACGCCGTCGCGACGTTGAGCGCCGAGGCGATCGTTCACACCGCCACGGTCACCGCCGAAGCTCTTGTACGCGATTTCGCCATCGCCGCGCCCCGGCTCGCCGTGGCGGGACTGAACCCGCACGCCGGCGAGAACGGAGCGCTCGGGCGCGAAGAGATCGAGATCGTCACGCCCGCTGTAAACCGCTTGCGCAAGGCCGGACTGATCGTGACCGGACCGATGCCGCCCGACACCCTTTTCCACGCCGAGGCGCGCGCCCGGTACGACGCGGCGATCTGCCTGTATCACGACCAGGGCCTGATCCCGGTGAAAACGCTGGATTTTCATGGCGGAGTGAACATCACGCTGGGTCTTCCCATCGTGCGCACCTCGCCCGATCACGGCACCGCGTTCGATATCGCCGGCAAGGGCGTGGCGCACCCTGACAGCCTGATCGCGGCGCTGCGGCTGGCCTGCGACATGGCGGCGAACCGGGCGCGGTCGCGTGCGGGAGACGCGGCGTGAGCGTCGCCGATCTGCCGCCCCTGCGCGAGGTGATCGCCGCGCATGGCCTCGCCGCGGACAAGCGCTTCGGCCAGCACTTCCTGATGGACCTCAATCTCACCGCCAAGATCGCGCGGCTGTGCGGGACTATGAGCGAGGCCAGCGTGTTCGAGGTGGGACCCGGCCCCGGCGGGCTGACCCGCGCCCTGCTCGCCGAAGGCGCCGGCGAGGTCATCGCAGTGGAGAAGGACTCCCGGTTTCTTCCGGCGCTTCATCAGATCAACCAGGCGAGCGGCGGGCGCCTGAGCGTGGTCGAGGCCGACGCGCTGAAGGTGAATGAGTTCGGCGCCAAAACGGCGTTTCCGACGCGCATGCTCGCCTCGAACCTCCCCTATAATGTGGGCACGGCGCTGTTGATAAAATGGCTGCAGGCCGACCCGCTCTGGTGGTCCCGCCTGGTGCTGATGTTCCAGAAGGAGGTCGCCGAACGCGTCGTCGCGAGGCCCGGCGATGACGCCTATGGCCGGCTCGCCATCCTCACCTCGGCGGTCGCAAAAGCCCGCTACGCCTTCACGCTGCCGGCCCGCGCCTTCACCCCGCCGCCGAAGGTGGACAGCGCGGTTGTAGTGCTTGACCCCTTGCCGGAAGCGGAGCGTTTTGAGGATCTTGAGGCGCTCTCCCTCGTCACCGAAAGCGCCTTCGGCCAGCGCCGCAAGACACTGCGCAAATCGCTCGGCGTCGCGGCCGGCAAGGCCGGCGTGAACAGCGAGAGGCTTCTGGAGGCCGCCGGCGTCGATCCCGGCGCGCGCGCCGAAACCATTGCACCTGAGGGCTTTTTCGTGCTTGCGCGCGCCTGGCGGGCGGCGAAGGGCTAGCGCCCTACTCCTCCATCAACGCCTCGACGAACCCTTCCAGCCAGGGGTGGCGAGTGCGGCGCAGGCGTTCGGCGTGGAGGATTTCGGTAAGCTTTTCAAGGGCGCGCGAAAAGTCGTCATTGATGACGACATAGTCGTACTCGGCCCAGTGCTCGATCTCGGACTTGGCGCGGCTCATGCGCCCATCGATAATCTCGTCGGTGTCCTGGGCGCGCTTTTTCAGGCGCTCGCGCAAAAGCTTGACCGAGGGCGGCAGGATGAAGACCCGCACCACGTCGCGCGGCGCGACCTCGGCGAGCACGCGCGCGCCCTGCCAGTCGATGTCGAACACCACGTCGCGGCCTTCGGACAACGCCTCTTCCACAGGCGCTTTGGGCGTGCCGTAATAATGGTCGAAGACCTTCGCCCACTCGAAAAACTCGTCCTGCTTCGTCTTTTCCAGGAACTCGGATTCCTCGAGGAAGAAATAGTCCCCGCCGTGCTCCTCGCCCGGGCGCGGCTTGCGCGTGGTCGCCGAGACCGAGAGCACCAGATCCGGGTTCTGCGCGATCAGGCGTTTCGACAGGGTCGTCTTGCCCGCGCCGGACGGGCTGGAGAGCACCAGCATCAGACCGCGGCGCTGACCGCGGAAGACCGGACCGGAGAGAGTTTCGCTCATGACTATTCCACGTTCTGGACCTGCTCGCGCAGGCGGTCCACGGCCGCCTTCATGGCGAGGCCGGCGCGCGTGAGCGCAGGATCGGCCGCCTTCGAGCACAGTGTGTTGGCTTCCCGATTGAATTCCTGGGACAGAAAATCAAGCTTGCGCCCGCACGGCGATCCGCCCGCGATCAGGCTGCGAGCGGTGTCGATATGGGCTTTGAGCCGATCAAGCTCCTCGCGTACGTCGGCCTTCACCGCGATTGCGGCCGCTTCCTGGGCGAGGCGGTCGGCGTCGAGGCCTTCCGGCAAAAGCTCGTCGAACTTGGCTTTCACCCGGTCACGGATCGCTTGCGGCAGCACGGCGGCGCTCGCGGCGGCCTCCTCGCGCAAGGCCTCGATTTCGGCGACATGGTCTTCCAGCATGCCGGCGAGGGCCGCTCCCTCGTCCTCGCGCGCCTGCTGCAACCCTGCAAGCGCCTCACCGGCGGCTTCCAGGACGGCGGCGGCCAACGCTTCCGGCTCGACGAGCGCGTCGGCGTCTTCAGTCGACAGAACGCCCTTGAGCGCCATCAGCTCACCGGCGCTGGCCGGCGCGGCGAGCCCGGCGTCCGACAGGCGCTTGGCCGCTTCGGCGCAGGCGTTCAGCCGGTCTTCGTCGATGGCGACGCCAGCCGCGCCCTGCGGCGCGGTGTAGCTGACGGCCAGGGTCACCGAGCCGCGCGAGAAGCGCGCCTTGATCATTTCGCGTAACGCCGGCTCGACCGCGTCCAGCCCCGCTGCGAGCCGCAACCGGACGTCCAGGCCCTTGCCGTTGACGCTGCGGGCCTCAACCTCGACGCGGCCGAAATCGCCCGCCCGGTCCGCGCGGCCGAACCCGGTCATGCCCGAAAGCGGCGCGCCCATCAGTTTCCGGCCTGACGGCGCAGACGCTCGAGGCGGCGCCATTGCTGAACATTGCGATTATGCTCGGCGTAGGTCTCGGAGAAGGCGTGGCCACCCGTGCCGTCGGCGACGAAGAACAGATAATCGCTCTCCGGTGGGTTGAGCACCGCCCGGATCGAGGCTTCCCCCGGATTCGCGATCGGCGTCGGCGTCAAACCGACGAAGTGATAGGTGTTGTACGGATTCGAGCTGTCGTCGAGCTCGGAACGGAAAATGCCCCGTCCCAGCGGCTCGCCCTGGCTGATCCCGTAGATGATGGTGGGATCGGACTGCAGCATCATCCCTCGGCGCAAGCGGTTCAAAAATACGGACGCGACCAGCGGGCGTTCCTCGGCGACGCCCGTCTCCTTCTCCACGATGGACGCGATGGTGATGGCTTCTTCCGGGGTGTTGTAGGGCAGGATTTCAGCGCGCTGCGGCCAGAGCTCTTCAATCAGAGCATCCTGGGCGGCCGCCATGCGCTCAAGCACCGCCTGCCGGCTCGTCCCGCGATCAACCAAATAGGTTTCCGGCAGCAGCGAGCCTTCCGGCGGCACGGCCTCGATCTCGCCTGTGAGCACCTCGGACTGTTCGAGAACACGCACGATCATCGCGCTGGTGAGCCCTTCGGCGACCGTGATCTGGTACTGGATGGTCTCGCCCTTACGCAGAATGTCATAGATCTCCTGCATGGAGGCGCCTTCGGGGATGGCGTACTCACCCGCTTTCAGGCCGCGGTCCCCGCCGTCGATCGTCACCATCAGCCGGAAGATGCGCGCATCGGTGATGACGCCGGCGGCTTCGAGCTGATCGGCGATCGAGACGAGGCCCGATCCGCGCGGGAACTGGACGGTTTGCTCGGCGCTTGCGGGGCCTTCGGCCTCGAACTGGTCGTTCAGCCAGGTCCAGCCGCCCCAGACGAGCACGCCGGCGATGATGGCGAGCGCCAGCACCGTCCCGGCGAACCAGGCGAGGATCCGGCCCAGCGCGCCGGATTTCTTGGTCTCAGGCTTCTCGGAGTCGCCGTCCATCGCGGAGGCTCCTTCGCGCTAGCCGGCGCGCTTGAACACGACCGAGGCGTTGGTGCCGCCAAAGCCGAACGAGTTCGACAGCGCCGCGTCGACTTTCTTCTCAACCGCCTTATGCGGGGCGAGATTGATCTTGGTCTCCACCGACGGATTGTCCAGATTCAAAGTCGGCGGACAGATCCCGTCGCGCATGGCGAGGATGGAGAAGATCGCCTCCACCGCGCCCGCCGCGCCCAGAAGATGGCCGATGGCGCTCTTGGTGGAGGTCATCACCAACCCGTCGGCGGCGGCGCCGAACAGGCGCTCAACCGCGCCCAACTCGATCTCGTCGCCCTTCGGCGTGGAGGTGCCGTGGGCGTTGACGTAATCAATGTCGGACGGGCTGAGACCGGCGCTTTTCAGCGCCGCGGTCATGGCGCGGAATCCGCCGTCGCCGTCTTCGGCCGGCGCGGTGATGTGATAGGCGTCTCCGGAAAGGCCGTAGCCGGCCACCTCGGCGTAGATGGTCGCGCCGCGGGCCTTGGCCGCCTCGTACTCTTCAAGAATGACGACCCCCGCGCCCTCGCCCATGACGAAGCCGTCGCGGTCCTTGTCCCAGGGCCGGGAGGCGGCTTTGGGATTGTCGTTGAAGTCGGTCGACAGCGCCCGCGCCGCGCCGAACCCGCCATAGCCGAGCCGCGTGATCGCGCTTTCCGCGCCGCCGGCCACCATCATGTCCGCGTCGCCGTAGGCGATCAGCCGGGCCGCATCACCGATGGCGTGCGCACCGGTCGAACAGGCGGTCACGACCGAATGGTTCGGCCCCTTCAGCCCATGGCGGATGGAGATCTGACCCGAGGCCAGATTGATCAGCATGGCGGGAATTACAAAGGGCGAGAGCTTGCGCGGTCCGCGCTCGTGCAGCGTGACCGACGCGTCGTAAATCGTCTGAAGCCCGCCGATGCCGGACCCCACGAGGACGCCGGCCCGCTCACGCGCTTCGTCGTCCTTGGGCTCCCAGCCGGAGGCCTTGAGCGCTTCGTCCGCCGCGGCGATCGCGTAGAGGATGAACTCGTCGATCCGCTTGCGCTCGCGCGCCGGCATGACGGCGTCGGGATCGAACGATCCCTCGACGCCCTCGCCGCCGCCGTTGCGGCCGTCCACGCGCGGAACGATGCCCGCGACGTGGCTCGCCAGGTCCTCCACCTCGAAATGCTCGATGCGGGCGAGACCGGACTCTCCGGAGACGAGCCGGTTCCAGGCGAAATCGGTTCCGCAGCCGAGCGGGGTGACGAGCCCCAGCCCGGTGACGACGACGCGGCGCTTGGTCATGAAGGCCGAGCCTTAGCCCTGCTTCTCGGAGATGAACTTCACCGCATCGCCGACCGTTTGAATATGCTCGGCGGCGTCGTCGGGGATTTCGATGTCGAATTCTTCTTCGAACGCCATGACGAGCTCGACATTGTCGAGGGAGTCGGCGCCGAGATCGTCGATGAAGGAGGCCTTTTCGGTGACCTTGTCCTCTTCAACGTCGAGGTGCTCGACGACGATCTTTTTCACGCGCTCAAAAACGTCGGACATGTCGGACCCTTTTCCAATGTCTCGGCGGTCGCCCTGTCGGGCTTACCGCATCTTTCTTATGCAATAACAGGGGTGAAGCCCCCCGCGGGAACGTGCGGGCTGATAACACGCCCGTCTCACCTACGCCAGCCGATAGAGGTCTGGCAAGACGGGGCGTTCATCAAGCCGCGTTCGACTAGATCATCGCCATGCCGCCATTGACGTGCAAGGTCTGGCCGGTGACATAGCCGGCCTCTGCGCTGGCGAGATACACGCACGCGTTTGCGATGTCGGCGCCCGTCCCAAGCTTGCCCGCCGGGATCGTGCCGAGAATCAGCTGTTTCTGCTCATCGCT
>JBKHAZ010000063.1:0-11333 GCA_046542605.1 Oceanicaulis sp. | reverse complement strand
CCACCCTGCCGGAAGGCTATGTGGCCGAGGAAACCCTGGCCCCGCCGCCCGCCCCAAAAAAGCGACGCAAATTCCTCGGCTTGTTCTAGAACGACCCGGCCGACGAAACCGGCGCCGCGGCGGTTCTCGCCGCGGCGTTTTTCATTACGCCGTCAACAGCGTCCGGCAAATCGCCTCAAGACCCGCCTGATCGTCGGCGTCGAAGGCGTCGGGCTGATCGGAGTCCACGTCCAGCACGGCCGCAAGCCGTCCATCGCCGTCGAACACCGGCACGACGATTTCCGATTTCGAACGGCTGTCGCACGCGATATGGCCGGGAAACGCCTCCACATCAGGCACGAGTTGCGTCTCGCCGCTCGCCGCCGCCGCGCCGCACACGCCCTTGCCGAAGGGAATGCGCAAACAGCCGAGCGTGCCCTGATACGGGCCGACGACGAGCTCATCGGCCTTTTGCGGATCGACGACGTAAAAGCCGGTCCAGAAAAAGCGCGGCGCGAAATTGTGCGCCAGAAGGCAGGCGGCGGTGGCGTAGCGCGCGGTGGCGCTGCTCTCGCCCGCGACCACGGCGGCGATTTCGTTCGCGACCCGCTCATAGGTCTGTGCGCGGGTTTCACCGGGGGCCGCCGTGCTCATCGCTTCGGCCATACGTCATCCCTTCCATGCAAGCGGCGAAGGCGGCGCATGCGCTTGCGCCTTCGCCGCGGACCATTACATTCAAGCGTAATCATATAACGCCCGCGTCAAGCGGGCCGACTTCAAGGGGTTCACATATGTCGCCGCACCTTCACCTGTCCACCGCCGCCGCCGTTCTGCTTCTGGCTGCGTGCAATCCCGCAAGCCAGGCGCCGGAGGCTGAAGACCGCAGCGCCAGCGCCGCCCAGACGAGCGAAACCCCGTCCGGGGCCGAGGGCGCGGGACAAGAGGTCAATCCGCTCCTGGCCGAGTGGACCACGCCGTTCGGCGCGCCGCCTTTCGGCGAGATCGAGCCGGGCCATTTCATTCCCGCGTTCGAAACCGCGATGGCGAGCCATAACGCGGAGATCGAGGCGATCGCGACCAATCCCGACGCGCCCACGTTCGAAAACACCCTGCTCGCCATGGAGACCGCCGGCGAAGACCTGGGCCGCGTCAGCCGGGTCTTCTTCAACCTCACCAGCTCTGCCAGCAGTGACGAAATCCGCGCCATCCAGCGCGAGATGAGCCCCCGCCTGGCCGCGCACTCCGCCGCGATCACGCTGAACGAGGACCTGTTCGCACGCATCGACGCCCTGTTCGAGCAGCGCGATACGCTGGACCTCACCGATCAGCAGGCCCGGCTTCTTGAGGTGACGCATCAGAACTTCGTGCGCGCCGGCGCCAAGCTGGAGGGCGAGGACCGCGAGCGCTTCGCCGAGATCCGCTCGCAGCTGGCCGGGCTGTACACCCAATTCTCCCAGAACGAGCAGGCCGACCGGGAAGCCTACACCCTGGCGCTGGACGCCGAGGCGCTTGACGGGCTGCCGGGCTATGTCGTCTCCGCCGCCGCCGGCGCTGCGGCCGACCGCGATATGGACGGCCACGTGATCACGCTGGCGCGCTCCAGCGTCGAGCCGTTCCTGCAGACCGCACCGGACCGCGATCTGCGCGAACAGGCCTGGCGCGCCTGGATGAGCCGCGGCGATCAGGACAACGCCAGCAATAATCACGAGACGATTCGTCAGATCCTCTCCCTGCGTTTGGAAATGGCCAATCTTCTGGGCTACGAGACCTTCGCCCACTACCGCACCGCGGGCACGATGGCGGGCACGCCGGACGCCGCGCTGGCGCTGATGGAGGAGGTGTGGGGCCCGGCGCGCGAGCGCGCGCTTGAAGAGCAGGCCGACATCGAGGCGCGCATCCAGGCGGCCGGGCTCGACCATGAGGTCGCCCCCTGGGATTGGCGCTATTACACCGAGCAGGTCCGCGAGGAGCGCTACGATCTCGATCCCAGCGAGGTGAAGGCCTATCTCCAGCTCGACAAGATGATCGAGGCGCAGTTCTATGTCGCCGAGCGCCTGTTCGGCGTGACGTTCGAGGAGCGCGACGACATCCCCGTCTATCATCCCGACGTGCGCGTGTGGGAGATGAAGAACGAAGCCGGAGAGACCGTCGGCCTGTTCTACGGCGACTATTTCGCTCGGCCCGGAAAGCGCGGCGGCGCCTGGATGTCGAGCTTCCGGCCGCAGGACGGCGTGTCGGGCGAGATTCCGATCATCATCAACAACTGCAATTACAACAAGCCGGCTGACGGCGAGCCGGCGCTGTTGTCCTTCACCGACGCCTCCACGCTGTTCCATGAGTTCGGCCACGGCCTGCACGGGCTTTTGTCGGACACCGAGTATCCGAGCCTCGCCGGCACCTCGGTGGACCGCGATTTCGTGGAGTTCCCGGCGCAGATCTACGAGCACTGGCTGGAGCAGCCCGAAGTGCTGGAGCGTTTCGCGCTGCATCACGAGACCGGCGAACCCATGCCGGCCGAGCTTCTCGAGCGCGTGCTCGAAGCGCAGAAATTCAACCAGGGCTTCGCCACGGTGGAGTTCCTGAACTCCGGCTTCGTGGACATGGCCTATCACCTGAACACCGAACCTTCGAGCCTCGACATCGAAGCGTTTGAAAACGAGGTGCTGGACAGCCGCGACAACGTGGAGGCCATCCCCATGCGCCACCGCTCCACCCACTTCCTGCACACGTTTGCAGGCGAAGGGTATTCGGCGGGCTATTACAGCTATCTCTGGGCCGGCGTTCTGGATAATGACGGCTTCGCCGCCTTTGAAGAGGCGGGCGACATCTTCGATCCGGAGCTGGCGCGCAAGCTTGACGAGAGCGTGTTCTCCGCGGGCAATTCGGAGCCGGCCATGGACGCCTATGCGGGCTTCCGCGGCCGCGAGCCGAACGTGGAGCCGCTGCTGCGCAATCGCGGCTTCATCGAAGCCGAAGGCTGATCTTCCACCCACGCACGCCGCGACCTCTCGCCCCGGCCTGCAGCCGAATGGTTGCGCGCCGGGGCTATTTCATGGTCGGATCGCACAATATCGCGTCAATTCCGGCGCGCGCGAAAATGGGATGGGATCAGTAATGCCGACACATGCGCAAGTCGCCGCCAAATTGCTCCGGGACGCCGCGGGCTTCTTCAACACGGTGGGCGAGCAAAATCCGACGCTGAAAGACCAGATGTCGGAAAACGCCAACGTGTTTCAACAGGTGGCGCACTTGGTCGAGAACGATCCGAACGGTGAACTGCAGCAGCCCGAGGGCGCGCCGGGCGGCGAGCCTCCGGCCGGCGCCAACGGCTAGGCCGGCGCTTTTCGCGAAATCGTCAAAGGGCGCACCTCTCTGAATGCGCCTTTTTTCATCGGCAGGACTTCAGGCGCTCAGCGCGGCAAGACCGGGCAAGGCGTCGGCCAGCGGTCCGGCGCCGAACCGGATCGGGTCGGTCGCCGGTAGGCCGGTCTGGACCGAAGCGGCCCGCACCGCGGCGCGCGCGCGCTGCTCGTCGAGCCGGCGCGTATTCAGGCTGACCGCCACCGCGCGCACCTGAGGGTTGGTGACGCGGGCCGTGGAGATGTGGGCCTGAATGGTCTCCACAAGGCTTGGCGTCTCCCGGCCCGGCAGGCCGCGCATCTCGGCGCGATCGGCCTCGTGGGCGACGATCATCGCATCAGGCTGGGCGCCGTGGACGAGCCCTGTGGTCACAGCCGCGAAGCTCGGATGCAGCACGCTCGCCTGCCCCTCGATCACGTCCCAATGGTCGGGCTCGTTCTCCGGGCACAGCATTTCGACCGCACCCGAAACGAAGTCGGCCGGCACCGCGTCGATGGCGATCCCCGCCCCTGAAATCAGCACCCCGGTCTGGCCTGTGGCGCGGAAGGTCGCCTTCACGCCGCGGCGCTTCAACTCCGCCTCGAGCGCCAGAGCCGTGTAGTTCTTCCCGACCGCGCAATCGGTGCCGATAATCAGGACCCGCTTGCCCGCGCGGCGCACCCCGTCGCCGACCGGCAACGGGCCGCCAGGCCAGTGGCGCACATCGTGAAGCTTGCGCCCGAGCCGCGCAGCCGACTCTGCCAGTTCGGGCTGGTCGCGAAGGCGCTGGTGCAATCCGCTCGCCAGATCCAGCCCGGCTTCGAGCGCGTCTTTCAAGACCGGGATCCAGGTCGGCGATATCCGTCCGCCGCGATTTGCGACGCCGACGATCAAGGTTTTCGCTCCGGCCTTCACCGCCTCGGCCGGCGTCATGTCGGGCAGACCGAGATCGAGGTCGGAGCCAGGCGACCGGGTCTGACCGACGCAGGAATCGGGCCGCCAGTCATAGACGCCTTGGGCGGTTTTTGCGCCGACATCGTCGGCGGCCGAGCCCGCCTCGCCCAAAAACAGAAGATATGGCGTTTCAATCGTCCACATGCGCGCCCCCTTCGCCCCAGAAGCCCGCCGGCGGCGGGCTCAGGCGTCCCCGATCGTCCATGTCCAGCCGGCGATCGTCTTCGGCCAGCCAGAACGGTCCGTCAAGGTCGGCGTAGTCCGCGTCCTGGGCGAGCAGGAAGGCCGGCGCGATCGCGCGCGCCCCGCAAATCATGCAGCCGACGAAGACGCCCTTGCCGAGCGCGCGCAATCGGGTCCGCATTTCAAGCGCATGGGTGAGCCCGCCGCACTTGTCGAGCTTGATGTTGATGAGGTCGTAACGCGCCGCGGCCGCGTCGATATCGGCCAGACTCTGAACACTCTCGTCGCCGCACAGAGGCAGCGGGCTGTCGAACCGGTCGAGCGGCGAATCGGCGCCGGCCGGCAAGGGCTGCTCAAGCAGGGCGAAGCCGGCCTCGGCGAGCGCGGCGGCGTCGCGTGCGAGATTATCGGGCGTCCAGCCCGCATTGGCGTCGGCGATCAGCACCGCGTCCGGCGCGCCGCGGCGCACGGCGCGGGCGCGTTCACCGTCGCGCCCGTCCTCGCCGCCAAGCTTGACCTTCAGCAGCGAAAGCCCGGCCGCCTCGCGCGCGGCGGCCTCCATGGCTTCAGGCGTGTCGAGGCTGATGGTGAAGGCGGTGATCAACGGCGCCGGCGCGGGCGCGCCGATGCGTTCGGCGACGCTGACGCCCGAGCGCCGCGCCTCAAGGTCCCAGAGCGCGCTGTCGACCGCAAAGCGAGCGCCTCCCGGCGGCAGAAGCTCCATGAGCGCCTCGCGCGTGACGCCCGCTTCGATTGCGCTGCGCACGGCCTCGATCTGGGCGGCGAGCCCATCGGCGGTCTCTGCGAGATAGGAAACGCCCGAGGCCTCCCCGGCGCCGGTGAACCCGTCCTCGCTCAGGACGACTTTTACACCGGCCTGTTCGGTGCGCGCGCCGGAGGAGATCACGAACGGACGTTTCAGACGCCGCGATACGGTGCGGACGGTCAATTCAGGCATGCTGGGCTCCCGCAGCGGATTTCGAACCGGGGCGAGAGTGACGCTCTTCGCAGATCGATGAAAGCGCTATCCGTACTTGACCGAGCAGCCATAGGGCCGGGTCGCAGCCGGATTCGGCTTATCGCCGCGCTCAAGCGCATCCAGCGCCATGGTCACATAGGGCGTCGGCGCCGGATCGCCCTCACGCGGGCGCGGCTGGTCGTCGATCCCGCCCGCATATTGAAGCACGCCCTGGCCATCGATGACGTACATGTGCGGCGTGGTGCGCGCGTCATAGGCCCGCCCGATCGTCCCGTCGGGGTCGAGCACGGTGAGCGCGGCGGCGGCGCCACGCTCTTCGTTGAGCGCAAGCGCAGTCGGCCCGTCCACATGCCCCTGTTCGCCGGGGGCCGAGCTGATCACCTGGATCCACACCACGCCGTCCGCGGCCGCGTCGGCCTGAAGGGCCTGCATGGCGCCGCCATAATGGCGCACCACGTAAGGACAGCCGTGATTGGTCCATTCCAGAACCACCGTCCGCCCGGAGAAATCGGCCAGGGATACGGTCTCGCCGGTCGCCGTCAGGCCGGTGAAGGCCGGGGCCGGCTCGCCGGGAACCGCATCGGCGCGGGCCTCCACGGCCAAGGCGGCGATGGTCAGGGCGGAGGCGGCGAGGACGCCGCCAAAGGTCGTCAGAGTGCGTCGCGTCACGCTCATGGCGAAAGCTCCAACAGGTTAACAATGCCTAGTCTACGGCCCGGCCCACAGCCTGGATCACAAGACCGCCCGTCAAAAGCGGAGGGAGGACATCCGGCGCGCCGCCGTCGGCGGGGTAGACAAGGTATAACGGCACCCCGGCCGCCCCGTGGCGGGCGAGCTCGGCGGCGATGACCGGATCGCGATTGGTGAAGTCGGCGCGCAACAGCGCCACGTCATGGGCCTCGAACTCCGCCACGACCGCCGTTTCGGACAGGGCGCCGAGCTTGTTGACCTGACAGGTCACGCACCAGGCCGCCGTGAAATCGACGAAGACCGGACGCCCTTCCGCGCGCGCCTCTTCGATCGCGGCGGGGCTCCATTGCGCCCAGGCGCCGCGTTCCGGCGCGCCGGTCTCCATCGGTTCAAGGCGCGCGGCGGCGAACACGGCGCCCGCCGCCAGCACGGCGCCGGCCGCTGCGGCGACGCGCGCGGCGCGCCCGCCCAAGGAAAACGCCCAAGCGGCGAAACCGGCGGCGAGGAACGCCGTCAGCGCCCAGATCACCCCGCCCGCGCCGACCTGGGCGACCAGCACCCACACGAGCCAAATGGCCGTGGCGAACATGGGAAATGCGAGCACCTGGCGCAGGCGGACCATCCATGGGCCGGGCTTCGGCAGAAAGCCGAGCAGGCCGGGAAAGACGCTCACCAGAACAAACGGCAGCGCCAGTCCGATCCCGAGAAAGGCGAACACGGTCAGCGAGGCGTAAGCAGGTTGGGACAGCGCAAAGGCGAGCGCGCCGGTCATGAAGGGCGCAAGGCACGGCGCGGCCACGAATACGGCGAGCACGCCGGTCAGGAACGCGCCCCGGCGCCCGGTGTCGCGCACGCCGGACCCGACAGCCTGCAGACTCGCCCCGACCTCGAAGACACCCAGGAAATTCAAGCCGATCAGGAACATCAGCAGGGCCAGCCCGGCGACGACGCCCGGCACCTGAAGCTGAACGCCCCACAGGTCGGGCAGACCCGCGACCCGCAGGAGCAAAAGCAGCCCGCCCAGCGCCAGGAAGGTCCCCACCACGCCCACGGCGAAGACCAGGCCGAGCAGGCGCGCTTCACCGCGCGCCGCGCCGCGCTTTTCCACGAGGGTCAGCGCCTTCATGGAAAGGATCGGGAAGACGCAGGGCATGAGGTTGAGAATGAGACCGCCGATAAACGCAAAGAGCGCCGCCTGAAGAAAGGACAGGCGCGCCGGAGCGGCCGCCGGCCCAGACGACGCCGCGGCGGTGGCGCGCTCCGCGCGCCCGGCGCCGCCTGCGTCCGGCGCCGCGCCGGACGGCGTCGCTGCGGCCAGCCCATTCACAGGATCGCCCGGCTCGGCCACCGCCTCCAGCGCCACGCGCTCGCCGGCGGCGGTATGGTAGGCCAGCAGAACCGTCTGCGGCCCCTCGACCCCCCCGCGCGCCAGATAGCCTCCGTCCACATCGATGCGCAGCGCATCCGCGCCGGCCGCCACCGTCTGCTCCGCCGCGTGGTCGATGAGACCGGACTCGTAGGGAAACAGCGCCGCCTCGCCGGCCGCATCGCGCAGGGCGTCGCCTGCGAACGTGAAGATCAGGCCGCCCTCGCCCTCGCTCACGGCCGCGGCGAAGCCCGGCGGCGCCGGCGCAGGCGCCTGCGCCATCGCCGCCTCGATCAAGCGCGCGCCGCGCCGGTCAGGCCGGGCTTCACCCACCTCAAGCGTGAGGGTGAGGCTCGCCTCTTCAGGGATGCAGATATCCTCGCAGACAAGCCAGGTGGCTTCGGCCGGAATCTCCACGCGGCCCGGCGCGGCGTCGGCGGGAACCGTCACCGGAACCGGCAGGGCCACCTCGCCGGAATAGCCGTAATTCGTGAGCGGGCCGAGCGGATAGGCCTTCGGCGCCGGCCAGACGATCTCGCCGGCGCTCCACCCTTCCGGCAAGTCCAGGCGCAGTCGAGTCGGCTCGCCGCTGTCGCCGGGATTGCGCCAATAGGTGTGCCAGCCCTCGGCGATGTCCTGATGCAGCGCGACGTGCATCGTTTCGCCCGGCGCGACAGAGGCGCGGTCGGCGATGAGGGAGACGTCCACCATGGGACCGTCGCCGGAAAACTGGGCGGCGGCCGGCGCGACGGCGGCGAAAAGCAGAGCGAGGCTGGTCAGAATGCGGATCAAGGCGGGGTCTCCGGTGTAGGTCACGGATCCCATATACGCCGGAGCGCGGGCGTGTTTAAGCGCACTGACGGCCTTGTGATGCGGCGAAAGCCCTCAGCTCTCGTCCTTGTGAAAGCGGTCGAAGACATGGCGCACCCGGTTCCAGACCCCGGGATGGCGCTTGAGCCAGTCGGTGATGATGCGATGAGCCGTCTTGGACGTGCCCGCAAGCAGGAGCAGCGAGAACAGCGCCAGCGGCAGGCCGAGCGGGATCGGCAGAAAAAACAGCGGCACCGACAGGGCGAGCAGGAACAGGCCCAGGGCCACGGCGATCGCGCGCACCACGGCCTGGATCACTCCACTGACCTGTTTGCGGCCCCAACCGCCAAGCGGTTCGTTCATCGCCACCGTCTTCGCTCCTATTCGTCGCCGCGCCGTCCGGACACGGCCTAATGTCTAGCTCGCAAGGCTCGACTTCAAGGCGATACGGCGCACCGGGCTGTTTTTTCCTGGACCGCAGGTCGTGATAAAGCCGGAATGTGGCATAACGCCGACACCCCGCCGCACGCGTGCGATCACGTAACGCCGGGGCATGCTTGGGTAAGGAGACCGCCTTTGGCTGCGAAACTGGAATGGATTCAGGTGCTTCGCGCCACCGCGGCGGTGCTCGTCCTGATCGCCCATCTCGGCCAGCAGGACGCAGAGCGGTTGAACGCCGCGCTCATGCCGCTTTGGACCATGGCCGGGGTGTCCGGCGTCGATCTGTTTTTCGTCATCTCCGGCTTCGTCATGGTCTATGTGACCCGTCACGCCCCGCACGGCTCTCGCAGCTTCGCGGCACGCTTTCTCTATGCGCGCGCCACGCGCGTCTACCCGGCCTACTGGCTGGCGACACTCGGGGTGATTGCAGGTTACGCCGTGTTCGGCGAACCGCTGGGGCGCGGCCTTGGCGAACTGAACATCCTCACCTCTCTGGCGCTGTGGCCGGATTGGGGGCTGCCGGTGCTTATGGTCGGCTGGACGCTGATCCACGAGCTGTATTTCTACCTCGTCTTCGCCCTGCTGCTTCTGGCGCCGCGCCGGTTCTTGCCGCTGCTGCTCGCCTTATGGCTCGCTGCGGTCGTGACCGGCGGATTTTTCGTGACCGGCCGTTCCGGCCCGTGGCTCCAGCTCATCGCCCACCCTCTTACGGCGGAGTTCGCCCTCGGCTGCGCGGCGGGCCTTCTGGTCACAAGCGGGCGCCGGGCGCTGGCGCCGGCCTCGGTCGGGGTGGGTCTGCTCTGGTGGATCGCGGCAAGCGCAAGCGTGTCCTGGGCGGGAGCGCAGAGCGTTCCGGCGGGCTGGGACCGCGTTCTGTTGTGGGGCGTTCCGGCGGCGCTGATCGTCTACGGCGCGGCGTGCCTGGACATCGACCGCAGCGCGAAGGCGCCTGCAGCCCTGGTGCGCGTTGGCGACTGGTCCTACGCGCTATACCTCGTGCACCTGCCTCTCATCGTGGCGATGGGCGTGGTCTGGGCGGCGATCCCGCTTGCAGGCCCCCTCGCCTCGGCCGGCTTCGTAATCACCACGAGCGTGCTCTGCCTCGCCGGCGCAGCGGCGATGCATCACCTGTTTGAAAAGCCGGTCCTCGGCCTTACCCGCAAAGCGGGCGACCGGATATTTCCGGCCGCCCGCCCTGTCGCCGAAACGCCGCTCGAGGCGACGAAGATCTGGTGATTATTCGGCCGCCTGGGGCGTCGCCTCCGGCGGGGTCCAGCGCAGCACCGGATTGCGGGCGGCCTGGGTCTCATCCAGGCGCTTGGCGGGCGCAAAGCGCGGGGCGGCGGTGAAGCGCTCGGTCTCGCCGTTCTTCGCGGCGGTCGCGAGGCCCTCCAGCGTGTCGCAAAAGCGGTCGAGCCCGCCCTTGCTCTCGGTCTCGGTGGGCTCGATCAGCATCGCGCCATGGACCACCAGCGGGAAGTACATGGTCATCGGGTGATAGCCCTCGTCGATCATCGCCTTGGCGAAGTCGAGCGTGGAGACTCCGGTATCTTTCAGGAACCGGTCGTCGAACAGAGCTTCGTGCATGCACGTGCCTTCAAACGCCGGGGTCATGACGCCGGACAGGCGCGCCTGGACGTAGTTGGCGTTCAACACCGCATCCTCGGCGACCTGCTTCAGGCCGTCCGAGCCGTGGCTCATCATGTAGGAGAGCGCGCGGGTGAACATGCCCATGTTTCCGTGGAAGGCGACCATCCGGCCGAACGGGTCGCCTCCGTCTTCGCGGGCCTCGTCCTCGTGCTCGACCATGGTCCAGCCTTCGGCGGTCTGCTTCACGTAGGGCACCGGCGCGAACGGCGCGAGCGCTTCGGAGAAGACCGTCGGGCCCGAGCCCGGGCCGCCACCGCCGTGCGAGGTGGAGAAGGTCTTGTGCAGGTTGATGTGCATGGCGTCGATGCCGAGATCGCCCGGACGCACCCGGCCGACAATGGCGTTGAAGTTCGCGCCGTCGCAGTAGAAATACCCGCCCGCCTCGTGGATCAGGTCGGCGATCTCCTTGATGTCGCGCTCGAACAGGCCGCACGTGTTCGGATTGGTGAGCATGATGCCGGCGACATCATCGCCGAGCTTGGCCTTGAAGGCCTCCATGTCGACCCGTCCGCCGGCGTCGGCGGGGATTTCGTCCACGGTGAAGCCGCACTGCACGGCGGTGGCCGGGTTCGTCCCGTGGGCGCTTTCGGGCACCAGCACGCGGCGGCGGCTGGTCTCACCGCGCGCGTCGAGGGCGGCGCGGATCGCCATCATGCCGCACAGCTCGCCATGGGCGCCGGCCTTCGGGCTCATCGCCACGCACGGCGTGTTGGTGAGCGTCATCAGCCAGTGGGCGAGCTCGCCAATGAGTTCAAACGCGCCCTGGACGGTCGATTGCGGCTGCAAGGGGTGGATGTCGATGAAGCCGGGAAGCCGCGCCAGTTTCTCGTTCAGGCGCGGATTGTGCTTCATCGTGCACGAGCCGAGCGGATAGAGCCCGAGATCGATGGCGTAGTTCTTGCGGCTCAGGCGCACGTAATGGCGCATGGCTTCGGGTTCGGA
>JBKHAZ010000062.1:0-11334 GCA_046542605.1 Oceanicaulis sp. | reverse complement strand
ATCCTGCCACACGCTGATTGTTTCGTTGGCGGGATAGGCCTCGCGGTGCAGGCGCAGGCGCGCATCCTCGCCAGGGCGGGTGAGGTTCAGCCAGTACTTGCCCTGCGCCCCGCCGCTCCTGAACGGCATCAAGCCGTACGCCGCGTCCCGGCCGTCGCCCGGATCGGGCGCCGGGGGAGCGAACACGCCGTGCGGCTCGAACGCGCCGAGAAGCGTCTTGAACGCGTCTCGCGCCGCGATGCGGTAGGCCTCCTGCACCGGTGGCATGGCGCGCGTCACCGCACCGATGGCGTCCGCCAGGGAGCTGTAGGCCTGGCCGACCGGCGTATTGCACCCGTCCGGCGCAAGGCTGGTGATCAATTCGCGCAGCGCCTCGCGCATCGTCTCCTCGTCGCCGAACGCCTCCCGGCCGCGCCGCCGGCGCAGCAGCTCGCGGCGGAAGACGTCCGTCGCCGTGGGGCCGGCGAGCATGATCCGCGACACCCGCCCGTAATCGGTAAGCGGATACTCGGCGCGTTTCTGGATTTCGTCCACGATGCGGCCGCGATAGGCGTGCCGCGTGCGCAACCACCCCTTCGCGCCGCTTGGGCGCTTGTCGAATTCCAGCATTGACTCAGCCCCCCGGCCTGCTGCTCAATTTTAGCGCGTGACCGCCAGTCAATTTCACTTTCATCGAAGGGTCAAGCCGCCGGGGCGCGGGGGCGCTGCGCGCGTATGCAAGCCCGCTTGACGGAACCGAGTCACATGAGTAGGTTCCGCGCTCGTTTTCCGGGGGTGAGCCGTAGCCTCGCCTAACCGCATGGCTAGACGTCGCCCGGAACAGTGACATAACGCCTTCATCACCGTCCGCGGACGAACGGCACGCGCCGTCGCGCCCGGCCGGTCTTTCGCGTTCCGACGCCGGTGTCGGAACCGCAACGGGAAACAGGAACGGACAGAGGCCTGATGCCGACGATCAACCAGCTCATCCGCAAGCCGCGGCATGACAAGCCCAAGCGCAACAAGGTGCCGGCCCTGCAGGCCTGCCCGCAGCGCCGCGGCGTGTGCACGCGCGTCTACACCACCACCCCGAAGAAGCCGAACTCGGCGCTTCGTAAAGTGGCGAAGGTGCGTCTGACCAACGGGTATGAAGTGGTGAGCTACATCCCCGGCGAGGGCCATAACCTGCAGGAGCACTCGGTCGTGCTGATCCGCGGCGGTCGTGTGAAAGACCTTCCCGGCGTGCGCTACCACATCCTGCGCGGCGTTCTCGACACCCAGGGCGTGAAAGACCGCCGCCAGCGCCGTTCGAAGTACGGCGCCAAGCGTCCGAAATAAGGAGCAGCGCCCATGTCCCGCCGTCACCGCGCAGAGAAGCGCGAAATCCTGCCCGACGCGAAGTATCACGACCGCGATCTGACCAAGTTCATGAACTACATCATGATCGACGGTAAGAAGTCCGCGGCCGAGCGCATCATCTATGGCGCGCTCGAAATCGTCGAAGGCAAGCTCAAGCGCGAACCCGTGCGCGTGTTCCACGACGCTCTGGAGAACGTGTCTCCCGAGATCGAGGTGCGCTCGCGCCGGGTCGGCGGCGCGACCTATCAGGTCCCCGTCGAAGTGCGTCCCGACCGCCGCAAGGCGCTGGCCATCCGCTGGCTGGCCGCCGCTGCGCGCAACCGCAACGAAAACACCATGCGCGAGCGCCTCGCCGCAGAGCTCATGGACGCCTCGGCCAATCGCGGCACCGCCGTGAAGAAGCGTGAAGACACGCACAAAATGGCTGAAGCCAACCGCGCCTTCGCGCACTACCGCTGGTAAACACCACAGCCTTCCGTTCCTAGAGGACCCTCCCCATGGCCCGCGATTACGCGATCGAGGACTACCGCAACTTCGGCATCATGGCGCACATCGACGCCGGCAAGACCACGACGACCGAGCGGATCCTTTACTACACCGGTAAATCCCACAAGATCGGCGAAGTCCACGACGGCGCCGCCACCATGGACTGGATGGAGCAGGAGCAGGAACGCGGGATCACCATCACCTCCGCGGCCACGACCTGTTTCTGGAAAAACAAGCGTCTGAACATCATCGACACGCCCGGTCACGTGGACTTCACCATCGAAGTCGAACGCTCGCTGCGCGTGCTCGACGGCGCCATCGCGCTGCTGGATGCGAACGCCGGCGTTGAGCCGCAGACCGAGACCGTCTGGCGTCAGGCCGACAAGTACCAGGTCCCGCGGATGATCTTCGTCAACAAGATGGACAAGCTCGGCGCGGACTTCTTCCGCTGCGTCGAGATGATCAAGGATCGTCTGGGCTCGAACGCGCTCGTCACCCAGCTGCCGATCGGCTCGGAGAACGAGTACGAGGGCTGCATCGACCTCATCAAGATGAAAGAACTCGTGTGGCACGGCGAGAACCTGGGCGCGACCTGGGACGAGCGCGACATCCGCGACGAGCTGGCCGACCAGGCCGCCGAATATCGCGAAAAGCTCGTTGAGATGGCCGTCGAGCTCGATGAAGCCGCCATGGAGGCCTATCTCGAAGGCGAAGAGCCCACCGAGGAGAAGCTGAAGGCGCTGATCCGCAAGGGCACGATCGAGCTGGCGTTCAACCCGATCCTGGTGGGCACCGCGTTCAAGAACAAGGGCGTGCAGCCGCTGCTGGACGCGGTCGTGGACTATCTGCCGAGCCCGGTGGACATCGCCTCGATCCGCGGCGTCGACGCCAAGACCGAAGAGCCGATCAAGCGGAAGGCCTCGGACTCCGAGCCGCTGTCTCTGCTGGCCTTCAAGGTGATGAACGACCCCTTCGTGGGCACCCTGACCTTCTGCCGGATCTATTCCGGCGTGCTGAGCACCGGCTCGTCCGTGCTCAACACCGTGAAGGAGAAGAAAGAGCGCGTCGGCCGCATGCTGCTGATGCACTCCAACTCGCGTGAGGACATCAAGGACGCCTACGCCGGCGACATCGTCGCCATTGCGGGCCTGAAGGACACCACCACCGGCGACACGCTGTGCGATCCCTCTTCGCCGGTGATCCTGGAGCGCATGGAGTTCCCCGATCCGGTGATCGAGATCGCCATCGAGCCGAAATCGAAGAACGATCAGGAAAAGCTGGGCGTCGCCCTGCAGCGCCTGGCCGCCGAGGACCCGTCCTTCCGCGTCACCACCGACGAGGAATCCGGTCAGACCATCATCGCCGGCATGGGCGAGCTGCACCTGGACATCCTGGTCGACCGCATGAAGCGCGAATTCAAGGTGGAGGCGAACGTGGGTCAGCCCCAGGTCGCCTACCGCGAAACCATCGGCGCGTCGCACGAGATCGACTACACCCACAAGAAGCAGACCGGCGGCACCGGTCAGTTCGCCCGGGTGAAGATCCTGTTCGAACCGCGCGAGCCGGGCGAAGGCTACGAGTTCGAGTCCAAGATCGTCGGCGGCAACGTGCCGAAGGAATACATCCCCGGCGTTGAAAAGGGCATCAACTCGGTGCGCGAGAACGGCCTCCTGGCCAACTTCCCGGTCATCGATTTCAAGGCCACCCTGGTGGACGGCGCCTATCACGACGTGGACTCCAGCGTCCTGGCCTTCGAGATCGCGGCGCGCGCCGCGATGAAGGAAGCCAAGGGCCAGCTGAAGATGAAGCTGCTCGAGCCGGTCATGAAGGTCGAAGTGGTCACGCCGGACGAATACACCGGGTCCGTGATCGGCGACCTGAACTCCCGCCGCGGCCAGATCCGCGACCAGGAGATGCGCGGCAACGCCACGGTCGTGAACGCCTTCGTGCCGCTGGCCAACATGTTCGGCTATGTGAACAATCTGCGCTCCGCCACCCAGGGCCGCGCCCAGTTCACCATGCAGTTCGATCACTACGCTCCGGTGCCGCAGGCCGTCGCCGACGAAGTGATCTCCAAGATCGCGTAAAGCACAATCCACTTCCCGGCGTGAGCCGCCGAACAGACAGGATACGACGATGGGTAAGGAAAAGTTTGAACGTTCGAAGCCGCATGCGAACATCGGCACGATTGGTCACGTGGACCATGGCAAGACGACGCTGACGGCTGCGATCACGAAGTATTTCGGCGATTTCCGGGCGTACGACCAGATCGACGGCGCGCCGGAGGAGAAGGCGCGCGGGATCACGATCTCGACGGCGCACGTGGAGTACGAGACGGACAACCGTCACTATGCGCACGTGGACTGCCCGGGCCACGCCGACTACGTGAAGAACATGATCACGGGCGCGGCGCAGATGGACGGTGCGATCCTTGTCGTGAACGCGGCCGACGGGCCGATGCCGCAGACGCGCGAGCACATTCTTCTGGCCCGCCAGGTGGGCGTTCCGGCTCTGGTTGTGTTCCTGAACAAGGTCGACCAGGTCGACGACGAGGAGCTTCTGGAGCTTGTCGAGATGGAGGTTCGCGAGCTTCTGTCGTCCTACGACTTCCCGGGCGACGACATTCCGATCGTGGCCGGCTCTGCGCTGGCGGCGATGGAGGGGCGTGACCCGGAGATCGGCGAGACCAAGATCCGCGAGCTGATGGCGGCGGTCGACGACTTCATCCCGACGCCTGAGCGTCCGATCGACCAGGACTTCCTGATGCCGATCGAGGACGTGTTCTCGATCTCGGGGCGCGGCACGGTTGTGACGGGCCGGGTCGAGCGCGGCGTTGTGAAGGTCGGCGAAGAGATCGAGATCGTGGGCATCCGCGACACGGTGAAGACGACCTGCACGGGCGTTGAGATGTTCCGCAAGCTGCTGGACCAGGGCCAGGCGGGCGACAATGTGGGCGTTCTGCTGCGCGGCATCGACCGCGAGGGGGTTGAGCGCGGCCAGGTGCTGTGCAAGCCGGGCTCGATCAAGCCGCACGCCAAGTTCGAGGCGGAAGCCTACATCCTGACGAAGGAAGAGGGCGGGCGTCACACGCCGTTCTTCTCCAACTACCGGCCGCAGTTCTACTTCCGGACCACCGACGTGACCGGCGTGGTGACCCTGAAGGAAGGCACCGAGATGGTGATGCCGGGCGATAATGTGGAGATCAATGTCGAGCTGATCACCCCGATCGCCATGGAAGAAAAGCTGCGCTTCGCGATCCGCGAAGGCGGCCGCACCGTGGGCGCGGGCGTGGTCTCGAAGATCATCGAGTAATCCCGGCCCGACGCGCCGCTTCACCCGAAGCGACCAGACAGACGACAGGACGGCCCGGAGCGCATCGCTCCGGGCCGTTTTCGTTGGCCCGGGAAAGGCTGCGCCTTCGCTTGCCTTTAGACAGGCCGGCGTTCACCTTGCCGGCTGGATGAGGATCGTGGCGGGACTTGCTTATGGATGCGGCCGACGCCTGGGCGCGCTACTGGAGCACGGGGCGGACCCATAGTTGTTTTTCCGGCGGGGCGCCGTTCGACTGCGCCGAGCGCTGGACCGGCTTCTTCGACACGCTGACCGGCGGCGCACGGATCATCGATCTGGCGTGCGGCGGCGGCGCGCTGACGCGCCAGGCCGCGGCGCATGGCAAGGCGTTCGCCGTCACCGGCGTGGATTTCGCGCAATCCGCGCCCGAGATCGCCGGCGCCGACGTGCGGCCCGGCGTGAGCCTGGAGGCGTTGGCGTTCCCGGACGCGGCTTTTGACGCCGCCGTATCCCAGTTCGGCCTGGAATACGCCGACCTGGACCGCGCCGTGCCCGAGGCCGCCCGCGTCCTGACCCCGGGGGGGCGATTCGGGTTTTTGACGCACCACGCCGGCAGCGCGGTGTCGCGCGGCGCCGCAGAGCGGCGCGCGCGCCTCGACCCGCTGCTCGCCGATGGCGGGCCGGTGCGCAAGGCGGTGCGGCTCGGCGCGGCGCGCGCGGCCGGCGAGCATCGACCGGACCTGCTTGATTCGATCGCGGCCGATTTCGCCGCCGCCCGCTCGGTGAAGCTGGATGAGGCCACCGCCTGGGCGTACGGCTTTCTGGCCGAAATCATGAACAAGCACATGCAGTTCCCGCCCGCATACCTGGACGAGAACGCGCGCACCCTGCTGGCCGAGCTGGAGGCGATGGCGCTGCGCCTCGATCAGATGCTCGCCGCCGCGCGCAGCGCGGACGACATTGAGGCGTTGAGCGCGCGATTGTCCGCCTCGGGCTGCGCGCTTGAGGTGCAGGAAACCGTGCGCGATACGCGCGGCGACATCGTCGCCTGGTGGCTCCAGGGCGTGCGCAGGCAAGGCTGAGCCTCCGCCTCTTCCGGGTGTGGCGCCGGGGATTAAGGGGATGCGGCTATTTAGCAACAGGGTTCGGTTTTTCAATGGCGAACAAGGCTGCGCCGCACCGCATCATGTTGACGTTACAATTCAGTCATATCACCGTGTGCGCATCGCAGGCCCGGCCTGCGTTGGAGCGTCGCCGGTAAATTGCTGTAGGGGGCGGCGCAAATCACGGAATCGGGGAGATAATCTGTGAAACGTGGAATGTTTAAGTCTTGCCTCATGGCGAGCACCCTTGTCGGCGGGATGGCGATCGCCGCGCCCGCCTTCGCTCAAGAGGAAGGGGCGTCGGACGACACCATCCTGGTGACCGGCACCCGTATCCTGAACCCGAACCTGATCGCGGCCAGCCCCGTGACGACGGTTGACGCCGAAGAATTCGACCTCGCGGGTACGACCCGTGTGGAAGACCTGCTGAACACGCTTCCGCAGATCTCGCCGAGCTTCGACGCCTACACGGTGAACCCGACCACCGGCTTCGCCACCGTCGACCTGCGCGGCCTGGGCACGTCCCGGACGCTGGTGCTGGTCAACGGCCGTCGCCTGCAGCCGGGCGGCATCCGCTCGGAAGCGCCCGACCTGAACCAGATCCCCGCCGCGCTCGTTCAGCGCGTCGAGGTGCTGACCGGCGGTGCGTCGGCGGTGTACGGTTCGGACGCCGTGGCCGGCGTCGTGAACTTCGTCATGGATCGCGACTTCGAAGGCGTCAGCCTGTCGGTGGGCGCTTCCGGCTTCCAGCACAACAACTCCAACGACTACGTTCAGGGCCTGCTGGATGAGAGCGGCTTCGACTACCCGACGGGCAACTCGGGCATCGACGGCCGCACCTACAATGTCGACTTCGCGCTCGGCAGTTCGTTCGATGGCGGCCGCGGCAACGCGTCGGGCTACTTCACCTACCGCAAGAACGAAGAGCTGCGTCAGGGCGCCCGCGACTACTCCTCGTGCGCTCTCAATGAAGCGGGCACGGTGTGCGGCGGTTCGTCCACCGCTCCGAACCCGAACTTCTTCTTCGTCCACCCGGACCTGGTCGGCTTCGCGGCCTATGACGGCGCCGGCGACTGGACCCCGGGCGTGGGCGAGCTCTACAACTACGCTCCGATCAACCACTATCAGCGTCCTGACGAGCGCTGGACCGCGGGTGCGTTCTTCAACTACGAAGTCAACCCGGGCCTGCGTCCGTACCTTGACGTGATGTTTGCGAACACCGACACCTCGGTGCAGATCGCCGAATCGGGCACGTTCTTCGTGAACTTCCTGACGCTGCCGTGTACGAGCCCGCTTCTGGGTTCGGCGTGCGCCGATCTCGGCCTTGATCCGGCCACCGATCCGGGCGTGTACGTGGGTAAGCGTAACGTCGAAGGCGGTCCGCGCCGTTCGGACATCGACGTCAACGACTTCATCACGACCCGTCTCGAAAGCGCCCTGCTGCAGTGCCCGGCGGGTTCCTCCTCCAGCTGTGTTCCTTACAATGTCTGGGTTCCCGGCGGCGTGACGCCTGAAGCTGCGGCCGGGCTCGGCGGCACCGGCATGCGTCAGGGCTCGACCGCTCTGTACTCGGCTCAGGGTTATGTGACCGGTGATACGGGGTTCGCCCTGCCGGCCGCGCAGGACAACATCTCCGCGGTGTTCGGCGCCGAGTATCGTGACTACCGCTATGAAGTGCGCTCGGACACCAACATGGCCGAAGGCAACTTCACCGGTCTGGGCGGCCCGCGTCCTCCGATCGATGGCGGCTACGATGTCCACGAGATCTTCGCCGAAGTGGGTGTTCCGCTCGTGCAGGACGCGCCGTTCGCTCAGAACCTCGCCCTGGACCTCGGCATCCGCTACTCGAACTACAACACCGCCGGCGACGCCACGTCATACAAGATCGGCGCGAGCTGGCAGCCCACCGACGAGATCCGCGTGCGCGGCGGTTACAACCGTGCGATCCGCGCGCCCAACGTGGGCGAGCTGTTCTCCGAGCAGCAGATTTCGCTGTGGGGCGGTGAGGACCCCTGTGCGGGCGCCACGCCGACCTTCACCCTGGCGCAGTGCCAGAACACCGGTGTGACCGCGGCGCAGTACGGCTCGATCACCGCTTCGCCGGCGGCTCAGTACAACCAGTTCTCGGGCGGCAACCCGAACCTGGAGCCTGAGCAGGCCGACACCTGGACCCTGGGCGTGGTTGCGACCCCGCTGTCGAACCTGTCCGTCAGCCTCGATTACTACAACATCGAACTGACCGACCGTATCGGTTCGATCGGCGCCGGCACCATCCTGCGGTTCTGCGGTCTGACCGGCGATCCGTTCCTGTGCGACAAGGTCAACCGGAATGCGTCGACGGGCGACCTGTGGCTCGGCAGCAGCCTGGCGACCTCGGGCTACATCGAGAACCTGTCCGACAACTTCGGCGACCTGACCTGGTCGGGTATCGACCTCGTGGTCAATTACGGCTTCGACGCCCTTGGCGGCTCGTTCTCCACGAGCTTCAACGGCTCCTACGCTCTGGAGCGTGAAATCGCTCCGCTGCCGGGGGTCAACGAGGACGCGACCTACGACTGCGCCGGTCTCATCAACGGTTCGTGCCAGACTCCGGAATGGCGTCACACCGCCCGCGTGTCCTACACGCAGGACACCTGGTGGGATGTCTCCGTGCGCTGGCGCCGGGTCGGTGAGCTCGACTACACCGAAACCGACGGCACGGCCGGCTCCACCGACCTTCTGCTGGTCAACAACGGCAACAAGCTGGACGCGTTCGACTACTTCGACGTGACCGGTACGCTTGACCTGACCGACAACGCCTATCTGGTGGTGGGTGTGAACAACGTTCTGGACGAGGAGCCGCCGCTTGTCGGTTCGACCCTCGCCCTGAACGGCAACGCGCCGGGCGGGTACGACCAGATCGGTCGCTTCCTGCACGCCACGATCAACGTGAACTTCTAATCCAGCGTCACGTCGATTAAAGGGGAGCGGCGGGCCTAGCGGCCCGCCGCTTTCTTTTTTGGGCCTTGTCCAGCACCCATGCCCGGCTGGTGCGCCGACGGCCTCGGGCGGGCGTGAACACGGGAGGGGAAACGGTGAGCGACGCGACCGGAGCGAAATCACCCGCCGCGATGGTGGAGGCTTGCCGGGCCGAACTCGCCCGCCGGCCCGATCACGCCGACACCTGGTACGATCTCGGCTATTATGCGCGCCGGGCCGGCGCCTATGAAGACGCGCTCGACGCCTACGCAAAGGCGCTCTCGCTCGGGATCCGCAATCCCTGGGAAGTCCATCTCAATCGAGCGGTCATCTACAGCGATGATCTGCGCCGGGACCAGGCGGCGCGCGCCGAGCTGGAACGCGCGCTGGCGTTGAAGCCGGACTACCTCGCCGCGAAGCTGAACCTCGGCAATCTGCTGGAGGAGCAAGGCGAGAAGTGCGAAGCCAGGGCGGTTTACGAAGCCATGCTGGAGGCCTTCAGCCCCGACGGCCCGCCGGGCCGGGACCATGACATGCGGCTGGAGGCGCTGGCGCGCCTGGCGGGCCTCGTCCGTCCCGATTCGCCCGACGATCCGGTCTTGCGCCGCCTCGCCGCCTCGGCGCAGCGGCCGCGCACGCGCGATCCTCATGTGGCGGCCAATCTCAGCTTCGCCCTGGGGCGCGCGCTCGACGGGTTCGGCGCCTATGACGCGGCGTTCGCCGCCCTGAAGCTCGCCAACGCCCGCGCCGCCGCGACGGCGCCGGCCTATCAACCCGAGCGCACCCAGCACCTGTTTGAGGAGATCGCCGCATCCGTCGCGCGCCTCAAGCGGCCGGGCGGCCAGCCGCACGCGCCGGGAGTGCGGCCGCTCTTTATCTGCGGCATGTTCCGGTCCGGCTCAACGCTCGCCGAGCGCGTGCTCGACAGTCATTCAAAGGTCGTCGGCGGGGGCGAGCTGAACCTGCTGACCCAGCTCGTCGCAAGCCGGCTCGCGCCCTTTCCGCAAGCCATGGGCCAGGCCTCGCTGGCCGACCTTGCAACCCTCGCGGAAACCTACCGCAGCAGGGCGATCCAGATCTTTCCCGAGGCGGTGGACGCGGCCTATCTCGCCGACAAGCGGCCTGACAATTTCCTGCTCGCCGGGCTCGCACTGACGCTGTTTCCCGACGCCAAGGTCATCAACACCGTGCGCAACCCGCTCGATGTGGGGATCTCGATATACTCCCATAATATTGACCCAAGGGTGACGCCCTACGCCACGGACCTCGCCGCCATCGGCCACTATATCTCGCTCTATCGCGCGCTGATGGCGCACTGGAAATCAAGGTTTCCCGGCGCCGTGCATGATTTCGATTACGACGCCTTCGTGCGCGAGCCCGAACCGGAACTGGCCAAATTGCTGGCGTTTCTGGGGCTCGACTGGGAGCCGGAATGCCTTGACTTCCACACGCGGCGCGCGACCGTGAAAACAGCCAGTTATTGGCAAATTCGTGAGCCGCTGCATGCCCGGGCTTCGGGGCGGTGGCGCAATTACGAGCGTCATCTCGAACCGCTCCGGCGGGCGCTCGGCGATCACGGCGGATAGAAGTCCGCCCGCCCGGCCGCATGGCCAGGGCGAGGGAGCGTGCATGGCGTTGGACCTTCAGATCAATCCCGGACATGGCGGGGAGCGCATGGAAAGTCCGGTCGATCAGATGGAGCGCCCGACGCCGGGTCAGCGCGCGCGATCCTTTCATCCGGTTCAGGAGGCCGCCGCCTCGGGCTTTCACTACCGCTTCCTGCAATACTCCATCGCCGAGGAAGCGCGGCGCGGCGATGACCCCGGCCCTTCACGAGGCGGCGCGATGGATTCCTGCGCAAGCTGGTGGTCACGCCGTGCAATCGGTAGCGCCGGCGGCGCAGGTCCAAAGGATGAGCATCACCGGCTGGTTTCAGCGTTAGATCGCCCGCGTCCGCCGGCGCGAACGCGCAGGGGCGAGATTTTCTCACATCGGGGCTTTCCATGGCGGCGCGATCTCGTTAAAAGACCGGCTTCTGAATGAACGGCCCGTTCGGTCCGGCGCGCGATTGCTTGCGGGCCGGATGGTGCGGGCCGCCGGTTCTAGGGGTGTAGCTCAGCTGGTAGAGCGGCGGTCTCCAAAACCGCAGGTCGGGGGT
>JBKHAZ010000061.1:0-11377 GCA_046542605.1 Oceanicaulis sp. | reverse complement strand
GCCCCTACTCGGCCGGCTTGTCCCAGCCGGTCTGCTTTCGCACCAGCGGGATGCGCCAGCCGCGCGGCAGGGCGTAGATCGCTTTGAGCATCCAGGTGAAGCGGCGCGGGAAGGTCACTTCGAAGCGCTTTGACTTCATGCCCGACACCATGCGGTTCGCGGCTTTCTCCGCGCTGACCATGAAGGGTTTGGGGAATTCGTTATCGTCCTGGGCCGGCGTCTCCACAAAACCCGGCGTGACGCACTGCACGTGCACGCCGAAACGGTGCAGCTCGATCCTGAGGCATTCCGCCATGTTCAACAACGCCGCCTTGGTCGCGCCGTACGCCGAGGCGGTGGGCATGCCGCCGAACGCGGTCGCCGAAGAGACGATCACCAACTGCCCGGCCCGGCGCTCGACGAACTTGGGCACGATGGCGGTGACGCAGGCCGCCGTGCCGTCCAGATTCACCGCGAACGTCTTGGCGTAGTCCTCGTATTTCGGGGTTTCGGCGTTGATCGAGATATAGACCCCGGCGTTCAGGACCGCCCGGGCTATGATCCCGTGCTCGGCCTCGATGCGTTCGACCGCCTCTCTCACCGCGGCCTCGTCGGTGATGTCGAGCGGGACCGGGATGATCTGATCGGGCGCCTCGGCGGCGAGGTTCTGAAGCTTCTCCTCGGTGCGCGCTGAAATCGCCACGCGCCAGCCCTTCTTTACGAGCTTGCGGGTGAGCGCTTCACCGATTCCCGAGCTGGCGCCGGTGATCCAGCATAGACCGTCCTTGGGTTTGGCGGGGGCCGTCATGGGCGTCTCCTAAATCCCGATTTCCTTGAAGAACCGGCGGGAATCCTCCTTCACCGCCTTCTTCTTCTCCTCGCCCATGCGTTCGAGCGTCTTGTAGATCATGCCGAGGCGATGATTGCCGCGCAGCTTGTCCTCGTTCTCCATCAGGAAATTCCAATAGAGATAATTGAAGGGGCACGCCTTATCGCCGTTCTTTTTGCTGACCGAATAGCTGCAGCCCTTGCAGTGGTCGCTCATCTTGTTGATGTATGAGCCTGAAGAAGCGTAGGGTTTCGTCGCCATGATCCCGCCGTCGGCGAACAGCGCCATGCCGTGCGTGTTCGGCGCCTCGACCCATTCATAGGCGTCGGCGTAGACGATGAGGTACCACTCATTGACTGCGTCGGGATCAAGTCCGGCGATGAGTGCGAAATTTCCGGTGAGCATCAGGCGTTGGATATGGTGGGCGTAGGCGTGGCGGCGGGTGGTGAGCACCGCATCGCGCAGGCACGCCATTTTCGTCCCGCCGGTCCAGTAGAAGTCGGGCAGCTTGCGTTTCGCGTCGAGAAAGTTGCGGTTGCGGTAGTCGGGCATGTAGCGCCAGTAAATCCCGCGCACGAACTCGCGCCAGCCCAGGATCTGGCGGATGAAGCCCTCCACGGCGTTGATCGGCGCCTTGCCGTCCTCGTAGGCTTTTTCCGCCTTCTTGCAGACCTTCAGCGGATCGAGCAGGCCGGCGTTCATGTAGAGCGACAGGACGGAGTGGAAGAGGAAGGCCTCGCCCTCCTTCAAGGCGTCCTGATAGTCGCCGAAATTGCACAGCGCCTCGTCGATGAACCAGTCCAGCTGCTTTTCCGCGTCCCCGGCCGTCACCGCGAACCAGAAATCCTCCAGCTCGCCGAAATGATCGGCGAACTTTTCAGCCACCGTATCAAGCACCGCCTGCGTGGTCTCGTCCGGCTTGATGCGCAACCGGTCGGGAAGTGTGATGTCGGAGGGAAGTCTCTCGCGGTTGTCGTGATCGAAATTCCACCTTCCGCCCGCCGGCTCGCCGTCATCCATCAAGATGCCGGTCTCCTTGCGCAGCTCGCGGTAGAAATACTCCATGGTCAGCCGCCTGCGTCCGCCGGCCCAGGCGTTGAACTGGTCAAGCGTGGTGATGAAGCGGTCGTCGCGCCGGATTTCGGTCTCGAGCCCGAGCCTATGCTCCCAGCCCTGCATGGTTTTCAAAAGCCGGAATTCGCCCGGCTCGACGACGACCAGCTTGTCGTATGTCTGCTCGCTTAGCCGGCGCTTGAGTTCCTTCTCCAGCGAGCCGGCGTTGTCCGGGTCATCGATTTTCGTGTAGGCGACCTTGATCTGTCTTTCTTCAAGCTCCGCCGCGAAATGCCGCATGGCTGAAAAGAGATAGGCGATCTTTTTCTTGTGGTGCTTCACGTAGGTCGCTTCGGCGTCGACCTCGGCCATAACGACGGTGTCTCCGGGCTCGATGTCGCGCAGGGAAGCGATGTCATGGCTCAGCTGGTCGCCGAGGATCAGCCGAAGAACCGCCATGGGTCAGCCGCTCACGGGGTCGGCGCGGCGGACATAGCGTACGTTCTGGCCGCGCGCGTCGAACTCGCATCCCGCCCATCGGCCGTTTTCATCGTAATAAAGATCGACCACCAGCGAGCTGGAGAGGCGATAATGATCGACCGTGATCATGCCGCCGTCGCCTTCGATCTCTGTTTCACCGAGATACTCCACCGTGGTGTCCATGATGGTGCCGTGCTCGGTGTTGAGCATCTCGCTCATGGATGCGGGATAGCCGTGCCAGTGCGAACTCGGCGAGACGCCGGACCGTACGGTCTGGCTGATGTCCTCGCCGTCGGGATCGACGCCGTCCACCTCAAGCCCGTCGCCGGTGGAGCGTACCGAAACTTCGAACGTATCGCCGTCTTTCAGCGTGCGGCTGTCCATGGACACCAGCTGATCGCCTCGCCAGCGCTCGGTGTTGTCGTGCTCGTAACGAAACACGGTGACGGGCCCGAGCCCGGCGCGCAGGCGGATGGTCGTGGTCGCCACCAGCTCGCCGTCCTCGTCGGAGAAGCTCACAGTGTGCGTGCCGAACTCCACATCGTCTTTTCGAAAGACGTCGAAGACGATCTCCTCGCCCGCCTGCGGCGAGGGCTCGGGTTCCTGGGCGAGCGCCGGCATGGCGGCGAAGCCCAGAGCGGCGGCGGCGACAACTGTGCGGAGCATGGTTTATCCTTTCGTTCGAACCCGGGACCGCCCGCCATCAACGGGCAGCACCTGTCCGGTGATCCAGCCGGCGTCCTTCGACAACAGGAAGGCCGCGGTCGCAGCGGCGTCATCCCCCTCGCCCAAACGTTCCAGCGCGTGCATCTTTCCAAGGCTTTCGCGCATCTTGTCCGACGACAAGAGCGGCTGGGCGATCCCGGTATCAAGAATGCTTGGCGCAACCGCGTTGATCCGAGCTTTCGGCGCCCATTCCGCAGCGACGGCGCGCACCAGGCCTTCCACTGCACCCTTGGCCATGGAGATGGCCGCGTGGCTGACGAAGCCCTGGCCGACCGCGACGGTGGAGAACAGGACCGCCGCCCCGTTGTTCTTGCGCAGATGCGGGTCGGCCGCGCGCAGCGCCTCGGCGGCGCTCACCGCATTGAGCTCGAAGCTTTCGCGCAACATGGCGCGGTCGACACGCCGCAACGCCGCCAGGTCGATCGAGCCGACGCAGAAGGCGAGGCCGGACACCGCGCCATGCTCGGCGGCGGCCTCGACCGCCGCCTCGATCTCTTCGGTATTGAGAACGTTGCAGACTTGGTACGGCGCATCGACTTCGTCTGCGACGCCTTCAAGCGCCTTTTCATCGCGCGCGGCGAGGAAAACATCCTCACCAGCCTTCGCCATGCGCCGCGCCAGCGCCGAGCCGACCCCGCCGCTTGCGCCGAAAATCAGGGTGGTCATGAACAGCCCTCAGTGTTTGCGGGTAAAAAAGCGATCGAGCCTGGAAAGGACGGGATTGGTCAGCCGCCACTCGCCGAGCTCCACTGCGAAACAGACGCATGTCTCTTCGCTGTCGACGCGAGGACGGTGAATGACGCCAGGCTCGGCGACGCATGCATCTCCACGTCCATACCGGCCGCGGCCGTCCGTGAACGCGCCGGAAAGCACCAGGGTCAGTTCCTCACCGCCATGGTCATGCTCCGGCGCGCCCTTGCCCTTGGGAATCGACAAAAGCCTGGCGCGCACACCGGGCTCGCACAGATCGGACAGGACGATCTCGTGATACCCGCCGAAGCGCCGCCGCCAGCCCGGCGAGCCGGACCGGGCGAGCGCGCTCACCAAAGGCCGGGGAAGCCAGGCGCTGCGCGGCGCGGCACCGTCCTCGTCGCCGGCCTCGGGTTCGTCGAGCCGGCCAAGCACGGCTTCATAAACGCCGGCAGAAACCGGCGCGCGATCGCTGGTCTCCAGAAGCGCGCCGAAAGCGGTCTCGGCGGCGTGAAGCGCGCCGCCCGCATCCGGGTTGAGGGCGCCGTGGCAGGCGGCCAGAACGCGCACGGCGCGCGGCGCGGCGCCGGAGGCGGCGTCCATCAGCCAGCCGTCGTCTAGTCGTGTGGAGGCGTCATGTGTTGTCATAGTGCGGTATACGCGCGCCGCGCAGCTGCGGATCACGAGGTTTCTATCGGGCGCTCACGGCGATTGCAGGTGTGCGCCCAACGCCCTAGCTTGCAGCGCGTCCAGCCAAGGAGACCCGCATGTCCCGCACCGCCGCCAGCATCGTCGATCTCATCGGAAACACCCCTCTCGTGCGCCTGAACAAGGTGAGCGAGGAGACCGGCTGCGAGATCCTGGGCAAGGCGGAATGGATGAATCCGGGCGGTTCGGTGAAGGATCGCGCGGCGCTCGGCATCGTTCGCGACGCGGAAAAAGCGGGAAAGCTGAAACCGGGCGGGACGATCGTCGAGGGCACGGCGGGCAATACCGGTATCGGACTCGCCATGGTGGGCAAGGCGCTGGGCTACCGGGTCGTCATCGTGTTCCCCCGCACTCAGAGCCAGGAGAAAGCCGACGCCATCACACTGATGGGCGCGGAGCTGATCAAGGTGGACGCAGTCCCCTATTCCAGCCCGAACCACTATGTGCACACCTCCGAGCGGCTCGCCAAGGAACTCGCCGAGACCGAAGCCAACGGCGCGATCTGGGCGCAGCAATTCGACAACACCGCCAACCGGCGCGCCCACGCGGAGACGACGGGACCTGAAATCTTCGAGCAGACCGGCGGCAAGGTGGACGCCTTCGTCGCGGCGGTGGGCTCGGGCGGCACGATCGCCGGGGTGTCCGACGCGCTCAAGGCGCGCAACGCCGGCATCAAGATCGCGCTCGCAGATCCCGGTGGAGCGGCGCTCTACGGCTATTACGCGCACGGCGAGCTGAAAGCTGAAGGCAACTCCATCACCGAAGGCATCGGCCAAAGCCGGATCACCCGGAATCTGGAGGGCGCGCAGATCGACGAGGCCTTCCGCATTCCCGACGAAGAGGCGCTGCACATCCTCTACGATCTGGTGCAGGAGGAAGGGCTGTGCCTTGGCGGATCGGCGGGCATCAATATCGCCGGAGCGGTGCGCATGGCGCGCAAGATGGGACCGGGCCACACCATCGTGACCATCCTGTGCGACCACGGCCAGCGTTATCAGTCCAAGCTCTATAACCCCGCCTTCCTGCGCGAGAAGGGTCTGCCGACCCCGCCCTGGCTGGACTAGGCGTCAGGCGCGGTTGCGGCCTTCAAGCACCCGTACGGCGTCCTCGAGCCGTAGCCCGCGCGCTTTTAGAAGCACGGTGAGGTGGAAGAGCAGATCAGCGCTTTCACTCAGGAGCGCGGCGTCGTCCTCGGCCGCTCCGGCGAGCGCGGTCTCGACGCCCTCCTCGCCCACCTTCTGGGCTGCGTTCAGCACGCCTTTGGTCAGGAGCTTGGCGGTGTAGCTTTCGGACGGATCCGCCTTGGAGCGCGAGTCGATGACGTGTTGCAGCGCGCCGAGAAACCCGACGCCCGGCCCCGGCCGCTCGCCGAAACACGTCTTCGAGCCGGTGTGACAGGCGGGGCCCGCCGGGCGAGCCCTGACCAGCAGCGTGTCGCGGTCGCAATCGGGGGTCAGCTCGACGAAATCGAGGACGGCGCCGCTGGTCTCGCCCTTGGTCCAGAGCCGCTGTTTGGAGCGAGAGAAGAAGGTGACGTTACCCGTGCGACGGGTCGTTTCCAGCGCCTCTTCGTTCATATAGGCCAGCATCAGCACTTCGCCGGTGTCGGCGTGCTGGACGATGGCGGGGACCAGCCCGCCGCCCTTTTCAAAGTCAATCTCGCTCATGTCCGCGCCTCCACGCCCACACGCGCCAGCCAGGTTTTCAGATGGCCGATATCGAGCACGCCCTTGTGAAACACCGAGGCCGCCAGCGCCCCGTCAACATCGGCTTTCTCGAACACGTCGCGGAAGTGCTCGCGCGCGCCGGCGCCGCCCGAAGCGATGAGCGGGACCGGACAGACCTTGCGCGCCGCGGCGAGCTGCTCGACGTCATAGCCCTCCCGCACCCCGTCCTGATCCATGCAGTTCAGGACGATTTCCCCGGCTCCGCGTTCGACCACTTCGCCGATCCAGTCCAGCGTCTTTCGGTGCTCGGTGGTGGTGCGCCCGGGGTCCCCGGTGTTCTTGTGGCAGCGCCAGTCGCCGTCGATGACCCGGCTGTCGATGCCCACCACGACGCACTGGGTCCCGAACTCGTGGGCCAGCGTGTTCACCAGGTCCGGGTTCTCCAGCGCCGGCGTGTTGACGGAGATCTTGTCCGCGCCTGCGAAAAGCCGGGCTCGGGCGTCGTCCACCGAGCGGATGCCGCCGGCCACGCAGAAGGGAATATTGATCGCGCGCGCCACGCGGCCGACCCATTCCGGCTCCACCGTGCGGGCCTCGGGGCTCGCGGAGATGTCATAGAAGACAAGCTCGTCCGCGCCCTCCGCGCTGTAGCGCGCGGCAAGGTCGACGATGTCGCCGACATCCTCATGGTCCTTGAAGCGGACGCCCTTGACCACGCGCCCGTCGCGCACGTCGAGACAGGGAATGATGCGCTTGGCTAACATGACAGCGCCTCGCCGAGCATCACGCGGCCTTCAAACAGCGCCTTGCCGATGATGGCGCCCGACACCCCGGCGCGCTTGAGCGCCTTCACATCGTCCAGCGACGACACCCCGCCGGAGGCCAGCCAGTTCATGTCGGGCCGTATCTTGATGAGGTCGGCGTAGAGTTCGAGATTGGGGCCCTCCAGCATGCCGTCGCGTTCGATATCGGTCACCAGCGCATGGCAAAGCCCCGCCAGCCGATAATCGGCCAGAAGCTCCACCAGCGTGCGGTCGGAGCGCTCCACCCAGCCGCGCGTAGCGGGATAGGCCGCCCCGCCTTCAAGGCGCACGTCGAACGCCGCGGCGATGCGCGCCGCGCCGCCCTCGGCGATCCACCCGATGACGGTCTGGGGTGCGGTCACCGCGAGCGAGCCGACCACGACGCGCTCCGCGCCGGCGTCCAGAACGGCGCGCACATCTTCCGCGCCGCGCACCCCGCCGCCGGTCTGCACTTTCAAGCCGGTCGCGGCGACCTCGCCGACCAGGCCGTGCTGGCGCCGGGCGCCGTCGCGCGCGCCGGACAGGTCGACCAGGTGGAGCCACTCCGCCCCCTCGTCCCGCCAGGCTTTCGCCGCGCTGACCGGATCGCCGCCGTAATCGGTGACCGCGTCGAAATCGCCCTTTTCAAGACGCACAACGCGCCCGTCCATGACGTCCACCGCCGGATAGATGATCATGCTGCAGCCTCCAGGAAATTCTTCAAGATCCGCGCGCCCACGCCGGCGGAGCGCTCGGGGTGGAATTGGCAGCCGGCGACGCGCCCCTTGCGCGCGATCGCGGTGATGTCGGCGCCGTAGCGGGTTTGCGCGACGGCGTGGTCGCCGGCCGGGGCGTAGAAGCCGTGCACGAAGTAAACCCGGTCGCGCTCGGCGACGCCGTCGAGCAAAACCTCGCCCCTGGTGAAATCGGTGAGCGTGTTCCAGCCCATGTGCGGCCAGGGTCCGTCCACGCCGGGATCGAGCTTTTCGACGCGGCCGGGGATCAGGCCCAGCAGGTCGCAATCGCTTTCCGCCGAATGCTCGAACAGGAGCTGCATGCCGAGGCACACGCCGAGCAAGGGCCGAGCCTCCTCGCGCAGCGCCTCAGCCCAGCCGGTCAGTTCCAGGCGCGCCATGGCCGGCCCCGCCGCGCCGACACCGGGGAGGATCAACCGGTCGCACACCCCCGCCTCATCCGGCGTGCGCGCCAGACTGTAAGGCGCGCCCAGCCGCTCCAGCGCATAGCGCACCGAAGCGATGTTGGCGGTGGAGGTGTCGATGATGGCTGTGGTCATGCTCGGTTCGTCTCGATTTGTCCCTCCCCTTGATGGGGAGGCTGGGCCGGAGGGAAGCCCCGGGGTGGGTGGGATGAAGCCGCTCGCGCAAGCTTTGAAAGGACGGCGCCGCCCCCTGCGTCCGCTTCGCGACACTTCCGCCATTTAGGGACAGGGCTGAAGCCGGCGCGAAATCAGAGCACCCCCTTCGTGGACGGCAGGGCGTCGCCTTCGATCGTCTTGGCCATGCGAAGCGCGCGGCCGAAGCTTTTAAAGCAGCTCTCGATCATGTGATGCGCATTCTCACCATCGACTTTCACGTGGATCGCGGCCTTCATGGTTTCGGCGAGCGAGCGAAAGGCGTGCTCGCACATCTCCACGGGAAAATCCCCCACGCGTTCACCGGGCACGGCGCCGTCGAACCGGGCGTAGGGGCGCCCGGACAAGTCGATCCAGACGCTGGCGCGCGTTTCGTCCATGGGCGTTTCAAACCCGAACCGGGCGATGCCGCGCTTGTCGCCGAGCGCATCGCGCAAGGCTTCGCCAAGCGCCAGGCAGACATCCTCGATGGTGTGGTGGGCGTCCACCTCCACATCACCCTCGCACGCCACATCCAGCGCGATGCCGCCATGACGCGCGATCTGTTCGAGCATGTGGTCGAAGAAATAAACACCGGTGGCGACGCGCGCCCCCTCCCCGTCGAGATCGACGCGAACGGCGATGTCGGTCTCCTTGGTGGACCGGCGCAGCGCCGCGCTGCGCGTGGACCGGCGCAGGCCGAGATGGTCGAGCAAGGCGGTCGCCGTCGCCGCATCGCGCACATGGGCGATACGCGCCTCGCCGTCGGCGCCTAGAATCAAGCCGAGGGTCGAAGAATCGCCGCGCAGCATCAAACCCTCGTCGCACAACGCCGCATCGAGGCCGGCTTCGGCGCGCAGGAAATCGGCGGCCTGCAGCAGAAGGCGGTCACGTTCGGCGCGATCAGCCTTCTCCGCGAGGCGCGCGGCCGGTTTAAGCGCATCAAGTCCGGCCTCAATCAACACGCGCGGTGGCGTGGCCAGGCGCCGGATGACCCGCTGGATGTCGTCGCTCGACCCGGTAACCGCGCTTAGCGGGGCCGCGTCGGGGCCCAGGCGCAGAATACAGGGCCCGCCCGGCCGGTCCCGCTCCAGCGCGGCGAGGCCGAGACTCGAAAGATCGTGGAACTCCGCAAAGCCTGCTGCGCCGAGCGCCCGGCGTGCATCGCGGGGTGAAGCGGCGAGCGCGACGCGCTCGGGTTCAAGACCGCACACCGACCCGATCCGGGCGGCGAGGTCGCCGGCGAGCCGGGACGCGGCGTCCTCCCCGTCTCCGGAAAGATCGAGATATCCGCTCATGTCTCGTCCGCCTTTCTGCGGCGCAGCGCCATCGCCAGCCGGTGCGCGTCCAGTCCTTCAAGCGCAGCGAGGCGTTCAACGGTTCCCGCTATGGCCCGCGCGCCGTCCTTGCTGAGTTCGAGGATGGTGGTGGTTTTCTGGAACATCTCGACCGTCACACCGCCATAGGCCCGCGCCGCGCCGGCGGTGGGCAGGGCGTGGTTCGGGCCCGCGGCGTAGTCGCCGGCCGCTTCCGGGGTCCAGGGACCAAGGAAGATCGATCCGGCGTGACGCACCTTTTCGGCGAACGCGCGCGGGTCTTCAGTCTGAACGATCAGGTGTTCGCTGGCGTAGGCGTCGCAGGCCTCCACCGCTTCGGTCTCGTCTTCCACCACGACCGCGCGCGAGTTCGCAAGCGCGGCCCGCGCCGTGCCCGCGCGCGGCAACTCGGCGAGGAGGCGTTCGGTGGCGGCTTCGACCTTGTCTACGTAGCTGTCCGAAAAGGCGACCAGAATCACCTGGGCGAGCGTGTCGTGCTCGGCCTGACTTAACAGGTCGATGGCGACAAGCACCGGGTCTGCGCACTCATCGGCGACGACCATCACCTCGCTCGGTCCGGCCGGCAGATCGGTCGCAGCGCCCCCGGACTGCGCCAGAAGCGCCTTGGCGGCCGCGACATAGGCGTTGCCCGGCCCGAAAATCTTGTCCGCCCGCGGCAGTCCCGCCACGCCGTAGCCGAGCGCTGCGACGCCGTGGGCGCCGCCGATGGCGTAGACCTCGTCAAGGCCGAGCAGCTGCGCCGCGGCCAGAACCGTGGGCTCGATCCCGCGGCCCTTGCGCGGCGGGGCGATGACGGCGATGCGCGGCACGCCGGCGATCTGGGCCGGTGCGGCGAGCATGATCAGAGTGGAAACCAGCGGCGCGGTGCCGGCGGGCACGTAGAGGCCGGCCACGTCGATCGGCGTCGCCCGGCGTTGCGCGCGCGCGCCCGGCCAGGTCTCCACGTCCACATCGCGATAGCCCTGGGCGGCGTGGAAGCGGCGCACCGCGCCGGCGGCGTCGAGGATCGCCCGGCGATCCTCCGGCGCCAGCGCAGCCTCGGCGTCTGCAAGTTCGGACGCCGGCACGCGAAATCCGCTTTGCGGAGCCCAGTCGTCGAACCGCTGGGCGTACTCGCGCACCGCCGGCTCGCCGCGCCGGCGCACGTCGTCGAGCACGCCGCGGGCGACATCGAAGGCGTCCGAAGCCAGTGACGGCCGCGTGAACAGCCGGTTGCGCTCGGCCTCGCCGGTGCGGTTCCAGTAGATGCGCTGCAGCATGTCAGGCCATCATCTTTTCGATCGGCATCACCAGGATGGAGCGCGCGCCGACGCCTTTCAGCTTTTCCAGCGTGGTCCAGAACACCTCCTCCGTACACACCGCATGGACCGCCACCACATCCTCGCGCCCCACCACCGGAGCGACCGTGGGCGCATCGGTGCCGGGCAGAATCGCGCGCACCTCGTCGAGCCGGTCGGCGGGCGCATTGAGGAGAATGTATTTCGTCTGGCGCGAGGCGATGACGCCCTTGAAGCGTTCGATGAGAAGCGTCGCCGTCTCGTCGATTTCGGGCAAGCGCGCCTGCGGCCGCTTGATGAGGACCGCCTCGCTTTCCAGCACGGTCTCGAAGGCCTCAAGGCCGTTCGCCTCCAGTGTCGCACCCGTGGACACCAGATCGCAGATCGCGTCCGCGACGCCCATGCGCGGCGCGACCTCGACGCTGCCGCCCATCTCGACCATCTCGGCTTCGACCCCGCGCTCGGACAGGAATTTCGCCGTCAGCCCGGCATAGCTGG
>JBKHAZ010000060.1:0-11424 GCA_046542605.1 Oceanicaulis sp. | reverse complement strand
GGCAAGGAGATCGAGGGCGCCATCCAGCGCCTGGCCCAGATGGCGCGCGCGGCCGGCATCCACCTCATCATGGCGACCCAGCGGCCTTCCGTGGACGTGATCACCGGCACCATCAAGGCGAACTTCCCGACCCGGATCTCCTACCAGGTCACGTCGAAAATCGACTCCCGCACCATCCTCGGCGAACAAGGCGCCGAACAGCTTCTGGGGATGGGCGACCTGCTCTACATGGCCGGCGGCGGGCGCATAAGACGCCTGCACGGACCGTTCGTTTCAGACCGTGAAGTCGAGGAGGTGGCGGCCTTCCTGAAAGCACAGGGCACGCCGGAATATCTCGACGCGGTCACCGAAGACACCGACGAGGACGGCGGCGCCGGGGACTTGTTCGGCGGCGGCGAAGGCTCGGGCGACGATCTGTTCGACCAGGCCGTCGCGGTGGTGGCCCGCGACCGCAAGGCGTCGACCAGCTATATCCAGCGCCGCCTGCAGATCGGCTACAACCGCGCCGCCAGCCTCATCGAGCGCATGGAGGACGAGGGCATGATCGGGCCCGCCGACCACACCGGCAAACGCGAAATCTTCCTGCCCGAGCCTGGAGACGCGTAGCACGCGCCGCGCAGGCCGCCGTCAGGCGATGATGTCGGGATTGAGCACGTCCTCGACGCGGAAAATCTCGTCCTTCAGCTGCAGCTTGCGGCGTTTCAGACGCATCACTTTCAGCTGATCGACAACCCCGCACATGGTCAGGGCCTGAACTTCCTCGTCCAGGGCGCGGTGTTCGCGATTAAGCTCGTCCAGCCGGCGCTTGAGCGCCGCTTCGTCAAATTCGCCGTCCATGGGCGCGTCGCCTCCAACCGTCTGCAGCGCTCGCCGCCTCGCCGTGCGGGACGGACAGCGCGCACGATGTCAGATACACGTTTCGTGTCAGATACCTGTTCGCGCCGGCGCCGCCTTCGCATCGGTCTGCGCGCACCGAACTTCGATATCCGGATATTACACGTTTTCCACCGCCGAGAAAACGGTCTCGACAAACCGTGCGGTCGGCGCCTGGGCGCCGCACGCCTGCGCGCAGGTGTCGAGACGCTCACGCGACAACGCTTCGAAATCAGTGCGCTCATGGGCCGGGCACGCCGGAGACAGCGCCGACAGCGCCGCTTGTTGCAGGCGTTCACCCTCCAGCTCGGCGGCGAGAATCCGGTGGCGCAAGGCCGATCCGGCGTCGGCGTCGATGAAGCCCGGCGCCGGCTTGAGCGCGTCGCGCGCCTCGCGCAGTTTCTCAACCACGCTGCTGCGCCACAGCGCGCTGAGCTCGAGCCCCTGGCCCAGGGCCGGGCCGGGGTCGCGTCCGGTGATCACGGTCCACACGATCCACAGCGCCACATTGACGTCGAGCCCGGCCTCCTGCAGCGCCAGGCAGGCCTCCTTCACCCCGGGCCGCGAATAGACCGCAGTGGAAAAGCTCCAGAAGCCCGGGCGGGAGGCGGCGGCGGGCGGGGGCGTCATTCGGCCTGCTCGCGCGCGGCGCGGGCCGCCGCCGGGCGCCGTCCCTGCTCGAGATCCTCGCCCCAGCGCCGGGTCGGGATCCAGTCGAGCCCGAACAGGTCGAGCGCCCGGCCGACGCTCTGATCGACCATCTCCTCCAGGCTTTTGGGACGCGCATAGAAGGCGGGCAGCGGCGGCATGATGATCGCGCCCATCTCGGTGAGCTGGGTCATGGTGCGCAGATGGCCCAGATGAAACGGGGTCTCACGCACCATCAAGACGAGGCGCCGGCGCTCCTTCAGGCAGACATCGGCGGCGCGGGTCAGAAGCGAGCCGGTCACCCCGGTGGCGATCTCGCTCATCGTGCGCACGGAACACGGCGCGATCAGCATGCCCAGCGTGCGGAAACTGCCCGACGCGATCGGCGCGCCCACATCCGGCATCTTGTAGGCGAAATCGGCCCGGGCCGAGAGCGAGGACGGCTTCATTCCGGTCTCGTAGGACAGCGTCATCTCAGCGGCCTTGGAGGCCACCATATGGCTTTCCACGCCGAGCTCGCCGAGCGCGTCGAGCGCCCTTAGCGCATAAACAGATCCCGACGCGCCGGAGACGCCGAGAATTAATCGAGCCCGTTCAACCGGTTCCACTACGGCTTGTTCACGTTGCGTCAAAATGGTCCGTACTCCGGATGATATTGTGAATTTACAGGCGCCCGTCTGCAGTGGTTCAATCCTACTCCCAATCAGCCAGGGAGGCATATATGGCCGCTGAAGCACGCATTCGTGAGCTGGACGCCCGTCACCACGCGCTCGACGCTCAGATTTCCGAAGCCCTGAAATCGCCCGCTTCGGACACGCTTCAAGTCGCCGACCTTAAAAAGCGAAAGCTCAAGCTTAAAGAAGAGATCGAAAAGCTCCGGCGACGACAATAAGACCGGTCGGCTTTCCACCGGGAGAGGCGGGCGCATCTGCGCCCGCTTTTTCGTTTCGGGAACCGGATGCGCGCCGGCGCCATTGCCGAAGCGGGCGGGCGGTCCCATCCTTCACCGCCACGTTGATGATTTGTGGAGTCCCGCCATGGCGTTCGCCGGCCTATTCGCCCGTTTCCTGTTCCCCGCCCTCGCCGGCGCAGCGATGCTTTGCGCGCCCGCGACCGCTCAGCGCGGGGAAATCTGCACAGACGGCTACGCCGCGCTCGCCGCCGGCGAAGCGGACACCGCCGTCGACGCGTTCGAGGCCTGCCTGTCGCAGCAGCTTTACGACTGGCCGGTGGAGGCCGAGCTGCGCGCGCGCCTCGGCGCGGCCCAGCTTGCGGCCGGAGACGCGGACGGCGCCCTGCTCAGCTATAATCAGGTCTTCGCCCTGGTGGACGGCAATGGCGGCGACGTGGACAATCCGTTGATGCGCCGCAACCGGGCGGCGGCCTATCTCCAGCTCGACCGGCATGAAGAAGCGCTGGAGGACATCGATCGCGCCCTCATGGCCGCCCCGGACGACGCCTTCGCCCAGCTTCTTGCGGGGTCGGCCTATCTCGATCTGGAGCGCCCGGAAGAGGCCGTCGCCGCCTTCGACACCGCGCTGCGCGCCGACCCGGGCTATGTTTCGGCCTGGATCGGGCGCTCGGCCGCCTTCGTGGAGCTGGGCCGAGGTCAGCAGGCCGTCGCCGACGGGCGCGAGGCGGTCTCCATCGCGCCCGACGACGCCGGCGCGCTCAACGCGCTGTGCTGGGCGCTGGTGAAGGCCGGGCGCGCCGCGGACGGGCTGACGATCTGCGACGCGGCCGTTGAGGCCGATCCGGACTCCGGACCCATCGTCCACTCGCGCGCCGCCGCCCTGGAGCAGCTCGGCCGCCACGAGGAAGCCGCCGCGCTTTACGCCGAAGCCTACGAGCTGGCGCCGGACGACCCCGAAATCCGCGCTGATTACGAGAGAGTTCACGAGCGCTGATCGAGGCGGGACGCGGCTTTCCACGGCTGCAGACGCCAGGCCCGTTTACACCACAGCCGCACCCGGCTTTGATCGCCGGCCAGCAACCCGGCAGCGGAGAGCCTCATGCCGTCATCGGATCGCGTCGCCATCATCACCGGAGGCGCCAAGGGCATCGGCGCGGCGTGCGCGCGGCGTTTCGTGGAGGAAGGCCTGCGCGTGGTCATCGCCGATATCGACGAGAAGGCGGGCGAAGCGCTCGCCAAGGACCTCGACGGCGGCAAGGAGCGGGTGCTGTTCGTCGACTGCGACGTCTCCGACAAGCTCGCCGTGGCCAATCTCATGGCCGAGACCCGCTCGGCCTTCGACCGGGTGGACGTGCTGATCAACAACGCCGCCGTGGTGGCGGCCGGCGACGTGCTGGACCTGTCGGTGGACGATTTCGACAAGGTGATGGGCGTCAATCTGCGCGGCGCCTTTCTGGTGGCGCGCGCCTGCGCCAAGCAGATGGTCGAGCAGATCGAAGCCGAGGGCGCGCGCGCGGAAGACTGCCGCAAAAGATATGCGATCGTGAACATGAGCTCGGTCAACGCCGTGGTCTCCATCGGCTCCCAGCTCGCCTATTCGGCCAGCAAGGGCGCGCTCAACCAGATGACCAAGGCGATGGCGCTGTCCCTGGCGCCCTGGGGGGTGCGGGTGAACGCGGTGGGACCAGGCTCCATCAATACCGACATCCTCAAGGCCGTCGCCGAGGACAAGGCGATGATGAAGAAGATTCTCTCGCGCACGCCGCTGGCGCGCCTGGGCGATCCCGACGAGATCGCCGCGGTGAGCTGGTTCCTCGCCTCGGCCGACGCCAGCTACGTCACCGGCGAGTGCGTCTACGCCGACGGCGGACGCCTGGCGCTGAACTATGTGACGCGGCCTGAGGATTACGAGGACTGAGTCCGGGCGAAACGCGCCCACAGCGCGGCGCAGACCGGGACGGCGAGGAATATCCAGCCGGCCATATCGTATCCGCCGTCGCCGACGAGCGCAGCGACCAGGCCACAGACGCTCGCCGCGGCGATGAGCGCGGGCGCGGCGAACACGCGCGCGGCGCTTCGACGGCGGGGTCTACGGACGCTCACGCGCGCACCCCTTGGAGCTCAGGCGAGCGCCTGCGCGCGGCGCCGAAGGTGCGCGCCGCCCAGAGATACAGGCCGGTGACCAGCACCGCGATCGCGGCGAGATCGAGAAGCGCCCACAGAATTTTCAGCGGCAAGCCGGCGTAGTCGCCGAAATGCAACGGCTGGGAGAGGCCTAACGCCTTCACATACCAGGGCATCTGGCGAAGTCCCGCCACCTCGCCGGTCACCGCGTCCACGAGCACGGGCGTGATCAGGGTCTCCGTGACCGGCGTGTCCCCGTGCAGGAAGATCGCGTAGTGCCGGTCGGTGGAGAAGGTCCCTCCCGGAAACGCCACGAATTGCAGCGTCATATCCGGCGCGGCCGCCACCGCCTGACGCACGGCGGCGTCCAGCGAGGCCATCTGCGAGGGCGCAGGCACGGCGGCGTCCTCGTAGCCAGCGACGAGATCGGCCAGCGCCGTGTCGCGCCAATGACCGAAGATCTGGTCGTCCAGCGTGTTGATGACGCCGGTGCCGCCCACCACAAGCACCCAGGCCGCCGTCACGGCGCCGAGCAGGTTGTGATAGTCGAGATTCTTCACCCGCGCCGATCTCTCCAGCCGGAGCGTGCCGAAGCGATGCTTCCTCATGAACGGCAGGTAGAGCACCAGGCCCGAGATCACGGCGGCGAGAAACACCGCGCCCATCGCGCCCAGAAACAGCTTGCCCGGCGCGCCCAGGAACATGTCGGTGTGCAGCTGGACGAGGACGTCCATCACGCCCCCGGCGTCGTTCGGCGCCGCGACGATATCGCCGCTGGTGCGGTCGAAGCGTTCGAAATGCATGGCGCCGCCCGGCGCGTCCGGCGCCGGCCCGGTGGTGACGTTCACCACCGGCCGGTCGATGTCGAAGCTCATGAACAGCGGAACCTCGCCGGGCCGGTTCTCCAGCGCCCGGGCGAGGATCTGATCAAGATCCAGCATCGGCCCGCCCGGATTCGCCGGCTCGAACTCGGCCGGATTGAGCGCGGCCTCGAACTCGTCGTGGAAGATGATCGGCAAACCCGTGACGCACAGCATCAGAAGGAACAGCGTGCACACCAGGCTGCTCCAAGTATGCACGGCGCTCCAGACCTTGATCGCCCGGGTCTTCACCGTTCAGCCTCCTAAAAGTCCGTAGAGACCGACAGGCGCACGGTGCGCGGCTCGGCCTGCACGAGATAATTGGCCCCCGGGAAGCCGCCGGTGGACGCCCAGAAGTCATCGTCGAGCAGATTTTCCATCCGCGCCCTCAGGGTCACAGGCCGGCCCTGAGCCTCGAAGCCGTAGCGCACGCCGGCGTCGAGGCGGGTCCAGGCGGGAAGCTCTGCGGTGTTGGCGGTGTTCACGAACTGCTCGCCGGTGTGCAGCACCCGGCCCTCCACGGTGAGCCCGGCGATCCAGGGCAGGTCCCACTCCGCATTGAGGTTCAGCTGCAGTTCCGGCACGCCGATCGGCGCATTGCCTTCATCGGCGCCGTCCTGGGTGCGCGCCAGCTCGGGATCGAGCAGGGCGGCGCCGCCGATCAGGCGCACGCCTTCGGCCGGCGCGCCGAACACGGTCAGTTCGAGTCCCCGCACCTGCTGTTCGCCGGACGCGGTGAACACGTCGCCGACCACGATGGCGTTCGGCTTGGACAGTTCGAACACGCTCACCGCGGCGCCGAAATTCCCGCCGTCATACTTGACGCCGGCCTCGACTTGCTCGCCGCGGAAGGGCGAGAGCACCTCTCCGGCGTTGGAGATGGGCGCGCCGCCCGCATTCGCCGGCGCGATCTGGCCCGGCTGCAGGCTCTCGGCGTAGTTGGCGTAGACTGACAGAGCCTCGGCCGCGCGCCACACGAGGCCGAAGGCGGGCGTCACCGCTTCGTCCTCATAGCCGGACAGCGGCGCGCCGGTGTCGTAGTCGAAGCTCTGCGTCTCGATCGTCTGGAAGCGCGCGCCAACGGTGGCGATGATCGCGCCGTCGAGCAGGGTCAGCTGGTCGGCGAGCGCCAGCGAGGCGTTGTCGACCTCCTCAGTGGTCAACGGCGCGTCCAGATCGCCACCGACGAAGAAGTCCGCCGCCGGCGGGGCGACGGCGAACGGATCGTTCAGATCCCCCGCGAAGCCGGCGAAGCTCGAAAAGGCGTAGGCGTTTTTCGACTCAAGGCTCACCGCGGACGCCGAAACGATCAGCCGGTGCCCCACCGGGCCGGTGTCGAAGTCGGCGCGCAGGCCCGCATCGGCGCTGATCACGGTGTCCTCGCGCGTGTTGTCGAAGCGGTAGGCGCTGGTGGAGCCGTCGGCGAAGGCGGTCGGGTTGGCGAGCACGTTCGCCTCTTCGCCGACGCGTCCGCCCAGTGCGGCCCAGCCGGAGATCATGTCGGTGATGTCCATTTCCGCGCGCACGACGCCGAACAGCTGCTCCTCGTCGGTGAAGGTCCAGGGCTGGGCGTAGTTCACGTCCGGCTCCGGCACGTTCGGCACGACGCTCGCCGGCGTGACCTGCGGGCGCGGCGCCTCGATGCGATGATCCTGATAGCCGAGATCGGCGGAGAAACGCACGCGTTCGCCGTCATAGTCGGTTCCAAGAGAGAACAGCGTGAGCGCGCGATCCTGATCTTCGATCGCCGTTTCGCCGTCGCGCAGAGCGATATTGCCGCGCGCGCCGAACGCGTCGCCGGCGCCGAAGCGGCGGGCCAGGTCGAGCGAGGCGTAGCCATGGCCGGTGTTCTCATAGCCCAGCGTGGCGCGCGTCATCGGCTCGTCGCCGGCGCGCTTGGGCACCAGATTGAAGGCGCCGCCCACGCCGCTGCCGCCCGGCGCGGCGCCGTTGAGAAACGCGTTGGCGCCGCGGAACACCTCGACCCGCTCGATCAGCTCCGCCGAGACGTACTGGCGCGGCAAAATCCCGTAGACGCCGTTATAGGTCATGTCGTCGGAGAAGACCGGGAAGCCGCGCACCACGTAGAGCTCCTGAAAATTCCCGAACCCCTTGGCCAGGCGCACCTGCGGATCGTTCGCCAGCACGTCGCCGACGCTGCGCGCCTGCTGAGCCTCGATCAGCTCGGCGGTGTAGGCGGTGGCGACAAAGGGCGAGTCCATCATGTCGACATTGCCGAACAAGCCGTTGCGCGCCCCGCGCGCCACCTGCCCACCCGCATAGGCGCCGGCGAGATCCACCTGGGAGCCGGTCACGACGATCACGTCGGAGGTCTCTTCAGACGCGGTTTCCTGAGCGATCGCGGGCGCGGCGAGCATGAGCGCCGCAAGCGAAGCGGTGAGGCGGAGGGCGGCCTTGGTCATGGGAGTCCTTGCGTACACGGCGGCGCATGACGCCGCCCTTTGAGAATGATTGTGCGAGCCAGTCGCACCCAAACCCCGCTCGACGCAACTGGCCCAGGCGCCGCACGCTGTCGCACCCGGGCGCGGTGTCGCAAATCCGCAACGAAAACGCCCGGCCGCGCGTGTGCGGGCCGGGCTGGTTCAGCGTCGAAAACGCCGCTCCTAATCCTTCTTGCCGAACAGCTCGTCGAGCGTGGTCGGCGCGCTGGACATTTCGTTGTCCTCGGCGGGTTTGAGCGTGTCTTCTTCCTTCTCGATGTCGCCGTCGGCCTCCATCTGCTTTCTGCGCTCGGACGCCTTGGACACCATGGCGTCGAGATCGATCTGGGTGCACAGGCCCAGCGAGACCGGGTCGGTCGGCTTGATGTTCGGCGCGTTCCAGTGCGACCGCTCGCGCACCGCCTGGATCGTGGTCTTCGTCGTGCCGATCAGCTTGGAGATCTGCGGGTCGGTCAGTTCAGGATGGTTGCGCACCAGCCAGGCGATGGCGTCCGGCCGGTTCTGGCGGCGCGACAGCGGGGTGTAGCGCGGCCCCTTGCGCTTGCCTTCCTGGAGCTCGGCGTATTTCGGCATCGAAGCCGTCATGCGGTAGGCGGGGTCTTTCTCCGCCTTGTCGAGCTCCTCGCGCGCCAGCTGGCCGGCGGCGACGGGATCGGAGCCGCGCACGCCCGCAGCCACGTCGCCGTCCGCGATGCCCTTGACCTCCAGATGGTGGAGCCCGGTGAAATCGGCGATCTGTTCGAAGGTCAGGGCGGTGTTGTCCACCAGCCAGACCGCGGTCGCCTTCGGCATCAGAATATCGGCCATGATCCAAACCTCGTCGCGAATAAAGAAAGCCCGGCGCGGCCGCCGGGCTTGTCCGTGGAACCGACCTTCCGCATCCGTCAAAAGCGCACGGAAGGATTTCGGTTCGTATATACAGCGCGCGCCGGGGGATGGAAACACCTGTTCACCCGCCGCGCGCAGAGCCGGTCAGGGCGTCAGCAGGATCTTGCCGGCGTGGGCCATGGCGTCCATGCGCGCATGGGCGCCGGCCACGTCCGCCAGCGTGAACCGGCTGTCGATCACCGGGCGCAACCCGCCGGCCTTGATCCAGGGCCAGACCGTGGATTTCACCGCATCGGCGATCGCAGCCTTGTCCGCATCGGGGCGGGCGCGCAGGGTCGATCCGGTCAGCGTCTGGCGCTTGAGCATCAGCATCATCAAGTCGGCCTCGACGCGCGAGCCCTTCAAAAAGGCGATGATGGAGATCCGCCCGTCGGCGTTGAGCACGTTGAGATTCTTCTGCACGTAATCGCCGGCGACCATGTCGAGGATGACGTCCGCCCCGCCGGCGGCCTTCACCTCGGCCTCCCAGTCGCCGGTCTTGTAGTTCACCGCAAGGTCCGCGCCCAGCGCGCGGCAGAGCGCGCATTTCTCCTCGCTTCCCGCCGTCGTCATGACGATCGCCCCGTGGGCTTTGGCCATCTGGATCGCCGTGGTGCCGATCCCGCTCGCCCCGCCATGAACCAGAAAGCGCTCGCCCGGAGCCAGGCCGCCGCGGTCGAACACGTTCGCCCAGACCGTGAAGACGGTTTCAGGAAGCCCGGCCGCGTCTACGAGATCGACGCCTTCGGGCGCGGCGATCACCGCGCCGGCCTTCGCCCGGGCGATGTCGGCGCAGCCCCCGCCGGCGACCAGCGCCACCACCGCGTCGCCGGGCGCGAACGCCGCGCCCTCGCCGGCCTCGCGCACCGTGCCGGACACCTCGAGCCCGAGCCCCTCCGGCGCGCCTTTCGGCGGCGGATAAAGCCCCATGCGCTCGAAAACGTCGGGCCGGTTGATCCCAGCCGCCGCGACGTCGATGAGCACCTCGCCCGGTCCGGCCGGAGCCAGCTCGCGCTCTTCGATGCGCAGCGCCTCGGGTCCGCCGGGCTCGGGCGCGGTCACGATTCGGGTGCGATGGGCCATGGGTCGGGACTCTCCCTGGATTCTGGTTTATTCTGCGCCGCCCGTGAGGAAGGCCGAAGGGGCGACAACCATGTTCGAAGCCGACGAGCCGCGCAAATCGGGATTGGTGATCACGCCGGGCGAGGATCTTTCGGTGCTCGGCCTGGAGCAACTCGCCGAGCGCAAGCGCGTTCTGGAACGGGAGATCGCGCGCACCGAGGCGATGATGGACGAGAAAAAGGCCGGGCTCGCCTCGGCGGAGAGCTTTTTCAAGAAGCCGTGACGACTGGCCTCGGGCTTGCACCGGGGCGCCGACCCGTCCGCATCCGGCACAGACCGGAGCGGACCTGTGAGAGACGCTGCAGAACGGATGACGCGATGAGCCCGGTGACCCCGCAACACGGCGCGCCCGACATTGAAACCCGCGTGGCCGACTTCGCCGGCTCGGAAATGTTCCGGCGCCTGTTTCGCGAAGGCATGGACCTGGTCGAGGAGACCGCGAGTTATCTCGACGGGCCGGGGCGGGACGACGCCAAGCGGCTCGGCCGGTCCGGCGCGCTGTCCTACGCGGCGGATTCCATGGCGCTGACCACCCAGCTCATGCAATGCGCCAGCTGGCTGCTGACCCAGCGCGCGGTGTCGGAAGGCGATATGAAGCCTTCCGAGGCCGCCGAACAGCGCTATCGGCTCACCCCGTCGAAGCTGAAGGACGGCGTGTGGCCGGCCGGCGACGATCCCTGCCCGCCGCGCCTGGGCGATCTGGCGCTGCGCGCGCGCACCTTGCACGAGCGCCTCTCACGCCTGGACCGCTCGCTGTTCGAGCCGGAAAGCGAGACCGCGCGCCCGCCGTCCAATCCTGTGGCGGGTCAGCTCGACCGGCTCAATCAGGCGTTCGGGGGTTAGTCGCAGGCGGCTCGCGCCGCCTCCTTGCTCCCTGGCCGAAGGCCAGCCCTAAGGGCGCTTTCGCGCCGGGGCGCTGTTCAACGCTCTTTCAGGGACGACGCGCGGCTGCGCGGCGCGGACCGCGCGGCGGCCTCAAAACGAAAAACGCCCGCAGTCGAGGGGAGACTGCGGGCGTTCCTCTAAAGGCTTCGACGGAGCTGGGCTCTCGCCGCCCGATCGAGGGGGGATGGGCGGTTTTTAAACGCCGAAACCTTTGAACTTGTCCTTGAAGCGCGAGACGCGGCCGCCGCGGTCGACGAGCGTCTGCGAGCCGCCGGTCCAGGCCGGATGGGTGCGCGGATCGATGTCCAGGTTCACCACGTCGCCTTCCTTGCCGTAGGTGGAACGCGTCTTGAAGCGGCTGCCGTCGGTCATCACCACTTCGATGAAGTGATAGTCCGGGTGAATATCCTGTTTCATGGCGCGTCGCCCTCTTGAACGTCGGCGGGCGACCAAGGGGCCGCCCGCCGATGTAATCCTGCCGAATTCGAGGCGCGGTGTATACACGCGCGAGACCTTCCGTTCAAGCCGGGATTCGCATCGCCTGCGGCTTCAATATGTTAGCCGGACTCGAGCGCATAGTTCGCTGTGGATATCCCTCCCGCCCCGATTTCATCGCCGAAAAAGAGACGCCGGAGACGCCACCTTTCCCGCCGCTCTGCGTTCCTGTCTT
>JBKHAZ010000059.1:0-11499 GCA_046542605.1 Oceanicaulis sp. | reverse complement strand
ACGAGCTGGGGCTGCAGGTGCATGTCGAACAGATCGGTGATCTCGAACAGCTGCAACAACACCCGGCTCATGGGCACTTCATTGGCGGTCTTGCCGAAGATCGGCTCGGCGACCGCGCGCAGCGCGCTGGCGAAATCGGCCTTGGAGAACCGCCCCGGCACGTAGCCGGCGGCGAAATGGGCTTCTGCCGCCGCGTCGTAATCGCGCACCAGGAAGCCGTGCAGGATGAGAGCGAGATAGCGCCGTTCCTCGGCGCCGAGCCGGCCCATGATACCGAAATCCACCGCCCACAGCCGGCCGTCTTTCGCCACGAACAGATTGCCCGCGTGCATGTCGGCGTGGAAGACGCCGCGCTCCAGGGCGGTGGTCAGGAAAGCGTCGGTGAGGTCGCCGGCGAGCTTGACCTTGTCGATCCCGGCCGCGTCGATCGCCTCCATGTCCGTCATGGGAATGGCGTCGATCCATTCGATGGTGAGCACGCGCTTGGCCGTGCGCGACCAGTCCACCTCGGGGATCCACAAATTCTGCGCCGCCACCGCGGCTTCCGACAGCTCAGACGCGCTGGCGGCTTCAAGACGCAGATCGGTCTCCAGGGTCAGGGACCGCGCGACCGTATCGACGAAGGCGCGAGGCTCCATGCGCTTGGAGGCCGGAAACAGGCCCTCGGTGAGCTTTGCGCCCAGCTTCATGGCGGAGATGTCGCGCTTGATGCGCGCCTCCACATCGGGGCGCAGGATCTTCACCGCGACGGTCCGCCCATCGGTGGTGACCGCCTTGTGCACCTGGGCGATGGACGCGGCGGCGACCGGCTCTCCCAGCTCATTAAACCAATCCTCCACCTCGCCGCCCAGCTCGGCCTTCAAGGTGGCGCGGGCCTTCTCCAGCCCGAACGGCTCCATCTTGTCCTGCAGCCGGGCGAGGCCGCGGGCGAAATGGGGGCCGACCACGTCGGCGCGCGTGGCGAGCACCTGGCCGAACTTCACATAGGACGGGCCCAGCTTCTCGAGCGCCCGCGCGAGGCGTTCGCCGGGATTGTCCGCGCGGCCGCGAATGGCGATCAGACGCGCCAGCTTGCCGAGAAGCCGCGCAGGCGCGGGGAAGGCCTGCTGATACTCGGCCGGGAAAATCGCGTCATGGCGCGCCAGCGTCCATGCGGCGCGCGCCAGGCGGGCGAGATTGAAGACCGTTCGAAACACAGGGGGGAGGTTTAGGGCGGCGAGGCCCGCTTGGCGAGGGGATTAAGGCGTTAAAGCTGCGCGGCGCGGCCCTGAAGGAAGGTGCGCACGGCCGAATCCGCGGTCAGCGCGGCGGCGCGGGCGTATTCGCCGCGCGCTTCGGCGACGCGGCCCGCAGCGGCGAGAAAATGGGCGCGCGCCGCGGCGAAGGGCTGGTGATCGCGCGCGAGCTCTTCTAGGCCGGCGAGCAAGGTCAGCGCGGCCTGCGCCCCGAACGCCTCGCCATGGGCGCAGGCGCGCGCCACATGAGCGCCCAGGCCCGCCCCGGTCTCCACGAGCCGGTCATAGAGCGCGGCGGCGGCGCGCCAGTTCGTGGCGCCGGTGCGCCGCCGCTCGGCGTGCACCGACTGGATCGCCGCCTCCAGCGCGAACCGGCCGGGCGGGGCGAGCGACAGGGCCTGCCGCAGCGCCGCTTCGGCCCGGTCGGTCAGCGCCACGTCCCACAGGTCCGGGTCCTGATCGGCGAGCGGCGTGAAGGCCCCGCCGGCGCCGCGCCGGGCCGGGGCGCGGGCCTCGCAATGGGCGATGAGGGCGAAGAGGGCGTGGGCTTCAGCCGCCTGCGGCGCCAGCCGGGCGAGAAGGCGTGCAAGATAGAGCGCCTCGCCGGAGAGGTCGCGCGCCTTTCCCGGCTCTTCTCCGATCAGGTCGAAACCTGCGGTATAGGCGGCGTAGACCGCCCGCAGCACCGGGTCCAGCCGGGCGGGAAGGGTGTCGGCGTCCGGGCTTTCAAAGGCGAGCCCCGCCGCGCTGATCTTCGTTTTGCCGCGCGACAGCCGCTGGCCCATGGCGGCGGGCGAGACGAGGAAGGCCGAACCGATGCGCGCAGCGTCGAGGCCGAGCACCGCCTGTAGCATGAGCGGCGTATGCAGCGCCTCGTCGATTTCGGGATGCGCGCAGGCGAGCATCAGGGCGAGACGCGCGTCGGGCAGCGCTCCGGTCTCTGCGGCCTCGCCGAGCCGGTCAAGGAGGAGAATGAGCTCCGGCTCGGCCCGCGCGCGCACCGCGGCGCGCCGGGCGAGATCGGCGAGACGGCGGCGCGAGGCGGTCAGGAGCCAGGCCTCCGGCTTGTCCGGAACGCCGGACCGCGGCCAGGCCTCCAGCGCGCTTGCAAACGCGCCGGCCAGCGCGTCCTCGGCGGCGGCCATGTCGCGCGTGCGCCGGGCCAGAAGCGCGAGCAGCCGGCCGTAGGCGGTGCGGGCGGCGTCCTCCGCCGCCGCTCGCGCCTTCGATCCGGCCTCAGCCGCCATAGTCGGGGACCGGCCGCACCTCTACGGCGCCGTTCGGTCCGGTCGGGCACTTTTTCGCCCAGCCGAGGGCGGCGTCCATGTCGGCCGCCTCGATCACGTAGAAGCCGCCGAGCTGCTCCTTGGTGTCGGCGTAGGGGCCGTCCTGCACGGCGCCGCCGCGCACGATCTTCGCACTTCCCGCCGGATCCAGCGGTTCGCCGGAGACCATGGCGCCGGCTTTGATGAGCGCATCCACATAGGCCATGTGCTCGGAGATGACCGCGCCCTGCTCGGCCTCGCTCATGGAGAGCCAGGCCTGCTCGTCGTCGTGAAGAAGAAGGGTGAATTTCATGACCGCATCTCCGCCACGTCGCTCATGGGAAGGACCGGGCGGACCTCGACCGCGCCGGCGGCGGGGCGGCGCTCGGCCCGGGCGAGCGCCGCTTCAAGGCTTTCCGCTTCGATGATCGCGAAGCCTCCGAGCTGTTCCCTGGTGTCGGCATAAGGCCCGTCCTGGACCTCGCGGCCCTTCCCGTTGACGCGGACCACCGCGCCGGTGTCCGGCCCTTGAAGGCAAGCACCGGACTTGGTGCGCTCGCCCAGGGCGCCGAAACAGGCGCTCCAGGTCAACCAGTAGGCGGCCGCGTCCGGGCCTGTGCGCCGGGCGAATTCGTCAGGCGTTTCGTGAAAGATGATGGCGTACTGCATGTCGGCTCTCCGTCATGGGAGGCTGCGGGCCGGTCCCGCCGCCTGATCCTACGACGGCCGACGCGGCCGCGCTTCGACAACGTGGCGAAAAAACTATTCGCCGCCTTCCCCGGTCTCGTCGCCGTCCGTCTCCGGGGCCGGCGTGGTCTCGCCTGCGTCCGGTTTTCTGAACAGCAAGGTCATGCGGTCGCTTTCGCCGATCGCGTCATAGGGCGCGGTGTCGAAGTCCGGATCGGTCGGCTCGCCAAAATCCGAGGTGCGGCTCACCGGCGGCAGAGTCCATACGCCGAACGGATGGTCGGCGGTGTCGGCCGGATTGGCGTTGATTTCGCTGGAGGCGACCAGCTCGAACCCGGCCTCCTCGGCCAAGCTGATCACATAGTCCTGCTGCACATAGCCGGTCGCCGCACGCGGGTCCTGGACGCGGCTGGCGGGCAGGCGGTGCTCGACCACGCCCAGCTTGCCGCCCGGTTTCAGCGCGGCGTAGAAATCGTCGAACGCCTTCTCCGCAAATCCTGCGCCCATCCAGTTGTGCACGTTGCGGAAGGTGAGGATTGCGTCGGCGGGTTCTGCCTTCATCAGCGCGCCGGTCTCGGCCCCGAAGGGCACGAGCGTCGCCTCGCCGTAGAGCGGGCTTCCGAAGCGCTCCAGAAAGCGGTCGCGGAAAGCCGCGGCGCGTTCGTTCTGCGGATCCACGGGGGGCCAGGCGGCCACATAGGTTCCGCCATTGGCTTCGATCCAGGGCGCCAGGATGTCGGCGTACCAGCCGCCGCCGGGCCAGATCTCGACGATGACGCCGGACGGATCGATATCGAAAAATTCGATCGTGGCGGCGGGGTTGCGGAACGCATCCCTGGCGCGCGCCTGCTCGCCGCGCCAGGCGCCGTCTACCGCGTCCTCCACGGTTCTCGGCGGGGTCGCCGCAACGCCGCCGGCCTCCGGGCTGTCGCCGGCCTCGGCGGCCGCCTGCGCGGTCTGGGCGTCCTCGGGCTCAGGCGCATCTCCACCGCACGCGGCGAGCAATGCGGCGAGCGAAACAAGGGCGGGGATGCGCACAAGCAGCATGAGAGCCTCCAGGGTCGTGACGTCAGCAGAGCAAAGACCACATGGCGGCGTGCTGGCAAGCTGGCAAGCTGGTTTTTCAAGGCCTTCACTGCGGGCCGAGGTCGGCGGAGTGATTTTTTGCTCGCGGCCTCTTGCACCGGGGCGAACCGGCGCCCAACTCAAAAATCACGGAGCCGCCGCTTACGGGGCTCCGCATCATCCGGCGCCGCGCCGGGGCCCTACGGGCCGGAGCGGGCCGAACGTTTGAGACCCGGACGTTCCCGGCAGGGACGTTCATGATCGCTTCGATGGAGGATCATCCATGCGTACTGTTGATTTCACCCCGCTCTACCGCACGATCGTCGGCTTTGATCGTCTCGCCGACATGATCGACACCGCCGCCAAGCAGGAGCCTGGCGCGGGCTATCCCCCCTACAATATCGAGCAGCTGGCCGAGCACGAATATCGCATCGAGCTCGCCGTGGCCGGCTTTGCTGAAGACGATCTCGACATCCAGGTGCAGGAAAACGTGCTTACCGTCGCCGGCAAGCGCCAAGCGGGCGATGACGGCGAGCAACGCAATTTCCTCCACCGCGGCATCGCCGAACGCTCCTTCGAGCGCCGTTTCCACCTCGCCGACAACGTCCATGTGCGTGACGCCGAGCTGAAGAACGGCCTTCTGGCGATTCTGCTGGAGCGCGAGATTCCCGAAGCCAAGAAGCCGCGCCAGATCGCTATCAACGGCAAGTCCGGCGCCAAGCTGATCAGCGCAAACAAGGCGGACGCCGCCTAATTGCGCTAAGGCGAACGTCCGGCCCGGCGCGCCAGACCCTCCCCCCGGCTGCATCGCCGGGCCGGCGTTCGCAACTTACAGGGTTTCTCCGATCCTTGACGGCGCGCTCCCCACGGGCGCGCCGTTTTTACTGTCGCGGCGTGCAGCGGTGGATCTATTCCAGCCCCAGCTCGTCTTTCAGCCGGGCGATTTCGTCTTTCCAGACCCGTGCGCTGGAATCCGACGGCATACGCCAGTCGCCGCGCGGACTGAGCGCTCCGGCGCTGGTGAGTTTCGGCCCGTTGGGCATCGCCGAGCGCTTGAACTGCGAGAAGGCGTAGAAGCGCCAGGCGAAGACCTCCAGCCAGTGCACGATCTCCTGCAGCGTATAGGCGCAGCGATCTGCGTCCGGCACGTGCGGCGGCCAGGATCCGCGCGTCACCTCGCCCCAGGCCTGATGGGCGAGGAACGCGATCTTTTCCGGCCCGAACCCGAAGCGCGCCGCGTAGTGCAGCGTGAAGTCCTGAAGCGCGTAAGGGCCGATCGTGCTTTCGGTGGACTGGATGTCGGTCTCGTCCTCCTGGGGCACCAGTTCGGGCGAGATCTCCGTGTCCAGGATGGCCTGCAGGCATGCGGAGACCTCACCGCCGAACTCGGCGCGGCGCGCGACCCATGCGATCAGGTGCTGGATCAGCGTTTTGGCGACGCCGGAATTGACGTTGTAGTGCGACATCTGATCGCCGACGCCGTAGGTGCACCAGCCCAGCGCAAGCTCGGAAAGGTCGCCGGTGCCGATCACCAGCCCGTTTTCGTGATTGGCCAGGCGGAACAGATAATCGGTGCGCAGGCCCGCCTGCACGTTTTCGAAGGTGCGGTCATACTGTTTCTCGCCTTCAGCATACGGATGGCCGATATCGGCGAGCATCTGCTTCGATGAAGGCCGGATATCGATTTCCCGATGCTCCGCGCCGAGCCCGTTGATCAGCTCCAGCGCGTTGGTGCGGGTCTTGTCCGAGGTGGCGAAGCCGGGAAGCGTCACCGCGAGAATGCCCTTGCGGTCCAGCCCCAACCGATCGAAGGCGCGCGCGCACACGATCAGGGCTTGTGTGGAGTCCAGCCCGCCGGACACGCCGATGACGGCGCGCTCGATCCCGGTGGCGCGCAGCCGCTGGACCAGACCCTGAACCTGAATGTTGTAGGCTTCAAAGCAATCTTCATCGAGCCGGGCGTCGTCATTGGGTACGAAAGGAAAGCGGTCGAGCGCCCGCTTCAGCGGCGTCTCTGCGTCGAGATCGGGGGCCAGTTCGAACCCGACGCGCCGGAATCGCTTCAGGCGCCCTGAGGCGCGCGCCACCGCGTCGCGCCAGGTGGACAGGCGCAACCGGTCGGCGCGGATGCGCTCCAGATCAATGTCGGCGAAGACCTTCGCGTGACCATTGAGAAAGCGCTCGCCGGCGGCGAGGCGCGCCCCCTGCTCATAGACGAGGATCTGGCCGTCCCAGGCGAGATCGGTGGTGCTCTCCCCCGCCCCGGCGGCGGCGAAGACATAGGCGCCCATGGTCTTGCGCGAATGGGCGTCGCACAGGGCGGCGCGCTCGCGCGCCTTGCCCACCGTGGCGTTGGAAGCGGAGAGGTTCACCATCACCGTGGCGCCGGCCAGCGCCCCGTCGAGGCTGGGTGGGTGAGGCGCCCAGAAGTCCTCGCAGACTTCCGCATGCAGGGTGAAGCCCGGCCGGTCTTCGGCCTCGAAGATCAGGTCGGTTCCGAACGGCGCGGCGAGGCCGTCGATCGAGATCTCATCGGCGGTGACCGCTGTGGCGTCGGCGAACCAGCGTTTTTCGTAGAACTCGCGGTAATTGGGCAGAAAGCTCTTCGGGACGACGCCGAGGATCCGGCCGCGATGGACCAGCACCGCGCAATTGAACAATTGGTCGCGGCTTTGCAGCGCCGCGCCGACGACGATCACCGGCTGCAGCTCGGCGCTCGCCTCCACGATGCGGCGCACCGCTTTAGCTCCGGCCGCGATCATCGCCGACTGCATGTGCAAATCGTCGAGCGAATAGCCGGTCAGACAAAGCTCGGGAAATAGCGCGACCGCCGCGTTTTCATCGTGAGCTTCGCGCGCGAGCTCCAGGATGATGCGCGCATTCTCCTCCGGCTCGGCGAGCGCCAGTTGCGGCGCGAACGCGGCGACCCGCGCCATGGCGTGGCGGTAGAGATTGTGAAATTGCGCCATGGAAAGGTCCCGGTCCGCCGGCGCGGCGGAGTGCGGCGCCGGACTTTTGCTCAGGCTGAGTATATATGCCCGGCGTGCGGCGGCGTAAACCGGCGATCAGGCCGCGGACAGATCGACCGCGCCGGATAAATCCTCGGCCTGGTCGCAAAACTCCGCCGGCAGGCGCGCGCCGGTGAAGCACGCGCCGGAAAACCGCGCCTTGCGCGCGTCGGCGCCGTGCAGCCGGGCGAAAGAAAGGTCGGCGCCCTTGGCCTCGATATGGCGCAGATCGGCGCCGGAGAGATCGGCGTAGCGCAGGATCGCGGCGGCCAGCGAGGCCGCCAGAAGCCGGTCGTTGGGCAGAAGCAGCGGGCCGAGCTTGGCTTCGCGCAGATCGGCGTTGTTCAGCCGCGCTCCGGACAGATCGGCGCCGCGCAGATCAGCGCCGCGCAGCGAACTCATGCGCAGGTCGGCGCCTGCGAGCTTGGCGCCTTGAAGCTCCGCGCCCTCCATATCGATTCCGTACAGCACCGCGCCGCGCGCCTGAAGCGCGGTGAGATTGCGCCGCGCCAGGGTCTTCAGCCCGCGCAAATCCTTGCCGTCGAAGGTGGACGGAGCGCCGTCCTTGCCGCCGGTTTCACACCAGCGCGCGTGGCGATCGAGCGCCTTTGCGGTCTCTCCGCCCGGGTCCGCGATCTCCGCAGGCGGCCCGTCGCGCAGCGCGCCCTCCATGTCGGCGCCCTGCAGCCGGGCCATGTCCATGCGCGCTCCAATCAGCACGGTGTCGCGCAGATCGGCGTCGGTGAGGTCGGCGCCCTGAAGGTCCGCGCCCTCCAGATTGGCGCCGGGAAAGCGCGAGCTTCGAAGGTTGGCGCGCGTCAGGCGCGCGCCGATGAGCACCGCGTCGGAGAAGTCCGCCGACTGGGCCACGGCGCCGCTCATCTTGGTCTGGGAGAGGTTGGCGCGGGCGAAATTCGCCTCGCTGGCCTCGCCTGGACGCTGCTCGTGGGTGAGGACCGCAAGGCCCTTTTCGCGGTCGACCTGGGCGATGGCGCCTTCACGCAGATCGGCCTGGGAGAGATCGGCCCCTGTGAGGTCGGCGCCGCGCAGGACCGCGCCGCGCATGTCGGCGCGATGCAGAACCGCGCCCGCGAGATTGGCGCGGCGCATGTCGGCGGCGAACAGCACGGCGCGCGTGAGGTTCGCGCCCGACAGATTGCAGCCCTCCAGCACCGCGCCGGACAGATCAGCGTCGGCCAGATTGCGGCCCGACAGATCAAGCCCCTTGAGCACCTTGTAGGAAAAGTTCGCGCGCGCGCCTCCCATGCGCCCGGACATCAAGAAGTCATGGCGCCGGCAGGCCTCGTCCACCTGGGCCTGGCTCAGAGCCTTGTATTCGATGGGCTTGCCGATCATCAGACGGTCCGTGGCGCAACCGCGCCCTTGCGCGGATAAGCCTGCAGCATCGCCTCTTGGCGTTAACGCTGCGTTGCCCGGCTCAGCCGCGGCGCACGCGTGTCACCCCCGCAGCGCCGAGCCGGTCGAGCGCTCCGGACTCGTCTTCGCCGGCCTCAAGCGCCAGCTCGGCGTCGAACAGGCCGGCGCGCCGGTCGGTGAGCAGGATGGGACGGCCGGTGGCGAGCCGGCTGAAGAAGCCCGCGTTCAGCGCTTCGGCTTCGGCCCGGCGCACGCCCTCGAATACCGGCACGCCGGCCTCGCGCAGCATCGCCGCGCCCCGCCCGGCCACCTGATCAAACGGGTCAGGGCAGGCGATCACCACTTCGCCCGGCTGCGCGGCGATCAGCGCTTCAGCGCAGGGCGGGGTGCGGCCGTGATGGGCGCACGGCTCCAGCGTGACGTAGACGCGCGCGCCGCGGGCGGCTTCGCCGGCCAGGGCCAGCGCCTGGGGTTCGGCATGAGGCCGGCCGCCGTGTGCGGTCGCCGCCGCGCCCACGATACGGCCCCGGTTCACGATCACGCAGCCCACCGCCGGATTAGGCGCAGTCGACCCCAAGGCGGCGAACGCCAGAGCGAGCGCGGCGTCCATGAAGCGCAGATCGTCCGGCGTCACGGTGCGCATGGCGTCAGGGGCAGGGCGGCAGCGGGTTGGCGCGCTCATCATCGAGATAGCGTGCGCTCACCGGCTTCAGCCCCTTCATCTCGATCATCAGCGGGTTCCCGGTGGGGAATTCAAAGCCCATGATGTCTGCGGGAGAGACGTCGAACAGCTCCATCATCAATGCGCGAAGGGAGTTTCCGTGCGCGGAAATGAGGATATCGGCGCCGTCGCGGATACGCGGCGCGACCGCGTCCTCGAAATACGGCGCAACCCGCTCGCGAGTGAGCTTCAGGCTTTCGGTGGCCGGCAGCGCGTCCGGATCCAGCGCGGCGTAGCGCGAATCGAAGCGCGGGTGGCGCTTGTCGTCCAGGCTCAGCGCCGGGGGCGGCGTGTCGTAGGAGCGCCGCCAGATCTTCACTTGATCCTCGCCGTGCTCGGCTGCGGTCTCCGTCTTGTCGAGCCCCGTCAGCTCGCCATAGTGCCGCTCGTTGAGCCGCCAGGACTTCTCCACCGGAATCCAGACCCGGTCGATCTCCTCAAGCCCGATCCAGAGCGTGCGCACGGCGCGCTTGAGGACGCTGGCGTAGGCGAAATCGGGTTCGAACCCCTCGGCTTTCATCAGCGCGCCGCCCTTTCGGGCCTGAGCCTCGCCCTTTTCGGTCAGGTCGACATCGACCCAGCCGGTGAACCGGTTTTCCAGATTCCACTGGCTCTGCCCGTGGCGGGTGAGGACAAGGCGGGTCATTGCAGTCCCTTCGCTCGGCGTCGTGCGTTGAAACGGTGTCGCGCCGCGGGTTTAGCCTCGCCGGGCGCGCGCGTCGAGACCAGCCAGCGCACCCAGAGGCGGAGCCGGACCGATTAAGAAATATTTTACGACTCGCCCACCTCGCTTGCCCGGACGTTTCGAAAAGCGCACAGTTCCCATCACGCACGGGGGGGCGAAGCTTTTGGGGGGCTTCCTTTGCAACGGATCGTACTGACGCTGGCTGATGCGAGCGAAGCCCAGACCCTCGACCGTCTGGTTGCGCGGTTCGCCGAGGAGTTGGCGAGCCGTTCAGATGAGTGCGTCTTCTATCTCAGCCAGCCCGGCGGCGAGCGGCCCGCCCGTATCGTCGAGACCGAAAGCGCGGAGACGCTGCAGCAATTCGTCGAGTTCGTCAGGCCGCACCTTGACGCAGAAACGGCCTGAACCGCGCCTTCGCCTCGCCGCGCTTGCGTCCCGAGCGCGCCGATGGTGTAACCCCGCGCCATGAGCCTTTCAGACTCCACCCCCCGTCCGGCCGATACAATCCTCACCTCCATGCGCGCCACGCTGCGTTTGGAGATCGAGGCGCTTGAAAGCCTTTCGGCGGAGCTCGGTGACGGCGCGGTGCAGGCGGTGCGTCTGATCGAGGCGCTGAAGGGGCGGGTCATCGCCGCGGGCGTCGGCAAGTCCGGTCATGTGGCGCGCAAGATCGCCGCCACGCTCGCTTCGACCGGGACGCCGGCGCTCTACGTCCATCCGTCCGAAGCCAGCCACGGCGATCTGGGCATGATCACGCCCGAGGATTGCGTGATCGCCCTGTCGAAATCGGGGGAGACGCGCGAGCTCAGCGATCTGATCGCCTATTGCCGACGCTTCTCCATTCCGCTTCTGGCCATGACCGCCAAGCCGCAGAGCACGCTGGGGCGCGCCGGCGACATCCTGCTCGCCGTACCGGACGCGCCCGAGGCGTGCGGCGAGACGCGTGCGCCGACCACGTCGACGACGCTGATGATGGCGCTGGGCGATGCGCTCGCGGTGGCGCTCATCGAGGCGCGCGGCTTTACGGCGAAGGACTTCGCGCGGTTCCACCCCGGCGGCGCGCGCGGCGCTGGCGCGCGTGGACGATCTGATGCACGCCGGTCCGGCCATGCCGCTGGCGCGCCGGGGCGAATCCATGGGCGACGCGCTGATCGAGATGAGTGCGAAGGGCTTCGGCTGTGTCGGCGTGGTCGACGGGGACGGACGGCTTGCGGGAATCGTCACGGACGGCGATTTGCGCCGGCACATGTCCGGGGACCTGCCCTCCCAGCCGGTGGAGGCGGTCATGACCGCGAATCCGGCGACCATCGCGCGCGGCGCGCTGGCTTCGGACGCGCTGCGTCTGATGACGTCGGGCGAGCGCAAGATCACCCAGCTCTTCGTTGTCGAGCCCGGCGGTGCGCCGTCCGGGCTGCTTCACATTCACGATCTGCTGCGCGTCGGGGTCAGCTGACGC
>JBKHAZ010000058.1:0-11629 GCA_046542605.1 Oceanicaulis sp. | reverse complement strand
CGACGCCGCCCAGCGTGATGCCGTTCAGCTCGTTGCCCGGCGCGATCTCGAAGCCGGCGTACTTGACCTGAAGATAGGTCAGCGAACCGGTGTCGTCGTCGTCCTGGGCGCCGCCGTACAGACCGTCGGGATTGGTCACGCCCTCGATCAGGTTTTCGCACGCCTCGGTGCCCGGCGTCGCCGCATCGCGGCAGCGATTGATCGGAGCGCGGCCGAGCAGGACGAGCCCGCCCCATTCGCCGATGGCGCTGTCGCGGTCGCCGGTGTTCGTGATGTCGTTTTCCGACGTCATGATGACCGGGTTGTCGGGCGTGCCGTTGGCGAAGATCTGCGAGCCACGGTTCACCAGCAGGTAGTCGGCGCCCGAACGGCCGTAGAGCGTGACGCCGGATTCGATGGTGAGAGACGCGGCCAGTCCGTCGGCGGCGGCGCCGTCGGCGCCGACATCGCGGCCGACGCGCACATCGCCGTCCAGTTCATAGATATTGCCGCGGGTCAGGCGGATATCGGATTCAATCGTGCCGGTCAGGCGGCAGATGTTCTGGCCGTCGCGATCCGCACCCGTGTCCGAGGTGCCGGTCGGGCAGTCAGGTTCCGGGAACAGGCCGAAGGTCCAGCCGGCGGCCCAGTTATTGGTTTCGGTTTCGCTGGCGCTGAAGGCGCCGACATAACCGGCGTCCTCGAAGAAGGTGTCCAGAGAGGTGGCGTCGAACGGCGTCACCGCCTGCTCTTCCGGGCCGGGGAAGATGCGCGAGGCGAGCGAGCTCGGGCCCTGCACGTTGTTCGAACCGCTGGAGACCGCGTCGGACGCCGCCGCCTGGTCGGAGCCGGACGTTGACAGGCCGCCGTCGCAATCGAACAGGACCGAGTCGAAGCTCGGATCCACATCGACGCCCTGATAGCCCGGATTGCCGTCGCCGGCGGAGTCCTGCCAGCGGAAGCATTCCTGGCCGTAGTCGACCACGCCGTTGACGTAACGGCCGACGGTGCCGGTGTTCAGGCGCCAGGCGTTGGTGCGGTCGCCCACGAAGGTGAAGTTGGAGAAGGTGGCGTTGGACAGCGGGGTGACGCCCGGCGCGGAGCTGGAGGCTTCCACGACGTTGTCGCCGCCGCCATCACGCTGGATGGCCAGAAGGAACTGGACATTCCCCTGCCAGCCGTTGTCGGTGTCGAACGAGTCGTCGTCAGCGCCGGTCACGACCAGGTACTTGCCGTTCACCGTGCCGCCGAACCATTCGATGCCGTCATCCGACCCGTTATGGACCTGGATGTTCTCGAACGTGGTGCCCGAGCCGACGCCGCCCAGCGTGATGCCGTTCAGCTCGTTGCCCGGCGCGATCTCGAAGCCCGCGAACAGCACGCGCACATAGCGCAGATCGCCGGAATCGTCGTTCGGATCGTCGCCGCCGTAGAGACCGTCGGGATTGCTCAGGCCTTCGATGAGGTTCTCGCAATCCACCGTGCCCGGCGTCGCCGCATCGCGGCAGCGATTGATCGGCGCCTGGCCGAGGATGACGAGACCGCCCCATTCGCCGATATTGTCGCCGCCGAAATCCTGCGGATCCGCTTCGCGCCGGATGAGATCCTCGTCCGAGGTCATGGTGATCGGCGAGGAGGCCGTGCCGATCGCTTCGATCGTCGAGCCGCGGTTGATGACGAGGGCGTCCGCGCCGCTCTCACCGAAAATGGTCACCCCCGGCTCGATGGTCAGGCGGGTCGAGGTGCCGCCCGAGGCGGCGCCGTCGGCGCCGACGTCGATGCCGACATTGACACGGCCGTCGATGCGATAGGCCACGCCGTCGACGAATTCCAGGGTGAGGTTGCTGAGAATGTCGCCCGACACGTTACAGGTCGTCAGGCCGCCGACCGGATCACCCTCGGTGAAGCCATCCGGGCACTCGGCGGTCGAACCGCCGCCGCCGCCCCCGCCGCCGCCGCCGCCGCCGCCGCCCGGAGGCGTACCGGGATTGGTTGCGCCCGGAGACGTGATCTCGGATCCCTGCGAACACGCCGCGATCACGGCGCAGGACGCACCAGCCAGCAGCAGCTTGAGTTTGGTTAGCTTAGTCATTGATTACCCCCCGAGAGGTGTTTGATGGCGCTACACTCGGACACGCCGCGTCCGTGAATCTGCACGGCGCGAACGCTCGCGAGGGAAAAGACAGGATGAATGTTACGTCCGGATCGCAAATCGGTGACGCATCGATGACGCCCCTTCGCGGCGAGGGTTATTGGGCGCGGACCCCGTGCCGAAGCGCGCCGCCCGTGCGCCGATTTCGGTGTCGGGACAGGCGATCCGGGCCGTGTGGCTTTTGCGCAATCAGGTGGCGCTGAATAGATGAAATTTTGATGACGGACCCCAGGATCGGAGCGCCGCCGGCGCTATTGCAGCGCAGCACCGGACGCGTGCGGCGCCGCGCCCGTCGCCGGCCCGTTTTCCAGCGCGCCGGGGTCGAGCGCGGCGATCGCGGCGTACTGGCTGAGGAAGACCTCGCCGGTCAGCGCGTCGAGAAAGTGCGAGCGTTTCAGCGCGTCCATGACAGGCCCCTTCACCTCGGAGAGATGGAAGGTGACGCCGGAATCGCGCAGGCGGTCATTGACCGCCTCGAGGCTTTCCAGTGCGGACAGATCGATCTGATTGACCGCCGGGCACATGAGGATGAAGTGCTCAAGCTCGGGCCGCGCGGCGATTTCGGCGTAGATCATGTCCTCCAGATAGCGCGAATTGGCGAAATAGAGCCCCTCGTCCACGCGCAGCGTCAGGATTTTCGGCGAGGTGACGACGGAATGGCGCTTCACGTTGCGGAAGTGCTCGGTGCCCGCGACCTGGCCCACCACCGCGGCGTGGGGCCGGCTGGTGCGGTAGAGAAACAGCGCGAGAGACAGCACCACGCCCGCGGTCACGCCCGCCTCCACCCCCATCAGGAGCGTCAGCGCGATGGTGGCCGCCATGGCCGCGAAATCGGGCTTTGAGTAATCCCAGGCGCGCTTCAGCGCCCCGAAGTCCACCAGGCTCAGGACCGCCACGATGATCGTGGCCGCCAGCACCGCCACCGGCAGGTTGGCGAGAAGCGGCGTTAGGAAAAGCGTGGCGACGGCGATGCCGACCGCGGTGAAGGCGCCGGCCGCCGGCGTCGCGGCGCCGGCGTCGAAATTCACCACCGAGCGCGCAAACCCGCCGGTCACCGGATAGCCGCCGGAAAACGCGGCGGAGAGATTCGCCGCGCCAAGGCCCACCAGCTCCTGGTCGGGATCGATTCGCTCGCGCTTCTTCGCCGCCAGGGTCTGGGCGACGGAGACCGATTCCACAAAGCCGATGATCGAGATCAGCATGGCGGGCCCGGCGAGCATCAAGAGCAGCTCCGGCTCGAAACTCGGGGCGGAGAACGGCGGCAGGCCCTGGGGGACCGCGCCCACCAGCGCCACGCCGCGCGCGCCGAGATCGAGCCATGCCACCGCCGCGATGGAGACCGCCACCGCGAAGACCGGCCCGGCCTTGGTGAGGATGTCGGCGGCGCGCCTGGGCAGGCCGAGGCCGAGAAGCAGCGGTTTCAGACCGGAGCGCACCCAGAACAGAAAGCCCGCCGCGCTCACCCCGATGAGCACGGTCGGCCAGTGCGGGTCGGTGATGGTGGCGCCGAGGCTCACGGCGAGGTCGTAGAGATTATGGCCGTGCGCCTCCACCCCGAGGACATGGCGCAGCTGGCTCGCCGCGATGATCAGCCCCGACGCTGTGATGAAGCCGGAGATCACCGGATGGGAGAGGAAGTTCGCCAGAAAGCCCAGCCGGAACACGCCCATGACCAGAAGGAACAGGCCCGACAGGAACGCCAGGCTCAGCGCCGCGGTGGCGTAGCCCATGGTCCCGGTCTCGGCGATCTCGCCCACCGCCGCGGCGGTCATCAGCGAGACCACGGCGACCGGCCCCACGGCGAGCGCCCGGCTGGTGCCGAAGATCGCATAGGCGACGAGCGGCAGGATCGAGGCGTAGAGCCCCGCCTCCGGCGGCAGGCCGGCCAGCAGCGCATAGGCCAGCGACTGGGGGATGAGCATGATGGTGACGATCACCGCCGCCATCAGATCCTCGCCGAACTTCGCGCCGTCATAGCGGCGCCCCCAGTCCAGCACGGGCACGTATTTGGAGAGCTTCACGGGCGTCTGCTTCCTGTGGCGCGGTCAGGCGGTCTTTGCAGGGGTCTTCGCCGGGGTCTGGCCGGCGCAGGCGTCCGGCGCGTCGCGCGCCGCCGGATCGTGGGGCAGGATCTGCGTCTTCACCAGCCATTCGCGCCCTTGCAGCATGGCGTCGAAATAGAGCCAGGGAAGCATCTTCTCCTTCAGGAACCAGGCGAGCCGGGTCGGGCGCGTCCCGTCCACCAGCCAGTTCGGGAAGGTGGGCAGAGGCTTGCCGCCATAGCCGAACTCGGCGAGCACGATCTTGCCGCGCTCCACGGTGAGCGGGCAGGAGCCGTATCCGCTATAGACCGCCCGCGGCGCCTTGCCGTCGAGAACCGAGATCACGTTCTCGGCCACCACAGGCGCCTGGGCGCGGATGGCGGCCGCGGTCTTGGCGTTCGGCGCGGACGCGGCGTCGCCGAGGGCGAAGATATTGCCGTACCGGGTATGCTGAAGCGTTTCCGGGCTCACCGAGATCCATCCGGCCTCGCCGGCCAGAGGGCTGTCCTTGATGAAGTCTGGCGCGGTCTGGGGCGGGCAGACATGGAGCATGTCGAAGGACCGCTCCACATGGTCCGGCCCGCTTTCGCCCGACGTCTCAAAGGTGGCGATCTGCTTCTCGCCGTCCACGGCCACGAGTTTCGACCCGAAATTCAGATCGATGCCGTACTTTTTCACGTACTCCATCAAGGCCGGCACATAGTCGGCGACGCCGAACAGGACGGGCCCCGCATTGTGGAACTCCACCTCGATGTCCGAGAGCACGCCCTTGCGGGTCCAGGCGTCGCAGGAGAGGTACATCGCCTTTTGCGGCGCGCCGGCGCACTTGATGGGCATGGGCGGCTGGGTGAACAGGGCCCGGCCCTTGCGCGTGGCCTGCACCAGATCCCAGGTGTAGGGCGCAAGGTCGAAGAGATAGTTGGAGGTGACCGCGTTCTTGCCGAGCGTGGCTTTCAGCCCGTCGATCTGGTCCCAGTCCAGCTTCAGACCTGGCGCGGCGATCAGAACCTTGTAGGCGAGCCGGCCGCCGTCTTCGAGGATCACCTCGCGGCGTTCGGGCGCGAATTTCGCCACCGCCGCGCGGATCCAGTCGGCCTCTTCGGGCATGAGCTCGGCCATGGGCCGCTCGGTGTCGTTTCGGTCGAACACGCCGCCGCCCACCAGCGTCCAGCCAGGCTGGTAATAGTGCTGCTCGCGCGGCTCGATGATCGCCACAGACAGGCCGGGACGGCGCTTCAGAAGGCTCGCCGCCGCCGAAATGCCGCCCGCGCCGCCGCCGACGACCACCACGTCATAGCGGCGCGCCTGATCTTCAGGCAGCGGCTCGGCTCCGGCCTGGGCGCGGCGGGCGAGCCGGCGTTCCAGGCGCGATTTGAGCCCGGAGAGATCATAGCCCGCTGCGCCGGCCGCCTTGATCAGGGCGTCGGCGTCCATGTGGCGGGCTTCGGACAGCGCCCACAGGCTCGCCGAGCGCGTGCCGGTGCGCAGGTGCGGAACCTTCTGGCGCGACAGGATCAGCGCGCTCGGCCCGTCGGTGCGCTCCAGCGCCGCGATCCAGGCTTCGGCCGCCTCCACCGCATCGGCCGGTCGAAAGACGGCCAGGTTCGGGATGGCGCGCAGGGCGGCCAGGTGCTCCACCGGCTGGTGGGTGGGGCCATCTTCGCCCAGCCCGATGGAATCGTGGGTGAAGACATAGATCACCGGCTGGTTCATCAGCGCCGACAGGCGCACCGCCGGACGGCAATAATCGGAGAACACCAGGAAGGTGCCCGAATAGGGCCGGATCCCGCCATGGAGCGCCATGCCGTTCATCGCCGCGGCCATGCCGTGCTCGCGCACGCCATAGTGCACATAGTCGCCGTCATAGGCGTCCCGGCTGACCGATTTATGCGCCTTGGCGCGGGTGTTGTTGGAGCCCGTCAGGTCGGCCGACCCGCCGATCAGGCCGGGATAGGCTTCCCAGAAGCTCTCGATCGCCGCGCCGGAGGCGGCGCGCGTCGCCATGGCCGGCTTGTCGGCCAGCATCTGCTTCACGTGGGCCTTCAGCCCTTCGATGGCGGCGTGGGGCGGCTCGCCTGAAATCTGCGCGATGAAGGCTTCGAGATGCTCGCTCTTTTGCAGGCGCCGCTCCCAAAGCGCACGCGCCTCGGCGCCGCAAACCGACATCGCGCGCCAGCCCTCATAAATCTCCTGCGGAACCTCGAACGGGCCGTGCGTCCAGCCCAGCGCCTGCCTCGCACCCTCGATTTCTTCAGGGCCCAGCGGCGCGCCATGCGAGCCGGCGGTGCCCGCCTTGGTGGGGGCGCCGAACCCGATCTGGGTGCGGCAGGCGATGAGCACCGGCGTGTCGCTCCTGCGCGCCTGGCTCAGCGCCTCGTCGACCGCGACCGGGTCGTGCCCGTCCACCTTCATCGTGGTCCAGCCCGCCGCTTCGAAGCGGGCGCAATGGTCCACCGTGTCCGACAGGTTCGTCGCCCCGTCGATGGAGATTTCGTTGTCGTCCCAAAGGACCACGAGCCGGTTCAGCTTCAGGTGACCGGCGAGCGAGATCGCCTCATGGCTGATTCCCTCCTGCAGATCGCCGTCGGAGGCGATGACGAAGGTGTGGTGATCGACCAGCGCGTCCCCGAAGCGCGCGTTCATCATGCGTTCGGCGAGCGCCATGCCCACCGCCGTGGAAAGGCCCTGGCCCAGCGGCCCGGTGGTGGTCTCCACGCCCGGGCAGTGGCCGTATTCGGGATGTCCCGCGGTTTTCGAGCCCAGCTGGCGGAAATTTTGAAGCTCCTCCATCGTGACGCCGTCGACCCCGATCAGGTGCAGAATCGAATAGATCAACATGGAGCCGTGGCCGGCGCTGAGCACGAAGCGGTCCCGGTCCGGCCACTCGGGATCGGCCGGATCGAACTTCATGTGCCGCGTCCACAGCACCGCCGCAGCGTCGGCCATGCCCATGGGCATGCCTGGGTGGCCGGACTTGGCTTTCTCCACCGCATCCATGGACAGGGCGCGCACGGCGTTGGCGAGCGGTTTGAGCGCTTGGGGATCGAGCGGCTGGGACATGGAATCGGCCTCGTAGGGAGCGGTGTCGAGGAAGAGGGCTAAGCGGATTCGCTTTAAAAGGCCCGGGCCGGGCGCGCGACGCCCCGGCTTTGCGCGCCTAACTGGCCTTAAAGCGCGGCGCGATCAAGGCCGGGCTGCGTCCTTGGCGACCGGCAGGCTCAGCGCCCCACGCCGATCCGCCGCGCCAGATCCCTCGCCGCGGAGTCCAACGGCGCCTCGTCGCCGGTGAGCAAGGCGCGCGCGAGATCCTTGCCGAGCTCGACGCCGAACTGGTCGTACGCGTTCACCCCGTAGATCGCGGCCTCGACGAAAACCTTGTGTTCATGCAGCGCGATCAATGCGCCAAGGCTCTCCGGATCAAGGCGCGGCAGAATGATCGTCTGGCTCGCCCGGCCGCCTGAAATGGCCTTGTGCGCGCCGAGATCGCCTTCAGCCTTCCGCCCATGGGTGAGCGCCGCGCCCTGGGCGGCGAGATTGGCGTTCAGCGCGCGCGCGCGCTCATCGCGGGTGAAGCCCGCATCAGCGATGGCGATGAAGTCCACCGGCGCCTCGTCCTGGCCCTGATGCAGCCACTGGAAGACCGAATGCTGCAGGTCCGAGCCGCGCCCGCCCCAGACCAGCGCGCCGCAATACCCGTCCGGCGGGGCGCCGCCGTCGGCGCGCACCGATTTGCCAAGGCTCTCCATCTCCAGCTGCTGGAGATAGGCCGGCAGGCGCTCCAGCCTTGAGGAATAGGCCGCGACGCAGCGCGAAGGCCGGCCGCGGCCGGCCCGGTTCCAGACGTCGGCGAGGCCTTTGGCGAGCACCATGTTCTCATCCGGCGCGGCGTCGACGGCGTGATCGTCCATGGCGCGCGCGCCAGAGAGCAGGCGGTCGAACACGTCCGGGCCGAGCCCCAGCTCCAGGCTCAGCCCCGCGGGCGACCACAGCGAATACCGCCCGCCGACCCCATCCTCGAAGGGAAAGATGCGGTCTTCGAAAACGCCGAATCCGGCGGCCTTGTCCGGCGCGGCGGTGGCGGCGGCGAAGCGGGCGTCCGCCCCAGCCTCGCCCAGCGCCGCGGCGAGCCAGTCCCGCGCGGCGCGGGCGTTCATCAAGGTTTCCTGGGTGGTGAAGCTTTTCGAGACGATGACGAAAAGCGTCGTCTCCGGGTTTGCGCCCTCCACCGCGTCGTCAAGGTCGGCGGGATCGAGATTGGACACGAAGCGCGCCTCGATCCCCGGTCGCCGGAAGGCCTTGAGCGCGTCGTAGACCATGCGCGGGCCCAGATCCGAGCCGCCGATTCCGATATTGACGATGCGCCGCACCGGATGGCCGTCCAGAAGGCCGGGCGCCTCAAGGCCTCGGGCGAAGGCGCGCGTACGCGCGCGGGCGTCTTTCAGCCGCTGCGCCAGCGCCGCATCGCGTAAGCGATCGGGATTGCGGCAGGCCGGATGCAGGGCGGCGCGCCCTTCGGTGGGATTGGCGATCCCGCCTGCGTAAAGCGTCTGCAAGCGGCCGGTCACGTCCCGCTCTTGCACAAGGTCCAGCAGGGCGCGCCAGGCCTTGAGATCAAGGCGCTGACGACGCAAGTCAAGCTGCAGGCCGGCGGCGGCGCTTTGCAAGGCGGCGTCTCGCCCGGCTTCAGCCATGAGCGCGGCGAGGGGGGCGTGCTCGAGCCGCGCTGCGTGGGCCTTCAGGACGTCAGGCGTCATCGGCTGCTCGTTCCGCTTTCACCGCCGCCCAGATCAGGACCGTCAGCCCGCCTTCAATGCCTTCCGGCTCCAGCGCGCGAAGGGCCTCCAGTTCGAGCCCGGCGGCCTGAAGCCAGCCGGTGACCTGGGCGGGAGCAAAACCGAGATGCCGATGATGGTGTTCCGCGCGCAGGGCGTCGTGGCGGTGCTCGGCGAAGTCCACGATGAGAAACAGCCCGCCCGGCGCCAGCACCCGCGCACATTCGCTCAGCGAGGCGGCCGGATCGTCGAGATAGTGCAGCACCTGATGCAGGGTGATGAGGTCGGCCGACTCGTCGTCCACCGGCAAGGCGGTCGCGTCGGCCTGGCGCACGAAGCGCGTGGCGAGCCCGGCTTCAGACAGCTTCGCGCGCGCCACGTGAAGCATTTCGCGCGACAGGTCGACGCCCATCCCGTCCTCGGCGATGGGGCTGAACAGCTCCAGCATCCGGCCGGTCCCGGTGCCCACGTCCACATGGTTTGCGAAGCGGCGCGCGCCGGCCATCTCGATGAGCGCCTCCTCCACAGAAGCTTCGGAAAAGTGCAGCGAGCGGATATGCGCCCATTGCTGGGCGGCCACCTCGAAGAAGCGTTCCGCGGTTTTCGAGCGCAGACGCTTGATCTCGGCCAGGCGCTGGCGATCGCGCTGGACCTGGGGATCGGCGGTGTCGGTGAATTCCTCGATCACCGCGGCCAGGCGCGAGACCGAGCCGGTGCGCACCAGCCGGTAGAACACCCAGCCGCCCTCGGGGAAGCGCTCGCACAGCCCGGCGTCGGCGAGCAGCTTGAGATGCCGCGACACGCGCGGCTGGCTCTGGCCGAGCACCTGCATGATTTCGCTGACGGTCATCTCGCCGCGCGCCAGCAGCGACACGATGCGCAAACGCGTCGGTTCTGCGAGCGCCTTCAGCTTTGTCAGCAGGTCCTGCTGCATCGAATCTCCCGGGCCGAGCCTTACAAGCGCGGGGAAGGGTTAGCCCCGCAGGCGTGGAAAGCAAGGCCGGGCGGCCTTAAACAACCTCGATGCGCACCTGGAGACGGCCGGACAGCGCGTCCCGCTCGGCGAGCCACGCGCACGCCGGGCGCGCGCTGGCGCACCAGGGCGCCGGTCGCGCCAAGCTCGATATCGCCGGTCTCGCTGTCGGCGAAGGCGGCGTCCGCCGCCGTCGTCATAGCAAGCCGGGCTCTGAACGAATGAGGGCCAAAGAAAATATCTTTGGGCCGTTTGGGGCGCCTTCGTTCAGATTGCGTTCAGCGCCGCGGACTCCTAGCGCAGGCCCAGCTCTCCAAGCACTTGCGGGATCTTCTTTTTCAGCTTGAAGAAGCCCTTGTCAGCATGCGGGTGGAAGGCGCGGTCCCAGTCCCGGCGCAGTCCGACGAGGACCAGATCAGCCGCCTCGATGTGCGGACGCAGCCCGTCGAGACGCTCGGCCAGCGGACCGGCATGGGGGCGCTGGGTGACGATCTGGCGCGCGCCGCAGCGCCGCGCCGCCTCCACCAGATCGCCGGGTGCGGCCAGCATCTCGGACTCGACGCCGAAATGCGCGCCGGCGCGCTCGGCGGCGTCGTCAAGGGCTCCCTGCGCGAACGCGGCGGCTTTCCCGCCCGGCTCAAGCGGGCTGCGCACGTCGACCGCGCCGAGCGCGGCGACGGCTTTCACGTCCAGCTGATCAACGCCCCAGCTTTCGGCGTGACCATCCTCGTCATGGACAAGCAGGAGGGCGGGCGCGCCGGGATCGGGCCGGCCGCCGGGGCTGAGCGGCGCAGGGGCGGGATGGGAGAGGTCCGGCTCCAGCGGCGCCGCCTGGGACGCAAGCTCATAGCCCTGCATCTGGAAGCGGCCGTCGGTGTATTTGTTGATGTTCGAGGCGCGCGCCAGATAGGTCTTGCCGGGCGTCTGCAGACCGCACACCCACCGCCAGCCCAGCGTGTTCGAGGCGGCGTCGCCGTCCATGAGATGGCGGTAAAAGAAATCCGCGCCCAACGCCCAGGGCAGGTCCAGCGTATAGACCCAGATCGAGGCGAACCACATGCGCGCATGGTTGTGCAGATAGCCGTGCTCGACCAGTTCGCGCGCCCAGGCGTCGAAGCAGGCGAGACCGGTTTCACCCGCCACCGCCTCGTCATAGCGGCTGCGCAGCGCGCCGTCCTTGTCGAGCGCGCGCACATCACGCGCAAGCGTCGTCCGGTAATCGGTCCACACCGAGGGACGTTGCTCCAGCCAGCCCTTCCAGTAGGTGCGCCAGCACGCCTCCTGGATGAATGTCTCCGCCGCATCCAGCCCGTGCCGGTCCAGCGCGGCGCGCACCAGCTCTTCCTCCCGCACCAGACGGTGACGCACGTGGGGGCTGAGCCCCGACACGTTGAAGCGGTCCTGCGGCCCGAAATCGAAATTGCGCTTCGTGGCGTAGTGCCGGGCCATGGCCGGGGTGAACGCCTCAAGACGCGCAAGCGCGGCCTCGCGCGTGGGTTCAGGCAGGGCGGGCGGGGCGTCGTCGGCGATAAGCTTGGTCTCGGTCATGGGCCGAGACCTAGGGCGCGCGCTAGTCCTCGGCCACGCCGCCGAGCGTGAATAGGACCACCTCGAACTTCACCGAATTGGACGGGCCAAGATTGCCGGTGGCGATGTTCTCGCGCTGCCAGAAGACACGCAGCAGCGTGCACTCGTCGCGATAGACGAAGCC
>JBKHAZ010000057.1:0-11643 GCA_046542605.1 Oceanicaulis sp. | reverse complement strand
TCCGGCTGCGCGGCGATGGGCGGTTCGAACAGCGGCGCATCGGTTTCGGCCTGGGCGCCGCCGGCCACCGTGTAAAGACGCACCTCGACCGCATTCACGGCCCGGCGCAGGGGCTCGTAGGCGGCTGGCGAAACCATCAGCAAAAGCGCAAGCGCAAGCGCGTGCAGCACCACCGCCGCGCCGTACGCGCCGAGGCGGCGCGCAAGGGCGGGCTCACGCACCAGCGCGCGCCAGTCCGGCGCGCCGGACGCGGAGAAGCTTGCCATCATCACGTCCGCAAGATGGTCGCACGCGGCCCCGCCTTCAATCTCGCAGATCGCTTCCGTCTGGCCCGCCGCAGCGGAGCGCGCTAGTGTGTCCGGACAAATATTCACGAGGGAGCCCCGCCGATGATCGCCGCCGTTGCAATGCTGATGCAGACCGCCGTACCGCTTGAGTCCATCGAGACTTACGTGCGCGAGGACTTCGACCGTACGGTGACCGAATGCGACCGCCTGATCGGACATCCGGCGGACCCCGAGGGCGTCACCGAAGGGGTGAGCCAGGCCGAGGCCGACCTGCCCGCCGCGATCGCGGCCTGCGAAGCCGCCGTTGCGGCCGATCCGGGCAATCCGCGCCTGAACTATCAGCTGGCGCGCGCTTACGGCTATTCCGGCCTGCACGTGGAAGGCCAGCCCTATCGCGACGCCGCGCTGGCGGCCGGCTATCCCCAATCGCTGTTCGTAGTCGGCTACATCCGGCTGGAGAACTGGGACGGGCGCGGCGCCGATCCCTGCTATGGCGGCGAGCTGATCCGGCGTTCGGCCCACGCCGGCCGGTTCGCCGGGCTGGTGGGCTTTCCCCACTACGCCCTGACCGGCGCGTTCGAGGCGTGCGAGGCCTATCCCGTCATTGATCGCGAGGAAATGCTGGGCTTTCTCGAGGAGGCCGCGCCGCGTGCGGAGGATTATTACCAGGGCCTTCTGGTGACCCAGCTGCGCGACCGGTTGCAGGACGGCGCCGATTAGGCGCCGGCGCGCGCTGTGTAGAGGCTTCGCACATAGGTGATGGCCGCCAGCGGCGCTTCGATCCAGGCTGCGAAGCGCCATCCGTATTCGGTAAGCCTCACGACCGCGGCGACGCGATTGTCGCCGGCCATGGCCGACTTGTGCTTGAAAGCGATGCGCCAGTCCATGCGGTAGGCGGCGATCACCAGCCCGTCAGCGAGATCGCGGATGACCCCGTCTGAAATGACAAGCTGCACATCGGCGTGCCGGCCCTCGTTCATCGCCCAGTATCGCTCCACCGCCAGCCAGTCGGCGAGCGTCTCCTCAATCTCCTCGGCGAGATAAAGCGGCTCCTGCGACGCACCCCAGAGTGGTTTCAGGCGCGCGGCGTCGTTCGCCTTCCACGCCTTGAGGTGATCGGCGAGAAGCGCGTCGACGGCCGGCTTGGCGGGGTGGGTCGTGCTCATCCCTCTTCGCGATAGGCGCTGAGCGGAAGCGGCGCGCCGGTGTTGGCGATGAGAGCCTTGCGGCGGAAGAACCGTGTGAGTCCGGCCGAACCCATGCGCGAAGGACCAAGGCCGGACGCCTTGAAGCTCTGCTTCTCCGCCTCATAAAACAGGGCGGTCAGCGCGGCGTCGTTCAGGCTGACCGCGCCCGCCTCAAGGCGTCGCGCGATCTGTTCGGCCTCTGCGAGATCACCGGCGAAAACCGCGGCGGACAGGCCGTACTCGGTGTCGTTGGCGAACGCGACCGCCTCGTCGATGTCGTCGAACGCCATGACGGGCAGCACGGGGCCGAACGTCTCCTCGCGCATGACCGTCATGGAATGATCGACTCTGGAGATCACCGTGGGCCGCAGCCATTTACCGCCGCCGTGAGTCTCGATCTCACCGCCAGTATGGATGCGCGCGCCCTTCGCCGCCGCGTCCTCGATCTGGGCGGCGATGATGTCCGCCTGCCGCTCGAAGATCAGCGGGCCGAGCTCGCCTTTCGTGATGTCGGGATGGTTCAGGCGAACCGCCCTCGCCGCATCGACGAGCTTGTCCAGAAAGGCGTCATGGAGCGCCGCATCCACATAGATACGCTCGATGGACTGGCAGGCCTGACCGGTGGACAGGACCGAACCGCGCAGCGCCGCGACCACAGCCTGGTCCAGGTCGGCCGAGCCGGTGATGATGAGCGGGTCCTTGCCGCCAAGCTCCAGGAAGGCCGGGATGAGCCGCGCCGCGGCGCTGGCGGCCACCTTGCGGCCCGTGGTGACCGAGCCGGTGAAGCAGACAAGGTCTGCGCGCTCGATCACCGCCTGGCCGGTGTCGCCGGCGCCGGGGATGAAGGCGAGCAAGTCCGAAAGCCCGCCGGCTCTGATCGTCTTCACCAAGGGTTCGACGAAGCGCGGCGTCACTTCGCTCGGCTTCACGATCACCGCGCAGCCCGCCGCGAGCGCCGGGATCGCGTCGATCAGCGACAGGGTGAGCGGGAAGTTCCACGGGCTGATCACGCCGACGAGCGCATAGGGCACGTACTGACCGGAATGCCTCAGCGCCGGGTTGGAGCGGCCTTGAAGCCAGTCGGCTTTCGGCGCCAGCATCGGGGCGGACACCGCCCATCCCCGGATCGAGGCCACGGCGCCTTGAACTTCCAGCCTCGCGACCCGCCGGCGCCCGGTGTCGATCTCCAGCGCCGCCGCCACGGCGTCCAGGTCGGCCTCCAGCGCGTCCGCCCAGGCCGAAAGCCGCGCCATGCGCGCTTCGATGGTCAGCGCCGCCCAGTCCTTTTGCGCGGCGCGCAGACGCGCTGCGGTCTCGTCCATCTCCGAACCGCGCGGCGGCGTGAAAGCGTAATCGTGCTCACCGGTGCGCGGGTTTCTCACCTGTAGGGTCATCGCCTGCCTCTAAAGCCCCAGCGCGCCGGGATTGATCAGATTGTGGGGATCGAGATGGGCTTTCAGCGCCCTCAGCAGCGCCAGCGCCGGTGCGGAGCGGGTCTCGCTCAACGGCTAAGTGCGCCCGACCTGAAAATGCGCCGCACCGTATCGGGTGAAGATCCGCACGACGCCGGCGCGCGCCTCGGCGACGAGGTCGGTGGCGGCCGGGTCGGCGGGCTTGCGCTTCAAGCTCTTGAGATAGCGGCCCTCCACGCTGGTCTCGTGCAGCTCGAACAGATCGTCCGGCCACAAAAAGACCGGTTCGATGAGATAGCCCGTGGTCCCAAGCGTGGTGATCAGCGTGCCGGTGGCGACGTCATGGCGCCCGAAGCGATCGCGCAGGCTGTTGAAATAGGCTTCAATCTCGCCCCAGCAGGCCGGGCCCTCGGACAGGGCGACAACGCCGTGAACCGGAACCCAGCGCTCGGCGTTCGGCCCGATCATGTTGTTGAGCGGGGTGAAGGGGTTGGCGCGGATCACCTTGGGAATGGTGGGCTCGACTCGGCGCCCGCCTTCCGCCTCGCAGATTTCTGACAGCGTCCGGCAGGCCTCGTCGACCCCGGCTTGCGAGGCGCCCTCGGTGACGAAGTGCAGATTGAAATCGGCCTCGCCGAGGAAATTGCGGCCCGCCAGCGCCATCTTCGCGCCTTCGGCGACGCCCTTGAGCAGGTTTTTCTGGCCCGACACCACCTTGCTCAGCGTCTTCGCATCGCTCATCAGGCCGGCGCGTTTCATGCGCACGGCGGTGAGGCCGGGATCGAAGCCGAAGACTTCGCAAGCAAGATTGGTGCGCGCCAGCGCCGCCACGGCGCGCGCGCACGCGCCGCGATCGGCGAAGGAGAAACTGCCCCAGCGTTCGTATTGCGGCGCCGGTATCAGCTTGAGGACGATTTCGGTCTTCACCCCGAGCGCCCCGGCGTCACCGCAGAACAGCCCGGTCAGATCCGGTCCGTAATGGCGGAAGAAGGGCTTCGCCGCGCCCTCGCCGGTTTCGCCTGAGGCCGTGCCGGTCTTCAGGATCGATCCGTCGGGAAGCGCCACGCTCACCGACAGGACGCTCTCGGCGGTGGGGCCGTGGGTCCCGGCGCCGAAGAAGGCGTTGTTCTGGCTTACGCCGCCGCCGATGGTGGAGGAAAGACCCGATAGAGGACCCCAGAAGGGCGGCCGCAAGCCGGTGGATGCGAGCGCGTCATGCAGCGTCTTCCAGGTGCAGCCGGCCTCGGCGCGCACATACATGTCCGCCGTGTTGATCTCGATAACCCGGTCCATGGCGGCGGTGTCCAGGCTCACCCCGCCGGGCGTATCGGCGAGATAACCCTTGGTGTAGCTCATGCCGCCGCCGCGCGGATACACTGGCCGGCCGGCCTCGGCGCAGGCCGCCACCACGGCGGCGCACTGGGCCGCGTCGTGCGGCGTGACGACCAGGTCCACCGGCGCGCCGCGGGTCCAGACATCCTGCGAATAAAGCGCCCGCGCCTCCTCGCCCGCCGCGACGTGCTCGCGTCCGACGATCTGAACCAGGCGTTCGTGCAGAGCCGGGTCTGCAAGCGATGTTTCAGCCACTTCAGTCCTCCTCAAGCCGGCGTGTAGACGCCCAGAGCCGCTGCGGCGATCAGCGCGGCCCAGATGGTCAGAACATAGCGTTTGGCGTGGGCGAGGCTGTCGCGGATGGCGGCGTTTTCGGCTTGGCCGGCTTTACCGGCCGCGAGAGCCGCAAAGGCTGGACCGAACGGCGCCAGGGCGCGCCGGATCAGCAAACCGCACGCGATCGCCAGCGCCAGCAGCAGCCATTTTGCGGCGATGAAGTGCGGCGCGTCGACCAACCCGGCGAAGGCCGCCGCAGCCGAGAGCCCGAGACCGGCGAGCGCTGCCAGGCGGATCAACGTATCCAGCCCCTTTACAAGCTTTGCAGGACCCGCCTTGAGATGGACGAGCCACGCGCACAGCGCCCAGATCAGCCCGGCGGCGAACGCCGCCCACACCCAGATCCAGTCCACCGACAGCCAGCCGCGCGAGACACTGACGGCCAGCCCGGTGGGAAAGGCGAAGACCAGCCCCATACGCGGCGCCATGTCCACGTTCAGAAGAATGTCCGCCGCAGCCAGACGCCCCGCCGCGGGCCGCTCGGCGTCCGCCACCAGCCGGCTGGCGTAAAAGGCGCCGAGATCGCCGCCCAGCCAGTACACCAGCACGAGAATGTGCAGCAGGATCCAGAACGGATCGGCCATGGTCTCTCCCCGCCGCCGCGCCGGCGTTTTCACCGCTGCGGCTTGCCTGCGGCGCGTGGCCGCCTACAAATGATATACTTATATATCTTTTGAAGCGAAGGCCAAGGGCATGCGGGCGAGCGGGGAAAAGCGATCAGGCGAGTTCGGCGTCGCCCCACCCGGCGTCGCCGGCGTCCTTGCGAACCATGCGCATGTGGTAGCGGAATCGCTCGGGCCGGTAATAGGCGACGATGTGCTGGACCGCCCGGCCGTCGCGCCCGCGCATGATGCGCTTGATCTTCAACAGCGGCGCACCGGGGCTGACTTTCAAGGCCGCGGCGATCTGCGGATCGGCGGCCACAGCCGTAAGCGTCTGGTCGGCCTCGACCGCCTCGGCGCCGGCGCGCTTGAGAAGCTCCAGCATCGGCTGGGTCTTCAGATCGTCCTTGGTGTAGCGCGCGGCGATTTCGCCCGGCACGTGGGTGACGAGATAGGAGAAGGTGTCGGTTTCAAGCGAGCGCAGCCGGATGGCGCGCTGGAGCGTCGCGCCGGGCTCCAGCGCCATTTCCGCGGCCAGCTCGTCGTCGGCCTCCACGTAGGCCGCGTCGAGCAGCTGCACATCGGTCTCCAGCCCCATGCGCTTGAGCGCGTCGAACAGGGTGTCGAACCGGCCTTCCACCACCGGCACGCCGGTATTGTGGGTCACAACGGTGCCGCGGCCGCGATGGCGCGTGACGAAGCCGTGGGCGGCGAGCTCGTTCATCGCCCGCTTCACCGTAATGCGCGAGACGTCGAACAGCCGGGTGAGCTCCTGCTCGCCGGGAAGAATCGCGCCGGCGGGAAACGCGCCGTCGCGAATCCGGTCGCGCAACACCAGGAAAATCTGATGATACAGCGGGGTCGGCAGGCTTTCGTCGATCAGGTCGGGGGACAGGACCGGGCTTTGTACGGGTCGGGACGTCATCGTCTCTCATATAGTTCATTCAAGCCGGCCATGTTTAGACGATTTGGCCGCACACGCCAGCACCCGGGAAAGGACGCCGCATCGTGATCTCCAGCTCGCCGCCTCCGGTCTATACCGCGCTCGCTCTGCAGACGCTGTGCGAAGCGGTCAATTCGCACGCCGCGCGAGAGGATGCGCGCGCGGCCATGCTCGCCTCGATCCAGCGCATGCGCGCCGAAATCGCCGGCTCCATCGCCTTCATCGGGCCGGAGGTGAAGCTCGTCGTCCTGCCCGAGTACGCGCTCACCGGCTTTCCCATGCGCGAAACGGCCGAGCAATGGCGCGCCAAGGCGGCGATCGACGCCGACGGCCCGGAATTCGAAGCCATGGCCAAGGTCGCCCTGGATTTCGGGATCTTCCTTGCTTGGAACGGCTATGAGACCGACCCGCATTTTCCTGACCTGTACTTCCAGGCCTGCGTGGTGATCGATCCCTCCGGCGCGCAGGTGCTGCGCTATCGCCGGCTGATCTCCATGTATGCGCCGAGCCCCTATGACGTCCTCGACCCCTATCTCGACGCCTATGGCGAGGCCTCGCTGTTTCCGGTGGCGAACACGGAGATCGGGCGCCTCGCCGCCGTCGCCAGCGAGGAGATTCTCTATCCCGAAATCGCCCGGCTGCACGCGGTGCGCGGCGCGGAGGTGTTCGTGCATTCAAGCTCGGAAGTGTCCAGCCCCCAGACGACGCCGAAGAACATCGCCAAGCAGGCGCGCGCGATCGAGAACCTCGCCTATGTCGTCTCAGCCAACACCGGCGGCATGACCGGCACGCCGATCCCCGTTGCCAGCGCCGACCGCGGCTCGAAGATCGTCGATCCGCGCGGCCTCATCATCGCCGAAGCCGCCACCGGCCCGTCCATGTGCGCCTATGGCGAGGTGGATGTGGGCCAGGTCCGCCGCCTTCGGCGCAAGACCGCCATGGGCAATCTCCTCGCCCGCCAGCCCATGGCGCTGTACGCGCGCGAATACGCCAAGGCCGACATCCACCCCGAAGGCTCGCTGCTGGACGAGGCCGGCGCGGTGAAAACGCCGGAAAAAAGCTTCTACCGCGACCGCCAGAGCGAAGTGATCGAGGCGCTGGCGAAGCGGGGGGTGATTTAGGGGGCGCGACCTCAGAGCGCGATGAAGTGCGTGGCGTCAACGTCCTCAACACCACGAAACCCGAGCGCTCGGTAAAACATGTCGGCCGATTGGGTGTCGGTGCGCAGGCGAACGGCGGAGAAGTTTAGCCGGGCGGCGGCTAGCGCTTCGCCGACCAGGCGCCGCCCTATGCCTTGTCCGCGCCAAGCGGGGCGAACATAGAGATGACGGAGACGCGCGACGCCGGGTGGGGCGCCGTAACAATCGCGCGCCAGACCACAGACGCCCACCAGCTCACCTGACCGGAGTGCGGCCAGAAAAACCTCGCCCGTGGCTGTAAACGCCGCGCAGCCCGATTGCGCCTGGCCTGTCAGCCGATCAATGAAACGGAAGCCTTCCGCCGCCGCTTCGCCTGGCAATGGCGTCCCGATCAGCACGCGAGGGGTCGAGGGGCGAATGGTTACGGTCGTCATGTCCTACTCCAGCACCCCGTCCGCCCGCATGCGCTCGATCACGGCGCGCTGGCGGGCGAGGGCTTCGTCCTGGCTCAGCATGCCGCGGTCGGCCATGGCGTTGGGCTCCGCGCGCGTCGTCCCGGAATAGGCCGGGGCGAACGCCGCAAGCGGGAGGCGGCTTTGAAGGTTCGCCATGCCGGTGCGATTGCGCGTGGCGCGCAGCTCTGGAAGATCGATGACGGCGTTGGCGTTCAGGCTCTCCCCGCTTTCGGCCTCGGCGAGCACCGCGCCGTTCCAGTCGACGATCTTGCTCATGGCGTCGGTGGAGGCGGCCGGCACCGGCGTGCCGATGATCTCGGCGGAATTGGCCGAGACCACATAGGCCATGCTTTCGATGGCGCGGGCCCGTTTCGCCACGTCCTTCACCGTAAGTTTCGGGCTGCCCACCTCGCTGGTGGGATGCAGCAGGATCTCAGCGCCTTTCAGCGCCTGGGCGCGGGCGATCTCAGGGTAGAGGATTTCTTCCGACGCGATGGAGCCGATCTTGCCGATCTCGGTGTCAGCCACGGGAAACACCGCGTCATAGCCATAGAGATCGAGATAGTCTGCCCAGACGTCATAAGGGGTCGGTGTGTACAGCGAGATCATGCGGCGATAGCGCAGCACGGTCTCGCCGGACGGGGCGATGACGAAATTCGCCTGGAAATACAGCGCGGGGAAGTTCGGGTCGTTCTCGTAGAGATTGCCGCCCAGGAACACGCCGAAGCGCTGGGCGACGCCGGCCAGAGCCTCATACTCCGGGCCGTCCATATCGATGCTGGCCTTGGCTTTCCATTCCTCCCGGCTTTCGCGCAGCGGAAAGCCGGTCAGGAAATACTCGGGCAGGCAGACCAGCTTCAGCTCGGTGCCGTTGAAGGTGCGCAAGAACGCCTTTGTCGTCGCCACCTGACGGCCGATGCGCGCGATCGACGCCATCATGCGCGCGCGGGCGGCCTCCACTGTGGCGTCCTGATTAACCGCATCGCACACCACCTGCAGCGCGCAGGCCGAAAAGCGCGGGTCGGGCGTTTGCGCTCCCGCAGCCCCTGGCATGGCGCTCGCCGCGGCGAGCGCTCCGGCTGCGGTGATCAGCTCGCGGCGTGTGGTCATGGAGTCCTCCCTCGCTTCAGCGCGGAGCATATGTCCGGACATGCGCGAGCGGAAGGCTTCACCCTCGACAAGCCGCCCTCGCCCGCGTCATTCTCACATCCTAGCGAACGGCGTTCACGAGACCGGGCCGACCCGGCGCGCCAACGGGAGGAGACCATGGACGCAGCGGCCCTCGACGCCGCGCGGATCGAGCTTGCGCCGGGCGGGTCGGTGATCCTGCCCGCCATCCTCGCCGTGATCATGTTCTCCGTGGCCTTGAGTCTGAAGCCCGGCGATTTCGATTTCCTGAAACGCCACCCTGCGCGCTTCGCCGGCGCCGCCGCAGCGCAGATTCTGGCCCTGCCGTTGATGACGCTGGGGCTTATCCATCTGATCGACCCCCTGCCCTCCATCGCGTTGGGGATGATCGTGGTGGCCTGCTGTCCGGGCGGCAATGTCTCGAACTTCTTCACCCAGCTCGGACGCGGCGACACCGCGCTGTCGGTGGCGCTGACCGGCACGTCCAGCCTCGCCGCGGCGCTTTTGACCCCGGTCTCCATCATCTTCTGGACCAGCCTTTACGGGCCGACCGCGACCCTGGTGGACGCCATAGACGTCAGCCCGGTCCCGTTCGTGGTGCAGACGACGTTTATGCTCGCCGTCCCGCTGGCCCTGGGGATGGGCTTTGCGTTCCGATACCCGGGACTCGCGGCGCGCATCCGGCCGCCTTTGATGATCGCGGCCTTGATCGGCATTCTCGCCATGGTGTTCGGCGGGCTGGCGGCGAACTGGGCGCTGCTGACCGCCACCGCCGGCGTCGTGCTGTCGATCACGGTGCTGCACAATGTTCTCGCCTTCCTCACCGGAGCGGCGGCGGGCCGGCTGTTGCGCTTCAACGCGCCGCGCCGGCGGGCGCTGACCTTCGAGGTGGGCATCCAGAACGCGGGCCTCGGCCTGGTCATTCTCTTAAGCCAGTTCGACGGGCTTGGCGGCGCCGCGGCGATCGTCGGGCTGTGGTCGATCTGGCATTTATTCGCAGGCCTCGGCCTCGCCGGCGCCTTCCGGCTCTATGACGCACGGTTTCCCGCCGCAAAGCCGAGACCGGCGGAATAATCTGCAGGAGCTCCTCAGATGACCTATGACCTGAAGATCACCAACGGCCTGATTGTCGACGGCTCTGGCGGCGCGCCCTGGCGCGGCGACATCGCGGTGAAGGATGGGCGCATCGCCGCGGTGGGCGAGGCGCCGGGCGAGGCCGCGCGCACCATCGACGCTGAAGGCCTCCTCGTCACGCCGGGCTTTCTCGACGCGCACACCCATTATGATGGGCAGGCGACCTGGGACGACCGGCTGGAGCCCTCGATTCTGCACGGCGTCACGACCGCGGTGATGGGCAATTGCGGGGTCGGCTTCGCGCCGGTGCGCAAGAGCGACCATGAGCGCCTGATCAAGCTGATGGAAGGCGTGGAGGACATTCCCGGCACCGCGCTCGCCGAGGGCCTCAGCTGGGACTGGGAGAGCTTCCCGGACTATCTCGACGCGCTGGAGCAAACGCCGCGCACCATGGATATCGCCGCCATGGTCGGCCACGACCCGTTGCGCGTCTTCGTCATGGACGAGCGGGCGAGCTTCGATGCGCAGGCCAGCGACGCGGAGATCGCGCGCATGCGGGATCTGGTGAGCGAGGCGCTGGACGCCGGCGCCATCGGCTTCTCCACCGGGCGCAGCGACCTGCACCGCACCGCGGACGGCGAATGGACGCCGGCGAGCGAAGCCACGGCCAAGGAGCTCGCCGGCATCGCGGCGGCCTTCAAGGGCCGCGATCACGGCGTCATCCAGGCGGTCAGTGATTTCGATCTGGAGCGCGACCAGGATCGTTTCCCCAAGGAATGGGACGTCATCGAGGCCTATGTGAAGGCGGCCGGCGGGCGGCCCTTCTCCATCTCGGTCATGCAGCGCGATTTCGCGCCGGATCAGTGGCGGAAGATCCTGAAGGGTCTGGAAAAGCTGGACGCCGAAGGCTTCACCGTGCGCGCCCAGGTCGCCCCGCGCGCCATCGGCGTGTTCCTGGGGCTGCAATGCACCTTCCACCCCTTCATGGGCTATCCGGCCTACAAGGAGATCGCCCATCTGCCGCTCAATGAGCGGGTGGCGGTGATGAAATCGGAGCGCTTCAAGCGCAAGGTCCTCGCCCAGACATCGGACACGCTCGCAGGCCCCGGCAGCTCCATCCCGCCCATCGCCGATCTGCTGATCGAGAACATGGCGTTCGTTGCAGAAAAGCTGTTCACCCTGTCTGAAGAGCCCGACTACGAACAGCCGCCGGAACGCTCCATCGCCGCCAAGGCGCGGGCGAACGGGGTATCGGTCTGGGAGCAGCTCTACGACACGGTCGTGGCGCGCGACGGAGCTGAGCTGATCTATCTGCCGATCTATAATTACACCGAGCTGAGCTACGACAACGTCAAGGCGATGATGGACCATCCCCTCGCCATGATGGGATTGAGCGACGGCGGCGCCCATGTGGGCACGGTCTGCGACGCCAGCTTTCCCACCTACCTGTTGAGCCACTGGACCCGCGACCGCGCGCGCGGCGAGACCATGAAGCTCGAACGCGCCGTGCAGATGCTCACCGCCGACATCGCGGACTATCTGGGCCTTTCCGACCGCGGCCGGATCAAGCCGGGGCTGAAGGCCGATCTCAACGTGATCGATTATGACCGGCTGAAGCTCGCCCCGCCGCGCCTGGTGCAGGATCTGCCCGCCGGCGGCCAGCGCCTGTTGCAGGACGCGGTGGGCTATCGCGCGACGATCGTGGCGGGCGAGATCGTGGTGGAGCGCGACCAGCTCACCGACGCGCG
>JBKHAZ010000056.1:0-11703 GCA_046542605.1 Oceanicaulis sp. | reverse complement strand
CAGCGAGGTCCCGCCGCCCCCCGCGCCGGAGCCGCGCGAGCTGGAGACCAGCCAGGCCAGGCCCGCCGCGGTGACCAGCACCGGCATCGGATTGTCGCGCACCTGGGCGGCGAGGTTCTGCGTCAGCGACCTGGCTCCGCCGAACTGGTCCAACGCCTCGTCCATGATCTGACCGGGGCTGAGCCGGTCGAAAATGGCGTCGAGATCTTCGCGCAGCGCCTGGCGGTGCTGGCGCGCATCGGTTTCGATCTGGTCTGCCGTATCATTGCTCATCGTGCTTGCTCCTTGGCGAACCGGGCCGTGCGCTGCGCATCGTCGGCGGCGCGCGGGGCGGAGAGGTGTTCAGGGTCCATCTTCTTCTTGCCCGCCATCAGCAAAATCGCGCCGATCACGGCGGCGACCCCGCCGACGATGGCGGCGCTCGCCCACAGCGGCAGGCCGGCGGCGGAAATGCCGAAGGCGGCCGCGTACAGCAGAAGGGTGACCGCGGGCAGGAGCACCGCCACGCCCACGCCGACGCTGATCGCGCCGGACTGCATGGTCTTCACCCCGTCGGTGATTTCGGTGCGGGCGAGCCGCACCTCCTCGCGCATCAGGCCGGTGGCGTGGCCGATGGCGTCCTCGACGAGATTGGGCAGGGATTTGTTCTGCTCGGCTGCAGACTTGATGCGGCCGTCACTGTCGTGTGCGTGCCCGTTCCCATCGCGCTTTTGGTCCTGATCGGAAGATTGCGGTTGGCTGGAAGCCATGGCTCAGCCCTCCCTGTAGACATCATCGGATGTGCGCCCGCCGGTGGTGAGCGCGCTATTGTCAGGCGCCTGGCGCTCCACCGCCGTGCGGCCGACGCGCGCGATGAGAAGGCCCGCCGCCGCCGACAGGCCGAGAAAGGCGGCCGGGTTCTTTCGGCCGAAATCCTGCACGTCGTGAATCAGATCGCCGGTGCGGCGCTCGCGCAGATAATCCGCCGCGCCCTGAAGGCCCTTGGCGGCGCGCCCGATCAACGCTCCGGCCAGCTTTTCGTCTTCGCTGCGGAGATCCTCGCCGGCGTCCTTGAGCCGGTCTGCGGCCGTCTCGAGCGAGGTGTAGGCGCGCTCGCGGCCCTGCTCGGCCCGCTGTTCGCCGACATCCCTGGCCGCCCGGCCGAGATCCTTGCCCGCCTCCTTGGCCTCGTCGGCGGCCTCCTGGCCGCGCCGAGCGGCTTCGCCGGGCTGGTTCGCGCCGCCGGTGTGTGAGGGCTGAGTGTGAGCCATCGCCTGTCTCCTCGGGTGAGTGATCGCCGCCGCCCGTGGTCTCTGCTCAAAGCCTTGGCGCGCGGGGCGGTTCCGGGGCGCAGACGCAGGACTGCAGTGGCGCGGCGAGGCGAAGCGGGCGCCGGCTTCCCCCATGCGTGGACAGGCGCGGACAAAGGTCCTAAATCTCCGCGTTCGCGCGCATGGGGCGCGCACTTTTCACCGACCAGCCACGAAGAAGACCCATGGCTCAATCCGATTTCGACGCCGATACGCGCCGCCACTCGGCGGCCCACCTCATGGCCGCGGCCGTGAAGGACCTCTATCCGAACGCGCAGTTCGGAGTGGGGCCGGCGACAGAGACCGGGTTCTTCTACGACATCAAGCTGGACGAGACTCTGACGGTCGAAGATCTGCAGAAAATCGAAAAGCGCATGAAGGAGCTGCGCAAGAAGAAGCACCGCTTCGAGCGCGAGGACCTGCCCGTGGACGACGCGATCCAGTATATGGAGCGCGAGAACCAGCCGTTCAAAGTCGAGCTTCTAAAGCTGTTGCGCGACAAGGGCTCCACGGCGATCGCCAAGGAGACCGGTGATGAAAGCGTCGTCGCCGACGGCGTGGACACGATCAGCTTCTATCGCACCGGCGATTTCGTCGATCTGTGCCGCGGTCCCCATGTGGATCATTCCGGCGAGGTCGGTCATTTCAAGCTGCGCTCCATCGCCGGGGCCTACTGGCGCGGCGACCAGAAGAACGCCCAGCTCCAGCGCATCCACGCGGTCGCCTTTCCCACCAAGGAGGAGCTCGACGCCGAGCTTCACCGCCTGGAGGAACAGGCCAAGCGCGACCACCGCAAGATCGGCAAGGAGCTGGGGCTCTTCACGCTCGTCGAAGAGGTCGGCGCCGGGCTGCCCATGTGGCTGCCGGCCGGCAATGTGATCCGCGACGAGCTGGAACGCCTGGCGCGCAACACCGAGCACAAGGCGGGCTATGCGCGCGTCTCCACGCCGCACATCACCAAGGGCGATCTCTATGTGAAGTCGGGCCATCTGCCCTACTACGCCGACGACATGTACAAGCCGATCATCATCGACGAGCAGGAATACTATCTGCGCCCGATGAACTGCCCGCACCACCACATGATCTACGCCCACGACCAGTGGAGCTATCGCGATCTTCCCGTGCGGCTGTCCGAATACGGCCAGGTGTATCGTCACGAAGCTTCGGGCGGATTGAGCGGCCTGATGCGCGTGCGCGGCTTCTGCCAGAACGACGCCCACATCTACTGCCGCGAGGACCAGGCCAAGGACGAGTTTCTCGCCGTGATGCACATGCACGCGGACTATTACCGGCTGTTCGGCATCGAGGATTTCTGGATGCGGCTGTCGCTTCCCGATTTCGAGAACCTCGAAAAATACGTCGACGACGCGGCGGGCTGGAAGAAGGCGCTGGGCATCCTGAAAGCCGCCATGGACGAGTCCGGCTATCCGTACAGGGAAGTCGAGGGCGAGGCTGCCTTCTACGGGCCGAAGGTCGACTTCATGGTGAAATCGGTGGTGGGCACCGAGTACGCCATCTCCACCAACCAGCTCGACTTCATGGCCACCAAGCGCTTCGATCTGACGTATACTGACTCCGACGGAGAGAAGAAGCCGGTCTACGTCATCCACCGCGCCCCGCTGGGCAGCCATGAACGCTTCACGGCCTTCCTGATCGAGCACTACGCCGGCAAATTCCCGACCTGGATCGCGCCGGTGCAGGCGATCGTCATCCCCATCGCAGACCGGCACGAAGCCTACGCCGACGAGGTGAAGAGGCGTCTTTTCAACGCCGAGGTGGACACCGTCCATGGCGGCGTGCGCGTGGAGGCCGACATGGCCGCCGAGCGCATGCAGAAAAAGATCCGGAACGCCCAGAACCGCCAGATTCCCTACATGCTGGTGGTCGGCGACGCCGAGGCCGAGGCCGGCCACGTCGCGGTGCGTCACCGCGATCTGGGCGATCTTGGAACCATGCCGGTGGATCAGCTTATCGACCGTATCGCCGCCGAGCAGCGCGCGCGGGCGGATCTTCCCAAGCCGGAAGCGGCTGGATAGCGCCTCAAGCCCCTGTCAAAGATAACTAAACGGCGGCGACGGCCGGTGCGGCCGCACCGGCCGAACCGCCGCTCATGGCGCGCGCATCTGCGCAAAAAATATCCGGACCCGGAACAAAACCTTGCGTTCCGGCGTAATGCATGACAGATTTGTTACATCCCTCGCAGAACAAAAAGAAAGGGGATTCATCATGCATCGCTATCTCACCCCCACCGCCCTGATCGCCGCCTGGCTGGCGTTCGCGTTCGCCGCCCCGCGTGTGTTTTCCGGCGAGACCGTCACCGTGCTGGCGCTGGCCGGCATGGCCGTGACCGTCGGGGTGCTGGCCGTCTCCGGCCATGTCTCGCGCCCCGACCCGCTGTCGCTGAACCTCACCGGCCGCCGCCCCTGGTGGGAGACGCGCTAGGGATCACTCCGCCGCCGTCCGCCCCTCCGCATCATACCGGTCCCCGTCCGCCTTCATCTCGTCGATGCCGAGCAGCGCATTGAGTTCGCCGAAGTCGAACATGCGGTCCTGGTAGCGCTTGGTCGCGCCGTCCGCCTTCAGCACGCCGAGGAACTCCTCGGCCATGAAGGCCAGCGCGCGCACCATCGCGCCGGGGGTGATGACGAGCTGGAAGCCGGCTTGCCCGAGGTCCGCGGCGGTGCGCAGCGGGGTGCGGCCGCCTTCCACCATGTTGGCCAATAAGGGCGCGCGGCCTTTGAACCGGGCGGCGATCTTTTCCATCTGAGCCATGTCCTGGGGCGCCTCGATGAAGAGCACGTCGGCGCCCGCCTCCAGATAGCGTTCGGCGCGCTCCAGCGCGAAATCGAACCCCTCCACCGCGATGGCGTCGGTGCGCGCGATGATCAGCGTGGCCTCGCTGGCGCGCGCATCCACGGCGGCTTTCACCTTGCCGGTCATCTCTTCGGGGGCGACCAGCGTCTTGCCGGACAGATGCCCGCAGCGCTTGGGCGATTGCTGGTCCTCCAGCTGGATCGCCGCGGCGCCGGCGCGCTCGAACGTCTTCACCGTGCGGATGACGTTGAGCGCGTTTCCAAACCCGGTGTCGGCGTCCACGATGAGCGGCAGATCGGTTCGCTCGGTGATGCGCCCGACCGTGTCGGCGACCTCCTTGGCGCTCATCAGCCCCAGGTCGGGCCGACCGAGCTGGGTGTAGGCGATGGAGGCGCCCGAGAGATAAGCGGCGTCAAAGCCGGCGCGCTCCACCATCAGGGCGGAGAAGGCGTCGTAGACGCCCGGCGCCAGGACCGGCGCGCCGCCGCTCATGCTCGCCTGAAGGGCGGTTGTGAGATGCGCGCCGGGACTGGTCTTCGCTGCGGTCATGACACGCTCCTTGAGGGGCCGGCGGGTTTGAACCGTTCCTTGAGATGGGCCATGAGGCCGCCCGCGTCGATCATCGCCATGAGATGGGGCGGGACCGGCGTGACGGCGAAGCCGTCGCCCCGGGTGAGGTTCTCAAGCCGGCCTTCGGCGAGGTCGAGGCGCAGCCGGTCGCCGGCCGCGATGCGGCCGTCCCAGTCGAGCTGGACGGCTGGAAGGCCGATATTCATGGCGTTGCGGTAGAAGATGCGCGCAAAGCTCTTCGCGATGACCGCCGAGACGCCCAGAGTCTTCAAACTGATCGCCGCCTGCTCGCGGCTCGACCCGATGCCGAAGTCATGCCCGGCGACCAGCATGTCGCCAGGCTTCACGGCGTGCGCGAAATCCGGATCGACCGCCTCCAGCGTGTGTTTCGCGAGCTCCGCCGGCGCCTTCTTCATGGCGTAGCCGGGGGCGAGCAGATCGGTGTCGATCCGGTCGCCATAGACGAAGGCGGCGCCCTGACGGATGGTCATGCCGCCTCCCGGCTCTCGGTCAGGAAGGGGCGCGGATCGGTGATGCGGCCCGCGACGGCCCCGGCGGCGACCGCATAGGGCGAGCCGAGATAGACGCGCGCGTCCTTGTGGCCCATGCGGCCCTGGAAATTCCGGTTGGTGGAGGAGAGGCACACCTCGCCTTCGGCCAGAAGCCCCGCGCCGAGCCCGGCGCAGGCGCCGCAGCCGGAGGGCAGTATCACCGCGCCGGCTCCGGCGAGGATGGCGAGCGTGCCGTCCTTCGCGGCGGCCTGCGTCACCTTCGCCGAGGCCGGCGCGACGAGCAGGCGCACGCCGGGCGCCACCGTGCGGCCCTTCAGCACCGCGGCGGCCATGTGCAGGTCGGAAAGCTTCGCGCCCACACAGGCCCCGATATAGGCCTGGTCGATGGCGACGCCGGCGTGCTCAGCCACCGGCGCGGCGTTCGCCGGGCTGTGCGGCGCGGCGATCTGGGGCTCAAGCATCGAGGCGTCGAGCGTGTGTATCTTGGCGTAAGTGCAATCGGGGTCGGAGCGCCAGCGGGTCAGCGCCCCATCCTCCACCGTCCCGCCATGGGCGCGGATATGGCGAAGCGTCGTCTCGTCGGGTTCGACGATCCCGGTCTCGCCGCCCAGCTCTGCGGCCATGTTGGCCAGAACCGTACGCTGCTCCATGTCCATGGCGCGCACCGCCTGGCCGGCGTATTCGATGGCCTTGAAATGGTTGCCCATGCCCAGATCGCGGCACAGGGCGAGCATGACGTCCTTCGCCGCCACGCCTTCGGGAAGGGCGCCCGCGATCTCCACGCGGATGGTTTCAGGCACGACGGTCCAGGTCTCGCCTGTGGCGACGATGGCGGTCATGTCCGTGGCGCCGAAGCCGGCGGCGTAACAGCCGAATGCGCCGGCGTTGGTGGAATGGCTGTCGCCGCCGGCGATGAACAGGCCGGGGCGCGCGAAGCCGTGCTCGGGCAGGATGACGTGGCAGATACCCTTCATGTCGAAGAAATTCTTCACACCGTAATCGCGCGCGAACTCGCGGGTGAGTTTCAGGATGGCGGCGCTGTCGGCGTCCACGGCGGGCACGTAATGATCGGAGACGATCACCACGCGTTCGGGGTCCCACAAACCCGTGCCCAGCGCCTCCAGCCTGGCCTTCCAGCGGCGCGGGCCTGAGCTGTCATGAGCCATGGCCAGGTCCACCGACACGGTGATCATCTCGCCCGGCGACACTGAGTCGCGCCCGGCGGCCCGGGCCAGGATCTTTTCTGTGAGGGTTGCGGGCATATCTGCCCCTCCGCTAACACACGCTCGTATCGAACTGATAGAAACTATCGGTTCGACAGGTTACGCGCAAAAGATATATCTTTATATCATATCCTGTGAACCCCGCCTGCGGCGCCCGGACGGCGCGCCGGGGCCGAATGAAAAGGACACTTCGCCATGGCCGCGCTGGACGCTGCGAATGAAGACGCGCTGAGCTTCTCCTGGGAAGACCCGCTGCATCTCGACCATCAGCTCTCCGAAGACGAGCGGATGATTTCGCAGACCGCGCGCCAGTATTGCCGGGAAAAGCTCCTGCCGCGCGTCATCGACGCCTACCGCGAGGAAAAGTTCGACCGGGCCATCATGACCGAGATGGGCGAGCTGGGCCTGCTCGGCGCCACGGTGGCCGAGCAATTCGGCGGGGCGGGCCTGTCCAACGTCGCCTACGGCTTGATCGCGCGCGAGGTCGAGGCTGTGGATTCCGGCTACCGCTCGGCGATGAGCGTCCAGTCTTCCCTCGTCATGTACCCGATCGAGGCCTTCGGCTCCGAGGCGCAGAAGCAGAAATACCTGCCCAGGCTCGCCACCGGCGAATGGGTGGGCTGTTTCGGCCTGACCGAGCCGGACGGCGGCTCGGACCCGGGCGCCATGCGCACCAACGCGAAAAAGGTCGATGGCGGCTACATCCTCAACGGCGCGAAGATGTGGATCACCAACTCGCCGATCAGCGATCTGGCGGTGGTCTGGGCCAAGCTCGACGGGAAGATTCGCGGCTTCATTGTGGACAAAGGGACGGACGGCTTCGACTGCCCGAAGATCGAAGGCAAGCTGTCGCTTCGCGCCTCGGTGACCGGCTCGATCTCCTTGAACGACGCCTTCGTGCCGGAAGAAAATCTGCTTCCCAACGTGTCGGGGCTGCGCGGCCCGTTCTCGTGCCTCAACAAGGCGCGCTACGGCATCAGCTGGGGCGCCATGGGCGCGGCGGAGTTCTGCTGGCGCGCGAGCCGCGACTACGCTCTGGAGCGCAAGGTCTTCAACAAGCCGATCGCCGGCACCCAGCTGGTGCAGAAGAAGCTCGCCGACATGCAGACCGAGATCGCGCTCGGCTACCAGGGCGCGCTGCGCCTTGGGCGCCTCCTGGACGAAGGCGCCTGGGTGCCCGAAGCGATCTCTTTGATGAAGCGCAATAACTGCGGCAAGGCGCTGGACATCGCGCGCCAGGCCCGCGACATCCATGGCGGCAACGGCATCGCGGAGGAATACCATATCCTGCGCCACGCCATTAATCTTGAAACCGTGAACACCTATGAGGGCACCCACGACGTGCACGCCCTCATTCTCGGCCGCGCGCAGACCGGCCTGCAGGCGTTCTCGTAGGGACCGCCGGGCGGCGCCCATGCCGTGCCCCACCGTCATCCGTCCGGATAGGCCCTGCTTTCTCATCCTCGCGCACGACGTGGAGGATGCGGATACGGCCGCGCGATCGCGAGCCGAGCACCTGGACCGGCGTTCAGCGCATGTGGAGGCGCACTGGCGGCGCTATGTGACCGCCGGGCCGATCCGGGCCTGGGCGATCTGCGCATCATCGGTTCGAGCGGAGCCGGCCATGGCCTTCAAATAGCCCTTGGCGAATTTCCTGATGTTCTTGGCGCGCTTCTTCCGGGCGAGCCCGCCTTCCTCGCGCGCGGCGGTCCAGACGCCGACCGCGCCGCGTTTCAGACCCCAGGTGAAAGGCGCATAGATCGCCTCGTCGAAATCATTCACGCTGAAGATCGGCGCGCCGTGGCGGTCCGGCATGATCCCGAACTTGCCCGGATGCACGTCGCCAAGGGCCATGACGGTGGGCATGTCGGCGTCCTCGCCGGCCATGTCGCGATAGAACAGAAGCGCCGTACCGCGGAAAAATTTCAGCGAGTCGCCGGCGAGTTCGTCGAATTTCTGCGCCGCGCCCGGATCCTTCTGCTTGATGCGGCCGGCATGGTCTTCGCGCTGCACCGCGCGCACATGCTCGCGCCGGGCCTGACCGGTCAGCCGATGGGGCGGGACGGCCGGCTCTCCGGCGGCTTCGCGCTCGGCCAGCTTTCGAAAAGCCTCGCGCCGTCCGCCATGCTTCCAGGCCGATTTAACCTCTTGCGCGCCGGGCTCTTTTTCGTTCTGCGCGTCGCTCCTGGGGCGGGTCTGCGTCTGCGCCCGGGCGGCCATGGCGGGATCCTCACCATCGTGGGGGTGAGGAGCGAACGCTTGCGCCGGGGCGCCGTTCCGGCGCGCTAGCCGCCGAAGCGCGCCTTCAGTCCGGCGTCGAGCTCGCCAAAGACCTTGGCGCCCGCCGCGTCGGCGCCCACCGCGTCGAAAACGCGCCGGCATTTGGGGTGACCGGCCAGCACCGAGCGCTCATACCAGGCGTCGGCCCAATTGATGAACCAGAACACCGGCGCCAGGGCGCAGTCGGCGGTCGACGGCGCGCCGCCGAGCGCGAACGGGCCGTCCTCGTGCAGATAGCGTTCGATGTGGCCCAGGGCCTTGGCGACGGATTCAAACCCGGCCTCCACCGCTTCGGAGTCGCGTTTCGACGGATCGGCGTTGAGAAAGAGCGGAGCAAGGCCCGGGGCGAGATAAAGATCGGCCAGCCGCGCGCACAGCCGCGCGAGGGCTGCGCTTTTGGCGTCGGCCGGGCGCAAGGCGCGCTCGGGGTGGCTGTCCTCGATATATTCCAGGATCAGCTCGCTTTCAGGAAGGCAGAAGCCGTCGTCGAGTTTCAGAGCCGGCACTTTACCAAGCGGATTTTCCTCCAGATACGCCTTGCTTTTCAGGCCGCCGGGCGGGGCTTCGAAGGCGATCTCCTCCTCCAGCCCCTTCCAGTAGACCGCCAGGCGCACCCGTGCGGCGTAGGGGGAGAGGTCGGCGTTATAAAGCGTCGGCATGGCTTACTCCGGAAATTTTGGCGCGCGTTTTTCGAGGAAGGCGCGATAGCCCTCCTGGAAGTCGGGGCCCTGAAAGGCGGCGAGGAACAGGTTCTTGGTCGCCGCGTCGTCGCCCGCCTGGCCGGCGAGGATGCGCGCGATGATCTGCTTGGTGACGGCGGCGGAGCGGCCGCTGGCTTTCGCGGCGAGGCCGATCCAGCCCTCCACCGCGCTCATCAGCGCGGCGGGCTCCACCAGACGGTCGATCAGGCGCAGCGCGCGCGCCTCCCCAGCGGCGAGGATGCGGCCGGTGAACAGGATATCCTTCGCCGCCGAGACGCCCACCGCGTCGATCAGGCGCTTGGTGTCGTTCAAGGTGTAGACCAGTCCGAGCTTGCCCGGCGTGATGCCGAATTTCGATCCTTCAGCCGCGAAGCGCAGATCGCACGCCAGCGCCAGCCCGCATCCCCCGCCCACGCACGCGCCTTCAATGGCCGCAAGGGTGGGTTTCGGAAAGGCCGCGAGCCCGTCCAGCGCCGCTGCGATGGCGGCGGAATAGGCTTCGGCGCGCTCCGGCGTGGCGTACACCTCTGCAAACTCCGAAATGTCCGCCCCCGCGGCGAACGCGCCGCCTTCGCCGCGCACGACCAGCACGCGCACGCCCGTGTCGGCTTCCGCCTCGGCCAGAAGGCGCGGGATCGCCGTCCACATGGCTTCGGACAGGGCGTTTTTCTTCCCCGGCTTGTTCAACACCAGGTGCGCCGCCGCGCCCGAGCGCTGCAGATAGACCGCCTCTGTCGTCATTCGCCCCGCCCCTCTGGCCGCCGGATTTAAATGATATATCTTTTGCGCCGCAGTATCCGTCAACCTGCCGCAGGCGGGCGGATTTTCCAAGCGTTGAGAAGGGGGAAGCCATGAGACTGATCCGCTGGCGCATGCCGGTTCTGGCCCGCCATGAGGGCGAGTGGGAAGGCGAATACATCCATGTGGACGCCGACAATACCGAGCTGGATCGCCACAAGAGCTATCTCAGCTGCCGCTTCCCCGATGACGGCCCATGGGACTATTTCCAGGTCAACCGCTACACCTGGGCCGACGGGCGCGAGGAAAGCTTCGAGTTTCCCGCCAGATACGCCGAAGACCGCATCTGGTGGGACACCGAGCGCATCGAAGGCTGCGCCTGGGAGATCGACGCGCGCACGGTCTGTCTGACCTGGGTGAGGAAGGACCTGCCCGGCGAATACCTCTACGAGATGATCCAGATCAGCCAGGACGCCAAGGATCGCGGCCGCACCTGGCCCTGATCAAGGAGCGGCGGGTGAAGTAGGGCTCGCATTTCCGCCGCGTTTTCCTTATATCGCCGCCTCGACAGTCATTCGCCGCCGGCCTTGAACCGGCGGGGGAGAGGTGAAATGGCGAGCCTGATCTCGAACACGCCGGCGCGGGCGCCCGTCCCGCCGGGCGTCTCCGCATTCGATGCGGATAAAGTCGATGCGCTGATGGCGCAGTTCGGCCTTACGGGCGATTTCCTGAATCTCGGCGGCAAGCCGGAGGATCACCGCGTCGTCGCGGCGATGTCCGGCGGCGTGGACAGCTCCGTCGTGGCGGCCGTGCTGCACCGCGCGGGATACCAGGTCGTCGGCATGACGCTGCAGCTCTACGACCACGGCGAGGCGATCCACAGGAAGGGCGCGTGCTGCGCCGGCCAGGACATCCACGATGCGCGCCGCGTGGCCGAGGCCATGGGTTTTCCCCATTACGTGCTCGATTACGAAACCCGGTTCCGCGAGGCGGTGATCGAGGATTTCGCCGACACCTATCTCGCCGGCTCCACGCCGATCCCCTGCGTGCGCTGCAACCAGTCTGTGAAGTTCGCCGATCTTCTGGCGACCTCCAAGCAGCTGGGCGCGGACGCGCTGGCGACCGGGCACTACATCCGCCGCGCGATGACCGGCAACCGGGCCGAGCTGAGGCGGGCGGCGGACGCCGGAAAAGACCAGTCCTACTTCCTGTTCGCCACCACGGCCGAGCAGCTCGATTATCTGCGCTTCCCGCTGGGCCATCTTGAAAAGGACCAGACCCGCGAACTCGCCGCGGCGATGGGTCTTGTCGTGGCGGCCAAGCCCGACAGCCAGGACATCTGCTTCGTGCCCGACGGCGATTATGCGAGCGTCGTCGAGAAGGTCCGCCCCGGCGCGAGCCGGCCTGGCGAGATCGTGCATCTCGACGGAAGGGTGCTGGGCGCCCATGACGGCGTGATCCGTTACACGGTCGGCCAGCGCCGGGGCCTGGGCGTAGCGACGGGAGAGCCGCTTTACGTAGTGAAGCTCGATGCAGAGAACGCCCGGGTGATCGTCGGCCCGCGCCAGGCGCTGGT
>JBKHAZ010000055.1:0-11741 GCA_046542605.1 Oceanicaulis sp. | reverse complement strand
AAAAGCAGGCGTCGGCGATCTCCTGGGCGAGGTCTTCAAGCAGATCATGGTGCTTCGACAGGGTGATCCGGCGCGCCAGCTCGGCGAGCGCGGCGTAGTTCACCGCCTCGCCCAACGTGCCGCCGGGATGGGCGGCGCCGGCCGACACGTCGGCCTCCAGAGACAGGCTCACCGGCTGGGTGCGGCCGTACTCGGACTCATAGACGCCCACCTCCGCGTCCAGGCGCAGACCGCGCACGCGCACGCTCACCCGTTCCCCGGCATGGGCGGGTTTGGCTGCAGGTTCTGCGCGCACTGCGTCGAGTTTCATCAAAGCGCCCCTATATCTCGGCTGGGACGGGATATAAGCCCGTTTGTCCGCGGGCGAAACCGCGGGCTCTGCGATAGCGGCCGGGGAGGCGGACATGACACGAGGCGCGGCGCTGGTGACCGGGGGCGCGAAACGCGTGGGCCGGGCCTTCATCGAGGCCCTGGCCGGCGACGGCCATGCGGTGGCGATCCACTTCAACACGTCCGGCGCCGAAGCCGAGGCGCTGGCCGAGACGATCACCGCCGCCGGCGGGCGCGCGGTTGCGGTCGGAGCCGACCTCACCGACCCGGCCGCCACGCAAGGCCTGATCGGCCGGTCCGCGGACGCTTTGGGCCCGATCGCGCTATTGGTGAACTCCGCCTCGATCTTCGAGGACGACAGCCTTGAAGATCTCAGCGCGGAGAGCTTCCACCGCCACATGACCGCCAACACGCTGGCGCCGGCGCTTCTGACCAGGGCCTTCGCGGCTCAGGCGCCGGCGGGCGCGATGGTTCTCAACGTGCTCGACTACAAGCTCTTCAACATCAATGCGGACTATTTCAGCTACACCCTGTCGAAGGCGGCGCTTCATACGATGACGCAGATGCTGGCGCGCGATCTCGCCCCGGCGGTGCGGATCAACGCCGTTGCGCCCGGTCTGACCTTGCCGAGCCCCTATCACTCCGAAGCCGAGTTCGAGCGCCTGCACCACGACAATCCGCTGGGGCGCGGCCCGGACACCGACGACCTGGTGCGCGCCCTGCGCTTCTTCCGCGACAGCCCCGCGGTGTCGGGTCAGACCGTGTGCGTCGATGGCGGCCAGCATTTCGATCCGCGCCTGACCAAGGACGTGTTCGGAGCGCTTTAAGCGGCGCCGGGCGGGGCACGTTTCGCCGGCCCGCTGCGTTGGGAGAGGGATGGGACCAGGCCGGCCGGCCGGTCCGTTCGTCCTGACCCATGCGGAGCGCCATGGCCGAAACCGACACGTGCGACCTGCCCGATCACGAGGCGCTTGCAGAGCGCGCCTGGCACGCCGAGGGTGCGCAGTCCGTCGCCGACCGGCTGAACACCGAACCTGAAGCGGGCCTCGACGCCGAGGAGGTCGAGGCGCGGCGCGAGCGCTACGGCTCGAACACGCTGCCCTCCCGCGAGCGGGACTCGCTTTTTCGAGTCGTCCTGCGCCAGTTCAAGGACCCGCTGATCTATGTGCTCCTGGCCGCCGGGATCGTGTCGGTGGCGATCGGCAATGTCTCCGATGCGCTGTTCATCTTTGCGGTGCTCGTGCTGAACGCGGGGCTCGGCGCCTATCAGGAATATCGCGCGGCCTCGGCGGCCGAAGCGCTGGAGAAGGTGATCGAGATCCGCGCCTCTGTCGTGCGCGGCGGCGAGACGCAAGAGGTTGGCGCCGAGGACCTCGTACCCGGCGACATCGTCAAGCTGGAGGCCGGCTCGGCCGTGCCCGCCGACATCCGGCTTCTTTCCTCCAAAAGTCTGCGCAGCGACGAATCCCTGCTCACTGGCGAATCCACGCCCGTGGAGAAGGACGCCGAGGCGGAGATCGAGGAAGACGCGTCCACCGGCGACCGGGCCACGCTCCTGCATGCGGGCAGCGCGGTTCTGTCCGGCGAGGCGAGCGGCGTCGTGGTGCGCACCGGCGCGCAGACCGAGGTCGGCCGCATCGCCGACGCGCTCAGCGGCGAGGAGCAGGCGCCGCCGCTGGTCTTGCGCATGCGCCGCTTCACCCGGCTGATCGCCTATGCGGTGCTCGCCTTCGTCCTCATCCTCGGTCTGGCGCAATGGGCGCGCGGCGCCTCGCTCGGCGAACTTTTCCTGCTGACCGTCGCGCTGTCGGTGTCCGCGATCCCCGCCGGTCTGCCGGTGGCGATCACTGTGGCGCTGTCGGCGGGATCGAACCGGATGGCCAAGCGCAACGTCATCGTGCGCAAGCTGCCGGCGGTGGAAGGTCTTGGCGCCTGCGACGTCATCGCGTCCGACAAGACCGGAACGCTCACCCAGAACCGGCTTACCGCACGCAGCGTGCGCCGGGGCCGCGACGAGGGGGCCGCGATCGAGGTCACCGGCCCCGGCGACACCGGCGACGGCGCGTTTCGCCGGGACGATACGGAGATCGACCCGGCCGACGAAGATTGGCTGTGCAAGCTCATCGTTTCGGGCGCGCTGTGCAACAACGCCGCGCTGGACGAGGGCGAGGACGGCGCGCTTGAGCCGGACGGCGACATGGTCGACGTCGCCTTCCTGGTCATGGCGCGCAAGGCCGGGTTTTCCCGCGACGATCTGCTGGACGACCATGAACAGCTCAGCGAGATTCCGTTCCAGTCCGAACGCCGGTTCGCGGCGAGCTTCAACCGCCATGACGGCGCGGTGATCGCCCACGTCAAAGGCGCGGCCGAAGCCGTGGCGGACATGTGCGAGATCGAGGCGGCCACGGTCACGCAGGCCGCAGATGCGTTCGCCGCCGAGGGCTATCGCGTCCTCGCCGTGGCGCGCGGCGACGTGAACGAGGACGCGGCGAAGGACGAAGACGCCGACGCGCTCACCGGCCTGGAATTCCTCGGCCTTGTCGGGATCATCGATCCGGTGCGCGAGGAGGTTCCCGGCGCCGTTTCCGATTGCCGCGATGCGGGAATTTCGGTGCGCATGATCACCGGCGACCATCCCTCCACCGCGCTGGCCATCGGGCGCGAGCTTGGATTTGCGAACAAGGACGACGAAGCGGTCACCGGCGACGATCTGGAAGGTGAGGCCGATGAGGCGCTCGCAGAGCGCATCGAAACCTCGCCGGTTTTCGCGCGCGTGGAGCCGCTGCAGAAGACCAAGATCGTCGGAGCCCTGCGCGATCGGGGTCATTTCGTCGCCGTTACAGGCGACGGGGTCAATGACGCGCCGGCGCTGCGCGACGCCCATATCGGCGTCGCCATGGGCGAGGGCGGGACCGATGTGGCCAGGAACGCCGCCGACCTCATTCTCACCGACGACAATTTCGCCTCCATCGTTCACGGCGTGGAGGAGGGGCGCATCGCCTACGACAATGTCAGGAAGGTGATCTGGCTGCTCGTGAGCACCGCCGTCGCCGAGTTGGTCCTGTTCACCTTGTCGGTCCTGTTCAACACGCCTCCGCCGCTCACCCCGGTCCAGCTTTTATGGCTGAACCTTGTGACCAACGGCATTCAGGACGTGGCCCTGGCGTTGGAGAAGGGCGAGCACGGCGTTTTGAAACGCAAGCCCCGCCGGCCCGGCGAACCGATCTTCGACCGTTTGATGATCGAGGAGGTGCTCACCTCCGGCGTCTATATGGGCGTCGTGGCGTTCGCCGCCTTCTACGTCATGTTCGAGATCATGGGCCTTTCCGAGTTCGAGGCGCGCAATCTCCTCGTCATGCTCATGGTGCTGTTTGAAAACGTGCACGTCTTCAACGTGCGCTCTGAATCCCGCTCCGCTTTCCGCATCCCGCTGTCAAACAACTGGGTGCTGGTGGGCGGCGTGGCGCTGGCGCAAGGCGTTCATATCGCCTCCGCCTTCATCCCCGGCTGGCGCGAGGTGCTGCAGATCGAACCGGTGAGCCTGACCGCCTGGCTGGTCCTGCTGGCGATCACCTTGAGCAAGTTCGCGGTCGTCGAGACCTATAAGGGTCTGCGGGGCCGCAAGCTGGCGATGAAGTCGTACGGGCTGGCGTGACGGCGCGGGACGGGCTGCCCGCCCCTGACGCGGCTAGCCCCGTTTCACCAGCGCCTTCTCGCCCCAGCTCGGGCGGCGGATTTCGACGCTGACAAGGCCCGGCAGGACACGATCGAGCTTTTCGAACACCCAGTGGGCGATGTTTTCCAGAGACGGATTCTCCAGCCCCTCCACATCGTTGAGGAGGCGGTGGTCCAGCTGCTCGCGGATGTTCTGAAGCTCGGTCTCGATCTCCCAGAAATCGCGCACCATGCCGCTGCCCGGCTCGCGCGCCCCGGTGAGCGTCACGGTGCCCTGGAAGGAATGCCCGTGCAGACGCGAGAACGGATGGTCCGCGTCCTTGTGCTCGAAATGGTGCGCGGCGTCGAAGGTGAAGTCCTTCGAGATGGTGAGTGTGAGATCGGACATGCTCTGAGCCGTCAATGCTGCAAGCCGCGCCGTATACAGGCACGCGCCCGCTTTGAGAACACCGCACCGGCGCCCGTCACACGCCCAGCGGCTCGTACCAGTCCTGCGGCATGCCGGCCGAGGTGCGCGCGGCGATGTTGAACGGCCGCTTCAGATCGCCCTTGAAGTAATGGCGCACCAGCGCCTGGAAGCGATCCTCCGGATTTGCGTTCTCGGCTTCGCAGAGCGTTTCGAACCAGCGCCGGCCGGCGGCCACATGGGCGACTTCCTCGGTGTAGATCACCTCGAGCGCCGCGGCGCTTTCCCGGTCGCCGGCGCTTGAGAGCTTTTCGATCATGCCCGGCGTCACGTCGAGCCCGCGCGCCTCCAGCACCATGGGCGCCACGGCGAGCCGGCCCATGAGATCGCCCGCCGTGGCGGTGGCCGCCTCCCACAGCCCGTCATGGGCGGGCAGGTCGCCGTAATCGCCGCCGAGCCGGGCGAGCTGGACGCGCACCAGCAGGAAATGGCGCGCCTCGTCGTCGCCCACCGAGATCCAGTCGGTGACGAAGGAGCCGCGCTCGCTGTCGCTCAGGCGCGGATCGCCGGAGAACCGCGCCACCATGTCGAACGCCAGATCGATGGCGTTGAACTCGATATGGGCCACGGCGTGCAGCAGCGCGAAGCGGCCCGCCGGGGTCCCGAGCCGCCGGCGCGGGACCTGGCCGGGCGGTTTCAGCTCGGGACGCTGCGGGCGCGCGGGCCGGTCCGGGGCGAGCGAGCCTGCGCCTGAGGCGGGCGCGGCGAGCGCGCCGGCCCGCCAGGCGGCGGCGACCGTTCGCGCAAGCGCCGGTTTGGCGTCGGGCGAGGGCTCGGCGAGCACCTTCGCGCAGGCGTCCCGTATGTCTTCGGCTACAGCGATTTCACCGCCTCCAGCACCGCGTCCACATGGCCGGGCACCTTCACCTTGCGCCAGACCTGTTTCACCTCGCCGTCCGGGCCGATGAGGAAGGTGCGGCGCTCGACGCCCATGTATTTTTTGCCGTACATGGTCTTCTCCACCCAGGCGCCGTAGCGCTCGGTGACGTCAGTGTCTGCGTCGCTCGCCAAAATCACCTGAAGGTCATGCTTGTCGCGGAACTTGTCGTGCTTGGCTACGGTGTCCTTGGACACGCCGATGACCACCGCGCCCGCCTTGTCGAACGCCTCGGCGGCTTCGGAAAACCCGATGGCCTCTTTCGTGCATCCGGGGGTGTCGTCCTTCGGGTAGAAGTAAAGGACCACCGCCTTGCCCTTGAAATCGCTCAGGGAGACTTCGCGGCCGCCGTCGGCGGGCAGCGTGAACGCGGGGGCCTTGCTTCCTTCGGTGACTTCGCTCATCACATCCTCCAGCTCGCTCGTGCGGCGGGACCCGCCCCGGCCGCGTCGCGGAGAACATCGTACCAAGACCCGGCCGCGTCCAGCGCCGGGCTGGGGATAAAGCGAAGGTCATGCGCCGCGCCGCCCGTCTCGCCGTTCTCTACACGCTCGAAGCGCTCGCCGCGCTTCTCGCCCTGGCGATTTTCGCCGGGGCTGCGGTGTTGTGGCGCCTGGCTGAAGGGCCGGTGGACGCCGAGCCGCTGCGCGCGGAGGCCACGGCGCGTCTTCTGGCCGCCACCGGCGGCGATATGGCCTCCATCGGTTCTCTATCGGTCAGTTTCGATCCCGCGCTCGGCGCACTGGTGATCACGGCGCGCGACGTCAGTGCGGCGCGCGCAGGCGGCGAGATCATCGTCGACGCCGAGCGCGTGGAGACAGCCCTGGCGCTCGATCTCCTGCTCGCCGGGCGCGCCGCGCCGGTCCGCATCGCGGCCGAGGGCGGCGCCTTCTCGCTGGTGCGCGGCCCGGACGGCGCGCTCGCGGCGGGGCTCGGAGAGCCGGAGGCGGTGCGCGCGGTGACCGGCGGCGGCGGGGGCGGGGTGAGCGCGCTCGCCTCCGGGCTGGAGGCGGAAGGCGGCGTGCTGTCGCGCCTGTCCGAGATCGATCTGCGCGGCGTCGACCTGCAGCTGGTGGACGCGGTCAGCGATCTGCGATGGCGCCTGCGCGATGCGCGCGCCTCGCTGCGGCTGGAGGACGGGCGCATCGCGGCCGATCTTTCCGGCGGTCTGATCACCTCGGCCGGGCTGGCGCCCGTCGCGCTGCGTCTGGACACCGGGCGCGGGCTGGAGAGCGTGTTTCTCGATTTACGGGTGCGCGATCTCAATCCCGCCGCCGCCGCGCTGCGGCGCGGTCCGATGGCCCGGCTTGCAGGCCTCGATGCGCCGTTGGCGCTCGATCTGGTGGTGGACGCCTCCATCGAGGAGGGGCTGCGCACCGCCTTTCTCGAACTGTCCGCCGCGCCTGGGATCGTGCGCGCCGGCGGGCGGGCGTTCGCGCTCGAAGCGCTCGATCTCAATGTCAGTCTCGACGCCGCCGCCGCCGAACTCGACATCACCCGGGCGCGCGTGCGATCGGACTTCCTCGATCTGGAGCTGGCCGGGCGGCTCTACGACTTCGCCGGTTTCGACGACGCGCTGCCCGGCCGGGCCGCGTTCGTCCTGCAAAGCGGTCCGGGCCGCGTCGATCTCACCCCCACCTTTCCCGAGCCGCTGAGCTGGGAGGCCGTGGACGCGGCGGGCCGGCTCGACCGCGATGGGCTGCGTCTGACCCTCGACCGGCTGGCGGCCGATCTCGGCGCGGCGTCCGGGGTGTTCACCGGCGCGTTCGGCGCGGCGCGCACCGAGGCGGGCTGGCTGCCGGAGCTGCGGCTGGAGGGCCCGATCGAGGGCGTGCTCACCAAGGCCGACATCCTGCGCCACTGGCCCACCGACTTCGCGCTGGGCGCGCGCGACTGGGTGCGCGACAGCATTCTGGCGGGCACGCTGTCGAACGCCCGGCTCGATCTCGCCATCCCCGCCGCCGCGCTGGAACGCCGCGCGCTGGAGGACGCGGACCTGAACCTCGCCTTCGATTTTTCAAACGCCGACGTGCGCTACGTCTCCACCATGACGCCGCTCACCGGCTTGTCGGGCTCGGCCGTGCTGCGCGGCGATTCGCTCAGCCTCGAAGGCGCGGGCGGCGCCATCGGGGCGCTTGCGATCGACGACATATTCGTGGAGATTCCGCGCTTCACCCCGAAGGGCGCGACCGCCCGCTTCGGCGGCGCCGGGCGCGGCGCGGTCCGCGATCTTCTGCGCCTGCTGGACGAGCCGCCGCTGTCCATCGCGTCAAGCTATGGACTGGACCCGGCCGCGTTCGGCGGATCGGGGGAGATGGTGTTCGAGCTGCGCCGGCCCATGCTGCGCTCGGTCCCGCCGGAGGATATCGGCTACGACGTCTCGGGCCGCTTCACCGGCGTCACGGCCAGCGCCGGGATCGGCGATCTGGAGCTCACCGGCGGGGTGGTGGAGATCGCCGCCGATCCCGAAGGCTTCGCCGCGGACGGCGCAGCCACCATCGCCGGCGCCCGCGCCGAGATCAGCTGGCGCGAAACCTTCGGCCTGCCTGAAGATCAGCCCTCGAGCCTGGTGTCCGTCTCCACGGCGATGAGCGCGCGCGATCTCGACCGGCTCGGCCTGCCGCTGCGGCGCTATCTGGACGGCGCGGTGGAGCTGGAGGCTCTGGTGCGCGGGCGGGGTCTGGAGTTCTCCGCCATCGATCTGGCGCTCGATCTCGAGCAGGCCGCCGTCGCCGCGCCGGCGAACCTGTGGGAGAAGCCCGCCGGAGACCCGGCGACGGCCCGTTTCGCCAGCCGCATCGCCTCGGATGGGGTGCTCGATCTGCAAGCGCTTGAGCTGAACGGCGAGGGCGTTCGCCTGCGCGCCAGCGCGCGCCTGGCGGCGGATGGAAGGCTGCTCGCCGCCGAGGCCGACCGCATCGCCATCGACGGCCGCATGGATTTGAGCGCCATCGCCGAGCGTCCCGGCGGCCCGGACGGTCCTCTGCATCTGCGCGTGGCGGGGGATTTTCTCGATGCGGGCGAGCTGATCAGCCTGGGCGGCGGCGGGGAGGGCGATTTCGTCACCGCGCCCTTGCGCCTGGAAGCGGCGATCGCCCGGGTCTTGGTGCGCGAGGTGGTCTTCACCGGGGTCGAGCTCGTCGCGGCGCTCGGTCCGGACGGGCTTGGCGAGGCGAGCCTGGCGGCGCGCACCCGCGACGGGGGGCTGGATTTCCGCCTTGCGCCCAATCCGGCCGCAGCCGACGGCTCGCGCCTGATGACGCTGGAGGCGGGCGACGCCGGCGGCCTGCTCGCCGCCTTCGCCGGCTATGACAATGCGCGCGGCGGCGCGATCAGCCTGCAGGCCACGGTTCCGCCGATCGGCGTGGACGGGTCCACCGAAGGCGCGATCGATGTGCGCGGCTTCACCCTGGAGCGGATGCCGCTGCTGGCCCGCGTGCTGGCCGCCGGCTCGCTGGAAGGACTCGCCGGGCTGTTGAGCGGCCAGGGCGGGATCGAGTTCCAGCTTCTCGAAAGCGCCTTCGTGTGGCGCGCCGGCGAGCTGGAGATGCGCGGCGCGCGCGTCGCCGGCCCGGCGCTGGGGGCGACCTGGAGCGGGCATGTGGATTTCGAAGACCAGGCGCTGGACGTGGACGGCACCATCGTTCCGTCTTACGGCGCGAACACCATGCTGGGCCAAGTCCCGGTGCTGGGCGAGCTTCTGACGTCGCGGCGCGGGGAAGGCCTTTTCGGCGTCACGTTTTCGGCCGCCGGCCCGTTCGATGCGGCGCGCGTGACGGCCAATCCCCTGTCGGCGCTGGCGCCGGGCGTGCTGCGCCGCATCTTCGAAGGCGAAAACGCCCAGCGCCGCCTGGATGCGCCGATCGAGCCCGAAACGCCCGCCATACCGGATCCAGAGCCGGCGATCGATCCGGATCTGCCCGACGCGTCCGGCGAGGAGCCGCAGCCATGAGAATCGTCGGCCTGATGAGCGGCACCTCGCTGGACGGGGTCGACGCCGCGCTCCTGGAAACCGACGGCGAGGCGATCTCGCGCTTCGGTCCGGGCGCGGAGACCCCGTTTCAACCCGCTGAGCGCGCCCTGCTTCAGGCTGCGGTGGACGCGGCGCTCGTCTGGCGGTTCGAGGGCCCGGAGCCGCCCGTGTTCGATCAGGCGCGCGCCGTGGTGACCGACACGCACGCGCGCGCCGTCGAGGCGGTCTGCGCCCGCGCCGGACTGTCCCCGGCGGACCTCGACCTTGTCGGCCTTCACGGCCAGACGGTCATTCATGTCCCGCCTGAGGGTGACCGGGGCGGGCGCACCTGTCAGCTCGCCGACGGCGAGGCGCTCAGCGCACGGCTCGGCTGCCGCGTGGCTTATGATTTCCGCACCGCCGACATGGCCGCGGGCGGTCAGGGCGCGCCCCTGGCCCCGATCCATCATGCGGTGCTCGCGCAGAGCTCCGGCCTCGAACGCCCGCTCGGCGTGCTCAATATCGGCGGGGTCGCGAACCTCACCCTGATCGGTGCGGACGGCTCGCTCATCGCCTTCGACACCGGGCCGGGCAACGGATTGATCGACGCCTGGGTGGCGGAGAAGACCGGCGCGCACTACGACGAAAACGGCGCCCTGTCGGCGAAAGGCCGGGTTCTGGAGGCTGGGCTCGAGGAGTGGCTCGCCCATCCCCACTTCGCCCTTGCAGGACCGAAATCGCTCGACCGCTGGGCGTTCTCGATGGATGCGGCGCGCAATCTCACCGTCGAGGACGGCGCGGCGACGCTGGCCGAATTCACCGCCCGCTCCGCCGCGCTGGGCGTCATGGCCTGTCCTGAGCGGCCTGAACGCCTGATCGTGTGCGGCGGCGGACGCAAGAACGCCGATCTGCTGGCGCGGATTGCGCGCGCCTGCGATCTGCCTGTCGTTCCGGCCGAACACGTGGGCTGGCGCGGCGATCTGGTGGAGGCGGAAGCCTTCGCCGTGCTCGCCGCGCGCACCGCGCGCGGCCTGCCCCTCAGCTTTCCCGGCACGACCGGTGTGAAAGAGCCGACGACCGGCGGACGCCTGGCCGGATGACGCCCGCCCCCGGGCGCCGTCGCGCCGGGGCGGGCGGCCGAACCTGTACAGCACGTATTGACTGACGTTCCACCGGGCCCACCGCCAGAAGGTTGAAGGCCACCGGCTCCAGCGCAAAATCCGGCGATCCGAACATGTCGGCCACAGCGGTGCAGGTCAAAATCGAGGAGACGACGAGCGAGACCACGAGCGCATGCACGGCGCCGGGGCCGCGCCGCCTCAGCGTCAGCCCGCTGCGCAGCCAGCCGGTCCGCACCCCGCTTGCGGAAGATCAGGGCGAAGATGAAAACCGCGCCAAGCATGGCGGTGAGTTCGATGAGATCGGCGGCCAGGCCCTTGCGAAACGGGGAGGTCATGGGGAGAAGTCTCCGCCAAGGGTGTGTCGAGGACCGGAGCCTTGGGCGAAGCGGCGCACGCGCGCCCCTCAAAACCGGAAAAATCGAGCCTCGAAACCTCAAAGACTTGTTTTCTGGTTTTTTCGCGCGCGAAACGCGCTCGGCGTCTCACCCGCCATCTCAGTGAAGAGCATCTCCATGAACCGGACCGAGTACAAGTCGCGCCCCTTCGCGCCCCATCCGCTGTTCGCAAGCTTCGTGGCGGCGGCGGTGACGCAGAGCCGGCTGGTGTAACAAGGCGGCGGAACCAGTTGCCATCACGCCCCAAACCAAGTATCACCCGCCGCTCAGCCGCGCCGGGTTGGCCCCGAGCGCGCCGATATTGGCGTTTCGAACAGTAGGAGAGACCCATGGCGGTCCCTAAGCGCAAGACCACCCCGTCCAAGCGCGGCATGCGCCGGGCTCACGATTCGCTGTCCGGCCCGGCCTATGTCGAGGACAAGGACACCGGCGAGCTGCGCCGTCCGCACCATGTCGACTTGAAAACCGGCATGTATCGCGGCAAGCAGATCCTGAACGTCGACGAAGACTAGCCTCTTCGCCGCACCGACGGTTTGAAAAGCCCCGCGCAGCGAGCGCGGGGCTTTTCGCGTTGGGGTGTCGCCCCACCTGGCTCATCCTGAGGAAACTGTCCGCGCAGCGAAAAGTCCCCAAAGCGTACGGCGCTTTCTCCTGCAGGTCCGCCCGCCCCTTCGCCGCCTTGCGCCGCCCGTCGGAATTTCCGTCCCGGGTCCCGGTTCGATCCCCGGACTCAGCTCCGGACTCAAGTTCCGGGGCCGGGACCGGGGCCGGGACCAGGGCCGGGACCCGGGGGCGGGACCAGCTCCGGGACCGGGATCGACGGCGCCTGGCGGGTGACCCGCCGCGCCGGCGTCGCGGCGGGTTCGGCGTGCTGCCCGAGCCTGCACTGGATTCCGGTCTTCTCCCCGGCCTGAAGCCGGGGATG
>JBKHAZ010000054.1:0-12233 GCA_046542605.1 Oceanicaulis sp. | reverse complement strand
GTTCGGAAAGGCGGCCAATAACGGTCAGATGATCGCGGAGGTCGACGCCAAGTCGAAGGCGGCCGAGGGGTTCGCGCATCTCGCCGGCCTGCTGACAGGGCGCGCGGCGGCGACGCCGAAGCCCAAGGGCCTGTTCGCCTCCCTGTTCCGCAAGACGTAAGGCCAGGCCATGTTCGGCAAACGACCCAGCGGCGCCCCTGGAGGAGCGGGCAAGGGCTTCGGCCAGACCGGCTCCCCGCCTGGGCCCGCCGCACCAAAGCCCGCCAAGCCGCGCCCGGCGCCGGCGGGGGCGGGGGTCGACACCAAGACCCGCCCGGTCGAGGCGGCCACCATGCGCTCAAGCGCGGCGTCCAAACCCGCGGCGACCCCGGCGCCGGAGGCGCCGGCGAAAAAGCAGATGGGCGCCGCCAAGCCGCGAAAGCCGGCTGCGGCCACCGAGACGGTGGGGGCTGAACGCTCGGCCGAGTACTATGCGATCAAGACGACGATCTTCAACGCGCTGATCGACACCATCGACCTGTCGCAGCTGGCCCGGCTGGACAACGACACCGCGCGCGATGAAATCCGCGACATCGTCACCGAGATCATCTCGATCAAGAACGTGGCCATGTCGATCGCCGAGCAGGAACAGCTCCTTCAGGACATCTGCAACGATGTCCTCGGCTACGGCCCGCTGGAGCCGCTTCTGGCGCGCGACGACATCGCCGACATCATGGTCAACGGCGCAGGCGACGTGTTCATCGAAGTCGCCGGCCGGGTGAAGAAGACCAACATCAAGTTCCGCGACAACGGCCAGCTGATGAATATCTGCCAGCGCATCGTGTCCCAGGTGGGCCGGCGCGTGGACGAGAGCAGCCCGATCTGTGACGCGCGCCTGGCCGACGGCAGCCGCGTCAACGTCATCGCCCCGCCGCTGGCGCTGGACGGGCCGACGCTGACGATCCGGAAATTTAAAAAGGACAAGCTGAAGCTCTCCAACCTGGTGGACTTCGGATCGATCTCGCCGGAAGGCGCGCGCATTCTGGAGATCATCGGTGCGTGCCGCGCCAACGTGCTGATCTCCGGCGGCACCGGTTCGGGCAAGACGACGCTGCTCAACTGCCTGACCGGTTTCATCGGCGAGGACGAGCGGATCATCACCTGCGAGGACGCCGCCGAACTGCAGCTGCAGCAGCCCCACGTGGTGCGCCTGGAGACCCGCCCGCCGAACCTGGAAGGCCAGGGCCAGGTCACCATGCGCGACCTTGTGAAGAACTGTCTGCGCATGCGCCCGGAACGCATCATCGTGGGCGAGGTGCGCGGCCCGGAAGCCTTCGACCTCTTGCAGGCCATGAACACCGGCCATGACGGCTCCATGGGCACGCTGCACGCCAACTCGCCGCGCGAGGCTCTGAGCCGGATCGAGTCGATGATCACCATGGGCGGCTACAACCTGCCCACCAAGACGATCCGGGAGATGATCTCGGGCTCCATCGACGTGATCATCCAGGCCGCGCGCCTGCGCGACGGTTCGCGCAAGATCACCCACATCACCGAGGTGCTCGGGATGGAGGGCGACGTGATCATCACTCAGGACCTCTTCCTCTACGAGCTCCAGGGCGAGAACGCCGAGGGCGACATCACCGGCCGCCACGTCTCCACCGGGATCGCGCGGCCCGCCTTCTGGGACCGCGCGCGGTATTTCGGGCTGGAAGGCCAGCTCGCCGACGCGCTCGAAGCCGCGGAGGCGTAACAGGTCATGTCGCCGGATATCGCCTTCATCGCCGCTGCGGTCTGCGTCTTCGTCGCCGTGGCCGGCGCCGGGCTCGCCCTGGCCCCCTCCGGCGCGAGCAAGACCAAGAAAACCCGGCTTCAGGCCGCCGTGGGCGCGCCGGCCAAGGCCCAGCCCCGGCGCTCCGGGGCCCAGGACAATCAGGCCCAGAAACGCAAGCAGATCCAGGATTCGCTCAAGGAAATCGAGGACCGCCAGAAGGCCGAGCGAAAGAAGTCGATCACGCTGCGCGCGCGCATCGAGCAGGCCGGCCTGGACTGGAGCCCTGCGAAATTCTGGATCATTTCCGCCGTGCTGGGCCTCGTGGCCGCGCTGGGCGTGCTTGTGGCGGGATTGAACCTCCTGCTCGTGGCCGCCGCAGGCGCGGTCGCCGGCCTCGGTCTGCCGCGCTGGATTCTCGGCATGATGAAGGCGCGCCGAATCAAGAAGTTCACAGCCAATTTCGCCGACGCGCTGGACGTCATCGTGCGCGGCATCAAGTCGGGCCTGCCGCTGAACGAGTGCCTGAAGATCATCGCACGAGAGGGCGAGGCGCCGGTCAAGCAGGAGTTCGAAATCCTGTGCGAAGGCGTCGCTGTGGGCGTGGACGCCGATGAGGGCCTGCGCCGCATGTTGCGCCGGGTGCCGCTTCCGGAGCTGTCCTTCTTCGCCATCGTGCTGGCGATCCAGAGCAAGACCGGCGGCAATCTCGCCGAGGCGCTGAACAATCTTTCCGCCGTGCTGCGCGCGCGCAAGATGATGCGCGAAAAGGTCAACGCCCTGTCCTCTGAAGCCAAGGCCTCGGCGATGATCATCGGCTCGCTGCCGCCCGGCGTCGCGATCATGGTTTCCGTGATCTCGCCCGATTACATGACGCCGCTCTTCACCACCTCCATGGGCCAGCTCATGCTGCTGGGCGGGGCGGGGTGGATGGTCACCGGCATTCTGGTGATGCGCGGCATGATCAATTTCAAAATGTAAGGGGGCGGGTGATGGACGTTCTCGCCTTTGCAGACTGGATCACCAGCCCGCAGAACCTGTTCGCGGTCATCGCCGCCTTTCTTGTGTTCGCCACGGTGTGGACGCTCTCGGCGCCGGCGATGAACACCGACCAGACCAGCAAGCGTCTCAAGCAGGTGGCCGAGCGCCGCGACGAGCTGCGCCGCAGGGCGCGCGAGGCGATCGAAAAGGAGAAGGGCGCGGCCAGCCTTCGCGGCTCGGACACGCGCAGCGTCTACCGCAAGGTGGTGGAGCGGCTGAACCTGGTGACTCTTCTTGAAGACCCGAACCTGAAGCGCAAGCTGACCCAGGCGGGCCTGCGCGGCCAGCAGCCGGTCTACGCGTTCTATTTCTTCCGTTTCGCCATGCCGTTCATCCTGTTCACGGCGGGCTTTCTCTACCTCACCTTCGTCAACGATTTCGGCCTGGAGCTGTTTCAGCGCCTGTCGGTGATGATGGCGCTGGCGCTTCTGGGCTATTACGCGCCGGGCATCTATCTGTCGAACATGGCCGCCAAGCGGCGCGATTCGATCATGCAGGCCTTCCCGGACGCGCTCGACCTGCTTCTGATCTGTGTGGAGGCGGGGATGAGCATCGAGGCGGCTTTCCAGAAAGTCGCCGCAGAGATCGGCTCAAGCTCGCTGGAGCTCGCCGAGGAGCTGTCGCTGACCACCGCGGAACTGGCGTTCCTGCAGGACCGTCGCCAGGCCTATGAGAATCTCGCCCTGCGCACCAACCACGCCGGGGTGAAATCGGTCGCCACCGCGCTCACCCAGGCCGAGCGCTACGGCACGCCGCTGGGCCAGGCCCTGCGGGTCATGGCCAAGGAGAACCGCGATATGCGGATGAGTTCGGCGGAGAAGAAAGCGGCCGCGCTGCCGGCCAAGCTCACCGTGCCCATGATCTTGTTTTTCTTGCCGGTTCTGTTCCTGGTGATCATGGGGCCGGCGGTCATCACTTACCAAAACATGTGACGCGCGCGTCTGCGCCCGATAGGGTGCGGACCGATCGGGCGAGCCGTGCCGCCCCCAGCGTTCAGGAGGGTCGCCGCCATGTTTGGTGGGGACAAGGCGGTTGAACGCCGCCGCGAAGCCATGCGGCTCGCCGACCAGGCGGCCGAGCACGCCCTTGACGCGCTCGCCGAGGGCGATCCCAAGCGTGCGAAGAAAGAGCTGGAGGCGGTTCCCAAAAAGACCGCCTTCGCCGACGGCGGCTGGAAGCCGGCGCTGGCCATGGCCGTCACCGAGCTGGCGCTGGGCAAGCGCCGGGCGGGCCTGTCGCGCCTGGTCGAAGTGTGCGCCGGGCTGGATGAAACCAGCCTGTCGCGCGACGAAAAGGGCTATTTGCGCCTTTACGCGCTTTACCGGGCCATCGACGCGAGCAAGGACGGGCGCGCCCCGGCCGAGCTGCGCGCCCAAGCCGATAATTTCCGCTTCGACCAGACGCTGGTCTCGCGCCAGCTGAAGCAGCGCTTCCCGCTGAAGAAGGTCGAGGACACGGCGCCGCCGCCCCCGCCCATGGCCCGCCCGCCCGAGGGCGGGTTCTAAGAGCCTATCCCTCCACGAACGCCTTCAGCGCCTCGACCACCCGGCGGTTGTCGTCTTCAAGGCCGATGGAGATGCGCAGGGCGTCGGGCAGGCCGTAGGGCTGAAGCGGCCGCACGATGAGGCCTTTGTCGGCGAGGAAGGCCGCGGCGTCGTCGGCGCGCTTGCCCGAGCCGGCCGGGAAGTGGACCAGCACGAAATTGCAGACCGAGGGCGTCACTTCCAGGCCCAGCCCGCCGATCTGCTGGGTCAGATAGGCGACCCAGCGATCATTGTGCTCTTTTGATTTCTTCAGGAAATCGCGGTCCTGGATGGCGGCGACGCCCGCTTCGATGGCCGGCAGGTTCACGTTGAACGGCCCGCGCACGCGGTGGATGACGTCGACGATCTCCTTCGGCCCGTACATCCAGCCGAGGCGAAGCCCGGCGAGGCCATGAATCTTCGAGAATGTCCGCGTGACCACGACGTTTTCGTACTCGTCCACCAGAGCCATCGGGTCCTCATAGCCCGGCGCGTCGACGAATTCCTCATAGGCGCCGTCCAGGACCAGAAGCGTGTCCTCAGGCAAGCTCTCGCGCAGGCGGCGAACCTCCGCGCCCTTGATCCAGGTGCCCGTGGGATTGTTGGGATTGGCCAGGAACACGATCTTCGCGCCGTGCACTTTCACCGTAGCGAGGATCTCGTCCACGTCGGCGGCGTAGTTGATCTCCTTCGCGGAAACGATCCGCGCGCCCGATTGAAGCGCGACGAGGCGATAGACCAGAAAGCCGTACTCGGTCTGCACCACCGTATCGCCGGGATCGAGATAGGCCCGGCCGATAAGCTGCAGCAGCTCGTCCGAGCCGGCCCCGCAGACGATGCGCGCGGGATCGAGCTTTTCCTCCCGGGCGATCGCGTCGCGGAGCCGGGTCGCGCCGCCGTCGGGATAGATGTGCAGCTTGCCCGCGGCGGCCTGGAACGCCTCGGCGGCCTTGGGGCTGCACCCCAGCGCGTTCTCGTTGGAGGACAGCTTCACCGCGCCTTGCGGCGCCGCGGCTCCGGGCACGTAGGGCTTGATGTCGAGAAGGCCGGGGCGGGGCTGCAGCGTCATGGCGCGCCTTTCTGATCGGATTGCGTCTTGCGCCGGGGAGATAGCGCGGGCTTCGCGGCGCCTTCAAGCGGTTTCACCCGGGCGCGCGCAGGCGTGCCGCCCGGACGCACCGCGCCCACGTGCTTGACGGCCTCCACCAGAATCAATCCGCCGAACGCGCCGAACGCGGTTTCACCTGCGGTTTCGAAGGCCTCGGCTGGCTTCGGGTGGCAGGACCAGCGCCAGGGCGGGGCGTAAAGCGCGCGCGACCACGCCACCGGTTCGAACAGCGCGTCGGTGAGGATGCGCGTCAGCTGGGTGCGCGAGAACGGGCGGCCATGGCCGAACGGCGTGGAATCCGTACGCGCCCAAAGTCCGGCCCGGTTCGGCGCCACGATCGCCATACGCCCCTCCGGCGCCATCACGCGCCAGAGCTCGCGCAGCAGCTTTCGAAGATCGTCGGCCTCTTCAAGGGCGTGGACCAGAAGCACCCGGTCAAACACCGCTTCGGCGAAGGGCAGGCGGGATTCCTCGCCAAGCGCGGTGCGGCAAGGCCGACGCGCCGGCCAGGCCACCGCGCCCTGGCTCGCGGGCATGTAGGCCACCGCCCGGCGCGTACCGGAAAACCCGTCCAGCCATGGCGCGGCGAAGCCGTAGCCCAGCATGTCCAGGCCTTCGGTGTCCGGCCATAGCGTCTTTAAACGCCGGGCCACCATCTCGCGCGCGGCCTCGCCGCGCACCGAGCGGTGAAAGCGATCAATCTCAAGCGCGTCGGTGCGCATCGGCTCTCCCGCCTCGCCTCGTGTGTCTTCAAGATGATAGGGTTCAAGACGCGCTCCGGTAAGGGGCGCCGCCTGCGACAGCATCTCGAAAGGATCGCCATGGCTCTCGACGTGCGCCAGTTCCCCTGTCTCCAGGACAATTACGGCTATCTGATCCGCTGCAGCGAGACCGGCGCGTGCGCCGCGATCGACACGCCCGAGGCGGGCAAGATCCTGACCGAAGCGCGCGCCATGGGCTGGGAGATCTCCGACATCTGGAACACCCACCATCACTGGGACCATGCCGGCGGGAACGCCGCGGTCCGCGAGCAGACCGGAGCCCGGGTGACAGCGCCGGCCGGCGAGGCGGAGATGATCGGCCATGTGGACCGGGCGGTCTCCCACGGCGATATCGTGACGCTTGGAAATCAGACGGCGCAGGTCATCGACGTGGGCGGGCACACGCTTGGCCACGTGGCCTACTGGTTCAAGCAGGCGGACGCCGCCTTCGTGGGCGATGCGCTGTTCGCGCTGGGCTGCGGGCGCCTGTTTGAAGGCACGCCGCAGCAAATGCACGCGTCGCTGTCGCGCCTGAAGGCCTTGCCGGCGCGAACCGTCATCTATTGCGCCCATGAATATACGCTGGCGAACGCGCAGTTCGCGCTCAGCATCGATCCGGAGAACCCGGCGCTGCGGGCCTATTCGGAAACGGTCGAGGCGCTGCGCGAGCGCAACGAACCCACCGTGCCCACGACGATCGCGGCCGAGCTTGAGGCGAACCCCTTCCTGCGCTGGGACGACCCGGCCCTGCGCGCCCGGCTCGGCCTTGAGCAGGCCGAAGACTGGGAAGTGTTCGCCGAGGTGAGGCGGCGCAAGGATGGGTTTTAGGACCCGCCGGCCCGCTCGCAGGCGCGCGGCCGCCGGGTCCTGGAGCCCGGCCGGCTCACGGCGCAACGACGCGGCCAAGGGGGAACCCCTCCTTGGTTCGGCTCGTACTTCCCTTCATGGCTGATGCGCTGAAGACCTATCGCGACAAGCGCGATTTCAACACGACGCCGGAGCCGGCGGGGGATGAACCGCGGGTCGACGGCGGGCGGCGCTTCTGCGTGCAAAAGCACGCGGCGACGCGCCTCCACTTCGATTTCCGCATCGAGATGGACGGGGTGCTGAAAAGCTGGGCGGTCACCAAGGGGCCGAGCTTCGATCCCGGCGAAAAGCGCCTGGCGGTGCGCACCGAAGATCATCCTCTCTCCTACGGCGACTTTGAGGGGACCATCCCGGAAGAGGAGTATGGCGGCGGCACGGTCATGCTGTGGGATCATGGCCGCTGGGCGCCGGAGAAGGACGATCCCCAGGCCGCGCTTGAGGAAGGAGAAATCACCTTCGCGCTGCACGGCGAACGCCTCAACGGCCGCTGGGCGCTGGTGCGCATGAACACCGAGGGCAAGCGGGAGAACTGGCTGCTCATCAAGAGTCGCGACGATGAAGCCGAGGATGGCGCAGAGCCGACGAAGACCTACACAAAGAGCGTGAAGACAGGCCGGACCATGAGTGAGATTGCAGACGGCGACGCCTCGAAAACCAAATCCGGCTCGTCCGGCGGCCGGCCGCCGAAGTTCGAAGCGCCGGTCTTGTGCAAGCTGGTGGACGAAGTTCCGGGCGGGGACAACTGGATCCACGAGATGAAGTATGACGGCTACCGGCTGCAGCCCGCCGTCGGCGCAGGCAAAGCCAAGCTGTACACGCGTAACGAAAAGGACTGGACGGAAAAATTCCCCGCCATCGCCGAAGCCCTGAAGGCGCTTGATTGCAAAAGCGCGCTCATCGACGGTGAGGCCGCGGTATTGAACGAGGACGGGCTGACAGATTTCTCCGCCCTGCAGAACGCCTTCACCGGCGAGGAGGATGTGGAGATCGCCTATTTCGCCTTCGATCTTTTAAAGCTCGACGGCGACGATCTTCGCGGAAAGCCGCTCACCGAACGCAAGAAAAAGCTCGCCCAGCTCCTGAACGGCCAGTCCGGGGTGCTGCGCTACGCCGACCATGTGAGCGAGGACGGCGAGGAGGCCCACAAGCGCGCCTGCAAGGCGGGAGCCGAAGGCGTCGTCTCAAAAAAGGCTTCCTCCACCTACAAGGCCGGGCGTGACGGGCGCTGGCGCAAGATCAAATGCGAGCTGCGCGAAGAAGCGGTGATCGTCGGCTGGTCGCCGTCCGACAAGGAAGACCGCGAATTCGCTTCGCTGATCCTTGCGACCTGTGAGGACGGCGATTGGGTTTATCGCGGCCGGGTTGGGACCGGCTTCGACGCCGAGGATCGCGCCGCCATTTATACGGCGCTCACCAAGATCGAGCGCAAGACCCCGCCCTTGAAGACCGTCCCGTCTTCAGTGGGCGAAAACGCGCACTGGGCCACGCCGAAGCTGGTGGCTGAAATTCATTACACCGAGCGCACCAAGGACGGGGCCTTTCGCCATCCCGCCTTCATCGGCCTGCGCGAGGACAAGGAGGCGCAAGAGGTCAGCGCCGAACCGGTGAAACCGAAATGACCGAGCTTTCCAGCCCGGACCGGGTGTATTTTCCCGACGCCGAAATCACCAAGCAGGACTACGCCGATTATCTTGATGCGGTGTGCGAGGCGATGCTGCCCCATGTGGCGCGCCGGCCGCTCTCGCTGGTGCGCTGCCCGGGCGGGGTGGAGAAGCAGTGCTTCTTTCAGAAGCACCACGCCAAGGGGATGCCGGACGGGTTCAAGCCGGTGACGGTGAAGGAGAAGGACGGGGGCGAGGAGCCTTATGTCTATCTCGACGACCTTGAGGGGCTGCAGAGCTGCGCCCAGTTCGGCGCGCTGGAACTTCATCCGTGGGGCGCGCCCCTCGACGATCTGGACCATCCCGAGCGCCTCATTTTCGACCTGGACCCGGACGAGGGGCTCGACTTCGCCGACGTCAAGGCCGCCGCGAAGGACATCAAGAGCCTGCTCGAAAGCGCCGGGCTCGTCCCCTATCCCATGCTCACCGGAGGCAAGGGCGTGCACGTGATCGCGCCGCTGAAGCCGAAGGCCGGCTGGGACGGGGTGAAGGCGTTCTGCCGCGGGCTTGCGAAGGCCTTAGCCGGCAGTCAGCCCGAGCGCTACACCGCCGAGATGAGCAAGGCCAAGCGCAAGGGCCGCATCTTCATCGACTGGCTTAGAAACCAGCGCGGCCAGACCAGTGTCGCGCCTTATTCGGCGCGCGCGCGCAAAGGCGCGCCGGTGGCGACCCCGATCCGCTGGGACGAGCTCGCCAAAGCGAAATCCGGCGCCGAATACGATGTGGAGAGCCTGCCGCGGCGGCTGGCGTCGCTGAAGACCGACCCTTGGGCGGATTATTTCGACGACGCCGAGCCGCTCTCGCACGGCGCGATCGATTGGGCCGAGAGGGCCGGCGAGAATTAGGCCGTCTTTCGATCGTTTTATTGAGGCGACGGGCCGTAGAAGGGGGCGGCTTGCTCCGGCAGAAGATCCATGCGGATCTCGATGCCGCGCTCGGCGCCGAGGCGGCCGACAAGCGCGCCCATGGCCGCCGGGCCGGCCGGCTGCTCGGCCGCCACCTCGCGCGCGACGGCGTCGAAGAAGTCTTCGAAATTCCCGTTGGAGACGCCAACCACCATCACCGCTTCTTCATCGCCGGCGTTCCAGAAGGCGTGGGCGTTACCGCGTGTGAGCGCAGCGAACGTGCCCGGACCGCCCTCGATCACCGACTCGCCGTTCATGAAGCTCACCATGCCCGACACCACGTAGAAGAACTCGTCTTCATGGGCGTGGATGTGCGGCGGCGCGCCGGCCGAGCGCGGCGGCACGCGAAATTCGTAGAAGCTCAACCCGCTAGCGTTTTCGGTCTCCGAAATCAGCAGGTCCGTCGGATGGAACGGAACGTCCACCGGCTCGCCCTCTCCAGGCGCGAGGATTTTCGGCGGATGCTCGCCGGCCGGATGGAGCAGGCTGAGCGTTGAAAGCAGTACAGTGAGCATGGCGTCCCCCAAGACTTCAGCTGGTCTCGAAGTGTGCCTTCAAATCGATATTCCGCCAATGGGAAAATGATCCTGCCGCCTAGCGCCGGCGTGAGAACCCGTAGCGCAGCGAGGAGGCCAGACCCGTCACATCCGGCAGGTTCGCGCTGAATTTGCGCCAGTTCGCCTTGGCCTTTTCGATCTGCATCACATTGTCGATGCGCCGGTCCAGGAAGGCGCGGGTTTTCGCCTTTTCCGGATCGTCGTCATCGAGCCAGACCGCGAGCGCAGAGGCGTAGACGCCCGACAGGATGGCGCGCTTGGAGTAGAAGTTCGCGTCGGTGGAGGTGTCCCCGATCGCCTTCCAGATCATGTCCGAGGTCGCCCATAACAGCCGCGCGCCCCGGTCGAGCGCGTCGGGCAGCAGCAGGCGCGCGCGCGCGCGTTCGGCGGCCTCCTCCTCGCCGTCGTATCGGGCGAGCCGGATCATCACCGCGCCGGAGACCTTGTCGCGGATGCGATTTGCGCCGCTCGCTTCGATCTCGGCGCGCGCGGCGGCGTCGGCGGCGCGAGACCAGGTCTCGATCAGATCAAGCTCGCCGCCGGGGCAGTAAAGCTCCACTTCGCCTTCGCTGATCCGGGCGGTTTGCGCAGCCCGCTTCAGGCTGGCGGTGTTCCAGCCGTCGAAGGCGGCTTCGGGCAACATGGCGGCCAGAAGCGCCTCACGCCTCTGCTCGGCGCGAGTCTTCGTGCGAGGCTCAAAGGCGGGGTCGGTCTGTGTTTTGCTCATAGGCCCTTACATAGCGCTGCGCTGCGGCGGCGTCGACGGGCTGCGGCTCGCGGTCACAAGCAACAGCGTAAACGCCGCGCTCACCGCGTTTCTTGCCGGGGTGTTAACGCGCAGGCGCGACGATTGTCTCCAGACGTGGTCCGGGAGGTTCCGCCATGGTTTCGTGTCTCGCCCGGTTCGCAAGGGACCGTGCCGCCAATGTCGCCATGATGTTCGCCCTGGCGCTCGCGCCGGTGTCTGTCGGAGTGGGCGGGGCGCTGGACTATACGCGCACCTTCACCATCGGCTCCGAGGTTCAAAGCGCGCTCGACACGGGCGTGCTGGCGGCGGCCTCGCTGACCCAGACCGGCGACCCCGAAGCGGTCGTGCGCGCCTACCTGGAAGCTGCGATCGCCGAGCATCGCGGCGTCATCGAGAGCCTGGTGGTGACGGTCGTGCCCAACATCGCGCTCAACGCGCGCGAGGTGCACGCCTTCGCCGAGGTGAGCGTGCCGACGACCCTTCTGGGCGTGGCCGGCATCAACAAGCTCTCCATGAAGCGCGACGCGGAAGCCACCGAGCAGGTCCAGAACATCGAAGTCTCCCTGCTGCTGGACATTTCCGGCTCCATGAAGGGCGACAAGATCGAGGCCCTGCGCGAGGCCTCGGCCGAGTTCATCGACACCGTCTTCGCGGCGGACGTGGCGGACCTGACGAGCTTCACCATCGTGCCCTATGGCGGCCAGACACGGGTGGGCGCGCCGCTCCATGGTCTTTTAGACCCGGCGGCCGGCGTCGATCAGGATGACTGGAACGGCTGTGTGGAACTGTCCGAGGACGACATCACTTCGGTCGAGCTGACCCCCGGCGCCTACGCGCCCGTGCCGCACTTCCACACCTATCACACCCACCGGATCGAATTCTGGTGCCCGGGCGCGGACGATACGCAGGTGAGCTGGATTTCCGGCGACAGCGCCGCGCTAAAAAATCAGGTGCTGACCTTCGATGATCCGTCGCTGGTGGACGGCACCGGCACCGGCATCGCCATCGGCTGGGCGGTGCGCGCCCTCGATCCGGCCTGGCGCGGCAAGCTGCCCGGCGATTTCGCCGACCGGCCGGCGGACTATGACGAAGCGGGCGCGCTGAAAGTGCTCATCGTCATGACCGACGGCGCGGTGACGCCGCAATTCCGCCCGCCTGAGGGCTTTCCACAGGACTATGACCGCGAGAGCTGGTGGCCGCCCTATTATCTCCATCCCAATGATCGCGAGGTGATGATTTCGCGGTCCGACGCGTTCAACGATTTCACCTGGTGGTGCGATTACGCCAAGTCCAACGGGGTGACGGTCTATTC
>JBKHAZ010000053.1:0-12334 GCA_046542605.1 Oceanicaulis sp. | reverse complement strand
CGGACAGCGCCCACAGGCTCGCCGGGCGCGTGCCGGGGCGGCAGAAGGCGAGCACCGGTCCGGTCACCTCGTTCATGGCGTCGGTGAAGGCGGCAATGTCCGCATCGGAAATCTGGCCGGGTTTCACCGGGATATGGCGGTAATCGAGCCCGGAGGCTTTCGCGGCCGCCTCAAGCTCCGCCGAGGCGGGCTGGTCGTCGCCTTCGTTGTCGGGCCGGTTGTTGATGATCGCCTTGAACCCCGCGCTCGCGGCCACGCCCACATCGCGCGCGCTCAGCTGGGGGCTGACGGTGAAAAACGGTGAGATGGGCTTCAAATCCATAACGGCGTCCTCCCCGGACGAAAAGGCGCCCGGCGGTGCATGGCCGCCGGGCGTCGATGTTCTTTAAAGCGCGTCGATGGGCAGCTTCATGTAGCGCACGCCGTTGTCCTCGGCGGGCGGCAGCTCGCCGGCGCGCATGTTCACCTGCACGCTCGGCAGGATCAGCACCGGCATGGCGAGCTGGGCGTCGCGCGCGGTGCGCATGGCGACGAACTCGTCCTCGGTTTTGCCTGCGCCCACATGGATGTTGTTCGCTTTCTCCTCGCCCACCGTGGTCTCGAAGGCGTAGTGGTCGCGGCCCGGCGCCTTGTAATCGTGGCACATGAACAGGCGCGTTTCGTCCGGGAGCGCGAAGATTTTCTGGATCGAGCGATAGAGTTCGCGCGCGTCCCCGCCCGGGAAATCGCAGCGCGCCGTGCCGAAATCGGGCATGAAGATCGTATCCCCCACGAACGCCGCGTCGCCGATGACGTAGACCATGCACGCCGGCGTGTGACCGGGCGTGTGTATCGCCTTGGCCTGGATCGAGCCGACGGCGAACTGCTCGCCGTCTTCAAACAGATGATCGAACTGCGAGCCGTCGCGGGCGAATTCGGTGCCGGCGTTGAACACCTTGCCGAACACGTCCTGCACCGTCTTGATGTTCGAGCCGATGGCGAGCCGGCCGCCGAGCTTCTCCTTCAGATACGGCGCAGCGGAAAGGTGGTCGGCGTGCACATGGGTCTCCAGGATCCAGTCCACGGTGAGGCCCTGATCGGTCACATAGGCGATGATCTCGTCGGCGCCGGTCTTGGCGGTGCGCCCGGACTTGGGATCGAAGTTCAGCACCGAATCCACAATGGCGGCGCGCTTGGTCTCCGGGTCGGAGACCACGTGGGAGAAGGTGAAGGTTTCCTCGTCGAAGAAGGTCTTCACCTCCGGTTTGGCGATCGTGTCTGCGGTCATGATGAGACCTCCCTTGAATGTGCGGCCGGCGCTTCGGCGTCCGGTCCGAAAGCCGCGCACAGCGCGGTCATGAGTTTCTGCATGCGCGCGCCCTTCAGGGCGTAGAAGACCTGCTTGGCCTCCCGGCGCGTGGTGACGACTCCCTCGGCGCGCAAGCGCGCGAGATCGCGCGACAGGTTGGGCTGGCGCACGCCGGCGCGTTCCTCGATCTCGGAGACCGAGCGCTCGCCCTCCATCAGCTCGCACGCCACCAGCAGCCGGTTGGGGTGAGCGAGCAGCTTGAGCATGCCGGAGACCTCCTCGGCCCGGCCGCGCAGCTCTGCGATATTCATATCGGCGTTCATCGGCGTCCCTTGACCGGCTTCGTGCAGGCGCCTCTTGCGCGCCGCCTCTTCGTATATCATTTTCGATAATTGATAAATGGCAGACTGGAATGCAAGACCCGGCGCGCAGAAAACCGGGAGATATCCGCACCCGCAATGGGACATTTCGCCCCAAGACCAAGGTCGAAGGGCGGCGAGCGAAGAGGACGACATGGACTACGCAACACAATTCACGCCGGTTTCGGCGACGATCGGGGGAGCGCTCATCGGGCTCGCCGCGGTCATCTTGATGGCCGGCAACGGGCGCATTGCGGGAATTTCCGGCATCGCCGGCGGCCTGATCGGTCCGCGCCAGGGCGCAGGCGAGCGCGGCTGGCGCGCCGCTTTCATCATCGGACTGGTCGCCGCGCCCCTGCTCTACATGGCGTTCGGCCCGGCGATCGAGGTGACGATCCCGGCCTCGACGCCCCTGCTCATCGCGGCCGGGCTTCTGGTGGGCGTCGGCACGCAGCTGGGCTCGGGCTGCACGTCGGGCCACGGCGTGTGCGGGATCTCCCGCCTGTCTGCGCGCGGGATCGCGGCCACCCTCACCTTCATGGCGACCGGCGCGATCGCCGTCTTCCTCGTGCGCCACGTGATTTAAGGAGCCCCGCGATGACCCGACTTGTCTCCAGCCTTTTCGCCGGCCTCGTCTTTGGGCTGGGCCTTGTGATCTCCGGCATGATCAATCCGGCCAAGGTTCAGAATTTCCTCGATGTCGCCGGCGCCTGGGATCCCAGTCTCGCGCTAGTCATGGGCGCGGCGCTGATCGTGACCGCGATCGGCTACAGGCTGGTCCTGCGCCTGCCCCATCCGCTCTTCGAGGCGAAATTCCAGATCCCGCAACTCACCACGATCGACGCCAGGCTGCTCGGCGGCGCGGCGCTGTTCGGCGCCGGCTGGGGGCTCGTCGGCTTCTGCCCCGGCCCGGCGATCACCGCCGCGGCGCTCCTTCGCGGGGAGGTCTTCATCTTCCTCGCCGCCATGCTCGCCGCGATCGCCGCCTGGCGCTGGCTGAGGCGGTAGACGCGACAAGCCGGGCGCCGTGCGCTAGACCAGGGACACGCGGCGGCGGAGGCTTCATGGACGCGATACCCCTTCTGGGCGTCAATCTGGCGCTGATCGGCGCGGTGTTCGCCGGGCTCTGGACGCTCGCCCAGATCAACCGCGACCCCAGCTTCGTGGACGCGTTCTGGGCCTTCGGGATCACCTTGCTCGCGGTCTCCAGCTTCGTCCTCGGCGGCGGCTGGGAACCGCGCAAGGCCCTGATCGCCGGCCTGGTCCTGCTCTGGGGCCTGCGTCTTGGCGTACATCTTTTCCTGCGCTGGCGGCGCGAAGGCGCGGACCGGCGCTATGAGGCGCTTTTGTCCGGCGCGCGCGAAAAGCGCAGCTGGTCCTACGGCCGAACGACGGCCCTGTTCATTTTCGCACCCCAGGCGGTGTTGTTGTGGATCGCCGCCCTGCCCGCCCAGCTGGGTCAGGTCTCGCCCGAGCCCGGGTTTTCCGCCCTGGCCTGGATCGGCGCGGGCCTCGCCGTGTTCGGGCTGGCGTTCGAAAGCCTGGCCGATCTTCAGCTGCAGCGCTTCAAGGCCGATGCGCGCAATGAAGGCGCGGTGATGGATCAGGGCCTTTGGGCCTGGTCGCGCCATCCCAATTATTTCGGCGAGGCGGCGACCTGGTGGGGAATCTGGTTGATCGCCGCGGACACCCCGGCCGGCCTGTTCGCGGTGATCGGCCCGGTCTTCGTCACCTTCACGCTGGTGAAATGGTCCGGCGCGCCCATGCTGGAGCGCGGCCTGAAAAAGAGCCGGCCCGGCTACGCCCGCTATGTCGAGCGGACCTCGCCGTTTATTCCCTGGCCGCCGAAACGCTCCTGACATCCGGGTTCATGTCCCACGGGCCGTCGAAATGATCGGCGAGCGCATCAAGACCGGCGCGCATCTCGGCGAGGGTCTCGTCAGGCGGCGTCAGTGTCTCGTGCATGCGCTGCCGCATGGCTTCGGGACACACGACGTAGGTCCCGCCCATCAGCGCCAGGGCGCAGGCCCCGGAAATCAGTCTTACCATCGTCGCCTCCCCAGACAGACGCGGCGACGGTAACATTAAAAAATCGTCATGAACAAGCTGTAATGCGCAAACCGCTCGAGCCGGCTCAATCGCCCGCGGCGGCCCGGGGCTGAGGCGCGCCGGCGGCGTCGATCATCGCCTTCAGCGCGCGTACGGCTTCGGCGACGCTCTGCTCGATCAGCGCCGCGCTGGCTTCAGTGCGGTCGGCCGCCCCGTTCAAACGCTCCGCAGCGCCGGGGCCGGCGGCCTCGAGAATCCGGTCTGCGGCCGCCTCGATGCGCTGCGCGGCGCCGTCGACGCGCTGCCCCATCTCTCCAGCCACGCTCTCCACCTCCTCGCGGAAGCGAGCCAGCGCCTCGCCGTCGCCCGATCCGGGGATCGACCCGGCGATCTGTCGCATCTCCTCGCGAAACCGGGCGAGTTCGGCGGCGAGATCGCCGGCGCGCGGGGCGGGCGCCTCGGTCAATTGCTCGAAGTCGGGCGCCTCGGCCTCCGGTCCGCCGGCTCGGGACGCGGCCTCGCCGTGCGGCGCCTCAGACCCATCGCTGGACGGCGCGTCGGACCGCTCGGCGTTTTCCAGCGCATCGGGATCGACGGCGAAGCGGCCCAGATCGAACGGCGCCGCCGTGGCGCCCGGCGGTGCGGAATCCGGCGCCGGCTCCCTGTCTTGGGCGCTGTCGGGCGCGATGTCGGCCATGCGCCATTCGGCCTCCGGCGAAGCCTCGCCGTCGCCGTCGCCCGCCGCAACCCGGTCGGGGTCATCGCCGGCTTCCGCGGCGTCCGCGTCTGCGACCTCGCCGGCGAAGGCGCGCTCCAGCTCGGCGAGCGCGTCCAGCACATCAGGTTCAGGCTCTTGGTCGACAGCCTCGGAGCTTGCTTCGCCGGCGCACGGCTGCGCCGCTTCGCCTTCAAATTCGTGATCGGCGGCGGCGGGCTGCGGCTCGGAGACCGGCGCGCCGTCTTCCGCTTCGGCGTCGGCCAGGCGCCAGGCGTCGACCTCGAACACGTCGCTGTCGTCGATCTCCAGCGCGCCATGGTTGGGCGCGGCGGCGTCCCAGTCGGTCGCTCCGTCTTCCGGCTCGGCGACCCCGTCGGCCGCTTCGCCATAGCCCGCCGGCTGGCGGGCGAGCTGGGCGCGGCTGGGATCGTCGCGTCCGAACAGGGTTTCGGCCAGATCGCCGCGCAGCATCTCCACACGCTCGGCGTCGAAGCGGCTGGCCGCGATCGCCCAGGTCAGCGGCGCCAGATGCGCGAAGCGGGCGCGATGCGGCTCGCTGGCGGCGAGATACAGGCGGGTGAACTGGTCGATCCGCCCGGCGAGCGCGGCTTCGTCGGCGCCCGGCGGGGTGGGCGGGCGCAGCTGCAGGATGAAGGCTTCTTCTCCGCTGAGCGCCTCGGCGGCTTCGATCGAGACCTGATCCATCGCATCGCGACCCGGCGCAGCGGCCGGAGACCCTTCCCCAGTAAGAACAAGGGTCAGGTGTCGCCCGCTCCGCCTTGCCGAATGGTTAACCCGGCGTCAGCGCAGAAGATCGGACAGGCCGTCCACCGAGGCGCGGTCAGGCGACACCGCCACGCCGTCGGAGTGCACGATGGAGACGAAGTCGCGGCCCAGCCGGGCGCCGGCGATCAGCGGCGCTTCGTCGATCGCGTGCACGATCAGGCCGGGCGCATACACCGGACGATCCCGCTCGCGGCCCACCTCGGCGCGCGCCACCTGGATGAGCGCCAGATTGGACAGGGCGCGCACGTCCGCGCCCGAGCCCGAACCTTCGTTCATCACCAGCCGGTCGGCATAGACGCGCAGCGGCGCGCCGGCGTTGGACGGGCTGGTGTTGACGGCCAGGAAGGGCCGGTTCACCGGACCCGTCACGCCGTTGTCGGCGGTCAGCAAGGAGAAGCTCATCGGTGCGCCGGCGGGCACGAAATAGGCGAGGCTCTCGGCCGCGACCCGCGCCGCGATCAGACGCTCGCGCCCTTCCAGGCCGTCGGGCAGGCGCACGTCCACGCCATCGGCGAAAGCCGGCGGCAGGGCGGTGAACCCGCCCGCGCCCGCGCCGCGCGACACCATCAGGCCGCTCGCGCCGGTGAGCTGCACCGGGTAGCGCTGCCGGCTGATCTCGCATCCGCCGTCGTCGCGATGGCGCTGAAGCACCACCGACACTTCATTGTTCAGCCCCTGGCGCTCGGGCGGCAGAGCCACGGCGAAGCGATTCTCCACGCCCGGCTGGAGACGGCGGGAGTCGATGAACTCCCCGTTCAGCTCCACATGGGCGATGTTGGTGAAGCCGCCCGGCCCTTCGGGCAGGCGCAGGTCCAGCGCCAGCGCTTCGGGCAGCAGGCCGAAGGGCATTTGAGACAGGGCGTAATCGAAGCGCCACTCGCGGCTGTCGGCGATGCGCTGGATCGAGGTGTCCACGCCGAAATGCTCCACCGAGAGGATTTCGCCCTGGCGCGCGCGGCGCTCGAACACCACCGGGTCCACCGCGTCTGCGCGCGCAATGGCGGACAGCTCGCTGGTCAGAAAACGCGCGGTCTCGAACCGGGTCGGGTCGGTCACCGCAATCATCGTCGCGCCGGCGCGCCGCCACAGGCTGGCGCCTGCCTCGGCGCGCTCGCGCGTGTTGTTGAAACCGGCGCGCTGCAGCGCCTCGGGCGAAGCGGCCAGGAACAGGCCCTTCAGGCCCGGCTCGGCCATGGCTGCGGCGGCGGCGAGAGAGACCATCTCCACGCGCGACCCGTCTCGCACGAAATCCGCGCCCAGACGGGCGGCCATTTCAAACCATGCGTCGCCCTCGTCCACCGCAATGGTGATGTCGCGCGGGGTCAGCGCCAGCACGTCGCGCACCGAAGACAGCGCCCCGTCGAGCTCGACTTCAAAGCCGGAGTCCGGATCAAAGGCGATCACCGCGCCCATGGAGCGGTCGTTGTGGCACAGATCCTCGGGCAGATCGCCCATGAGCTGGAAGGCGACGCGCGCGCCGGGCGCGGCCTGCAATTCCTCGGTCAGGTCGAACACCCAGTTGAAGGTGCGCCGGCCCGGGCTGAGCACGCGCTCCATGACCCGTTCGCCGTTCACGGTGACGCGCAGCGCGGTGACCGCGCGCTCGCTCACATCCTGCTCGCCCGACAGCACCAGGCGGATCGCGGTCATCTCCTGATCGCGCACCAGCGGCAGGTCCGCCGAAGCGTAGGAGGGAAAACCCGACACCACCAGGCCGTCCTCGGCCCCGGAGTCACCGATGCGGATGTGATGACGGTCCGCGCCCTCGAAATCGGCCTGGGCGGAGGTGAGGTTCTGAAGCGTGCGGGTGACGAACAGGCCGAACTCGCCCTGGCCGGCGTTGAGCTGGCCGGACACCAGGAGCGTGGCGGCGCTGGCGAGCGCGATCACTCCGAGCGAGGCGGAGAACCACGGAAAGCGGCGCGTGTATTCCTTATTCGTCTTCATTGGATCAAACCCCGAGCGCCCCGACAGACCGGTTAACGGTCCATTCACCATGACAGATTTCGCAAATCAATAAGTCTCATCCGTGATCTGTTTCCGGCCCTCGGGCGGCGCTCATGTGGTCAATTCATGACCGCCTTGTTCATACTCGGTTCAGGCGGTCTCTAGAGCTGCAGCCGGAAGCCCGCCTGGAAGGTCCCGCCGCCATAGTCGCGGATCGAGATATTGGATTCATTGTCGAGATACCCGGCCGAGGCGAACGCGGTGATACGCTCTGAGACCTTGCGCTCCACACGCGCTTCGGCGAGGAAGCGCTGATCGGCGCGCGGGGTCGGGAACACGGCCGAGAAATCGTCCTCGTAATCGCGCTCGCGATAGTCGGCGAGCAAGGACAGGGCGGTCACTTCGCCGGGCCGGAAGGTCAGCTCGGCGCGGGTGCGCACCTCGTCGAAGCTGAACGCATCGTCGGCCGCATCCGCGCTTTCATGAAACGCCGACAGGCGCAGCTGCGCGCGATCGCCCTCAAAGCGGAAAAACTGCTCCAGCCCGAAGCGGACGCGATCTGAGTCCAGCGCATCGAGCGGACCGTCGAAATCGTACCGGTTGACGCGAACGTGTGCGACCGTCTCCGCAGCGCGATCTCCGTTCGGGCGCCAGCGCAGCTGGGCTTCGGCTTCGGGCCGTGTCCACTGGCGTCCGCCGTCCCGATTGAGCACCGAAACCTGGCCGCGCAGGCGCACCTGCACCCGGTTTTCCGCGAACGTGTCCCAATACTGGATGCGCGGGGTGAGCAGCAGCGAGTCCAGCGCGTCGCGGTCGAAATAGGTGCGCGCGCGCACCTGGCCCTGAACGCGCAGCACCTTGCGGCCCTCAAGCGGACGCACCCAGCTCGCCCAGGTGTTGGAATCCAGACCCGTCTCCAGGTCGAAGGGCGCGCCCAGCGCGCCGAGCAATTCATCGTCGGGCGAAAACGGGTCGCTGCGCGCGACCATGGTCTCCGATCGCAGCTCGAAGCGGGCCTCCTGCGCGGCGGCGGGAAGCGCGACGGCGCCCGACGACAGAACGGCCAGGCCGGCGGCGTAGACACGGGTGTTCATGGGCATCCCCCAGATCATGCGGCGATTCGAAAGTTCGCACTGGACCCCAATGCCGCCGCATTTCACGGTAAACCTATTCTTAACGGATAAAGGACGGGCCGTCTGCGGCGGGCGCAGGGCTCAAAAGGGGCGATTTTCAGGCGGGGCGATGCTCGACGATCCGAAAAACCGCGACAGGACGCCGGATCGCGCGCCGCCCGCACCGCCGCGTCCGGCCGCCACGCCGGGCGTCGAGGCGTTCCGCGCATTGCTCAAGGAGCCCGGCGCGCCCCGCGTCGAGACACCCGGTCGCGCCGGCGAGGCGCGCTACGATTCCGCGGGCCGTCAGCAGGACTTCTTCCGCTCGGTCGATTCCACGCCCAAGGGCGTTTCGGTGGCCCGGCCGCGCATCGTGCAGGACATGGCCCTGGCGGTGTTCGCGGTGATCGCCGCGGTGCTTCTGGCGATCCCGGAGGCCTCTCGCGCCCTGTTCGATCTGGCGATCCCGCGCGACTTCGTGGGCTTTTCCGCCGACCGGCTGAACGCGGTCCTGCCGGTGCGCACCTTCCTACTGAGCTTCTTTGTCACCTACGCGCTGTTCGCCTACGCCTCGCCGGGCGGCAAGCTGAAACTGGCCGTGCTGTTCCTGGTCAAGTTCGCCGTGGCGTGCGCGATCGTGGACGCGGCGAGCTGGACGAGCTGGCGCTACGCCGCGGCGACCTGGCCGATCCATTTCCAGCAATTCCTGGTCGGCATGGCGGGGCTGGCGATCTTTCCTCACACGCTCATCCGCAATGCGCGTCTGCCGGTGGATTCCGGCACGCCGATCCGGCGCACGGGCAAGGTCTACGAATACGCGCTGGTGTTCGGGACCGGCTTCGTGGCGGCGGTGGCCGCAATCGTGGTGGCGACCGTGTATGAGGGCCAGGCCGGCTATCTGCGCTCCATCGCGCTGCTCGGCGGCATGGGGCCGGGCGTCTTCCTGGCCCAGCAAATCATGACCGGCCAGCTCGCCTTCCTGGGCTGGATCCGCAACACGGTTTCGCGCCGGCGCGCCTTCGCCCCGCCGGTGGCGGTGCTCGTGCCCGCCCATAACGAAGCCCACCAGATCCGAGACACGCTTATGGCGGTGGACGCGGCGGCGGCGAATTATGACGGGCCGGTCCGCGTGATCGTCATGGAGAACAACTCCACCGACGAAACCGCGAGGCTGGCCGAGGCGACGCTCAAAGCCTGCGCGCACATCACCGATTATGTCGTGGACGTTTCGAAGATCCCCGGCAAGGCGCGCGCGCTCAATCGCGGGCTCGACCTCATCGACGAAGCCTTCGTTGTGCGCATCGACGCCGACACCGAGATCGGGCCGAAATCACTGCATGTGGCGATGCGCCATTTCGCCAACGCCAAGGTGGGCGCGGTGGGCGGTCTGCCCCTGCCCCACGAGGACGAAGGCCTGTTGTCGAAAGTGCGCGCCATCGAGGTGCTGTTGCGCCACGGCTTCGTGCAGGTGAGCTTCGGCGCGTTCGGAGGCGTTTTCGGCCTGCCGGGCATGTATGTGATCTACCGCAAGGCCGCGCTGGACGAAGCCGGCGGGTTTGTCGAGGGCATGAACGGGGAGGACACCGACATCACGCTCGCCATGGCCTCTCTGGGCTATCGCAACGTCTCCGACCCGCGTGCGGTGTTCTACACCGAGACCCCCGATACGGTCGCTTTCCTGCGCGAGCAGCGCACGCGCTGGTTCCGCTCGCTCTACCACGTGGTGGCGCACAATCGCTCGGTCCTGTTCCGCAACGGCTCGATCATCGGCTGCGTCTCGCTGCCCTTCACCCTGCTCAACGGTGCGCGCCGGGCGATGATGGCGCCGCTGCTGATCTATGGCGCGCTGGTGCTGGTGCTTTATGGCGGGGTCTACGCCCACCCGAGCTTCGCCACGGTGGTGGCGGTGGTGCTGGGCATGCCGTTCGTTCTGGCGATCACGGTGCTGTTGATCTGGCGCAGGGTCGATCTTCTCTGGGTGCTGCCGCTTTACATGGGCTTCCGCTTCCTGCGCTCGTATTACACGCTGGGCTCGACGCTCTCCCTGATCTATCCCGCGAACAAGGCCGACCGCGCCTTCCACGCCGGCAAGCCGCGCTTTGACCGAAACGCCGGCTGACGCCGCAGGCTGCATTGCGGGGTGGAGCGGTTAACCGGCGTTTACCCCATTTGAAGACTCTTCGCGCGATGCTGCCGCCCATGTCCGCCAGCGCCGCGCCCCTGTCGCCGTCCGACACCGTCATCGACGCCCCGCCGGGGCTGATGGCGCGCGTGCGCACCGCCTTGACCGGCCTCGCGCTCACCGCGGCGGGCGGGTTCGCGCTTGCAAGCCTGTTCAGCCACGATCCCCTCGATCCCAGCCTCAACGCCGCCACCGGGGCGCCGGTCTCCAATCTGCTGGGCGCGCCGGGCGCGATAACGGCCGATCTGATCCTGCAAGCCACGGGCTGGGCCGGCGCCGCTGCGGCTCTGGCGATGATCGCCTGGGGGCTGATCCTTCTGGTGCGCGGGCCGCGCCGGCGCGGGGTCTGGCTCGGCCTGTTCCGGCTCGGCGCCGGGCTGTGCGGGGTGACCGGTTTCGCCATGGCGGTCAGCGCGCTGCCCATGCCGGCGTCGCAAAGCTGGCCGTTCGCCGCCGGACTTGGCGGTCTCGTTGGCGACCGGATGCTGGCGGGCGTCGCCGGGTTGATCGGCCTGGTCCTGCCTGGACCGGCCGTCCCCGCCGCCGCGCTTGGGCTTTTGCTGGCGGTGTTCGGCGTCTTCTTTTGTTTCGGCCTGCGCCTCTCCGATCTCGCCGCGGCCCAGGAGGCGGCCCACCTCGCCTGGGCCACGGTGCGCGTGTGGATCGACCAGATCACCCGCAACGCCCCGCGCCCCTGGCGCAAGGACGCGCCGGAGGCCGCGCCCGAACCCGACGGCAGCGCGGCGACCGCGCCGGGGTTTCTGAAGCGCGGGCGCGCGCCTGAAGATCCGGCCGCCCCCTTGCAGCGCAAGACCCCCGCCCCGCCCGCCGCCGTGGCGGACAAGCGCCCGCAGCCGAAAGTGGCGAAGAAAAAAGCGCCGAAGCCGTCGGATCGCGAAGCGCGCGAAGCCCAGGGCGCCCTGCCGTTTGCGGAGACCGACGGGTTCGACCTGCCGCGCCTCGACCTGCTCTCCCCCGCCCCGCCGCGCGCCGAAGTCGTCGACCCCGACGCCATGGCCCAGAACGCGGAGATCCTCACCGGCGTGCTCGCAGACTTCGGCGTGAAGGGCGAGGTGGTCCAGGTGCGTCCCGGCCCGGTGGTGACGCTCTATGAGCTCGAACCCGCGCCCGGCGTGAAGACCAGCCGGGTGATCAATCTCGCCGACGACATCGCGCGCTCCATGGCCGCCGTGGCCTGCCGCGTCGCCGTGGTGCCGGGGCGCAACGCCATCGGCATCGAACTGCCCAATCAGGACCGCGAGACGGTGTTCCTTCGCGCGCTTCTGGCCTCGAAAAACTTCGAAGCCGCCAAGGCCGAGCTGCCCATGGCGCTGGGCGAAACCATCGGCGGCGAGCCGTTCACCGCGGACCTCGCCAAGATGCCCCACCTGTTGATCGCGGGCACTACGGGCTCGGGTAAATCGGTGGGCGTGAACGCCATGATCCTCTCGCTCCTCTACCGGCTGCCCCCGGAGGAGTGCCGGATGATCATGATCGACCCCAAAATGCTGGAGTTGTCAGTCTATGACGGCATCCCGCACCTGCTTTCGCCCGTCGTCACCGATCCGAAAAAGGCGGTGGCCGCGCTGAAATGGACGGTGCGCGAGATGGAGTCGCGCTATCTGAAAATGTCCAAGGTGGGCGTGCGCAACATGAAGGGCTTCAACGAGAAAGCCCGCGCCGCCCGCGAGGCCGGCGAGGTGCTGGAGCGCACCGTCCAGACCGGCTTCGACAAGGAAAGCGGCGAGCCGGTCTACGAGACCGAGATCATCGAGCCCGACCCCATGCCCTATATCGTCGTGGTGATCGACGAGATGGCCGACCTGATGATGGTCGCCGGCAAGGAGATCGAGGGCGCCATCCAGCGCCTGGCCCAGATGGCGCGCGCGGCCG
>JBKHAZ010000052.1:0-12429 GCA_046542605.1 Oceanicaulis sp. | reverse complement strand
GATGTCTGGCACAGACCTGGCCGATGACGCCGGCCCCGGTGCGTGAAGACGGCCCGCCGCGGCGAAATCCCGGCGGGCTCTGTCACATCAACGCCGCCCAAGGCGGCTTTGCGACCTTCGTCGCATGCGACCCCCTGACGCCTCCCGCCATGCCCGCACCCAGTGTAAGGGTAAATGGACACAATAAATGTAAGGGTATCTGGACCCTTCAAGTGAGGCGGCCCATGCGGATTTTGCTGATTCACCCGAATTATCATTCCGGCGGGGCGGAGATCGCAGGAAGCTGGCCGCCGGCCTGGGTGGCCTATCTCTCCGGCCCGCTGAAGAAGGCCGGTTTCACCGACATTCACTTCCTTGACGCCATGACCCATCACCTCAGCGATGAGGACGTGCGCGGGAAGATGGCGGAACTCCAGCCCGACGTAGTCGGAACGACAGCGATCACGCCAGCGATCTACACCGCCGAACGTGTGCTGGAAATCGCCAAGGAGACCGTGCCGGATGCGGTGCGCGTGCTTGGCGGCATCCACGCCACCTTCATGTTCACCCAGGTGCTCACAGAGGCGCCGTGGATCGACGTCATCGTGCGCGGGGAAGGCGAGGAGATCTTCGTCAATCTCATCCGCGCCATTGATGAGAACGTGCTGCGATCGGCCCGCTGGGAGATCAAGGGCCTGGCCTTCCGCGAGGGCGACAAGATCGTTTCGACCGAAGCTGCGCCCACGATCAAGAATCTCGACGGTCTGGAGCCGGACTGGTCCATGCTGGAATGGGATCATTACATTTACGTGCCCTTGGGCGTGAAGGTGGCGATCCCCAATATGGCGCGCGGCTGCCCGTTCACCTGCAGCTTCTGCAGCCAGTGGAAGTTCTGGCGGGACTATCGGGTGCGCGATCCCAAAAAGGTCGTCGACGAGATCGAAACGCTGGTGAACGAACATGGCGTCGGCTTCTTCATCCTCGCCGATGAGGAGCCCACGATTAACCGAAAGAAATTCATCCAGTTCTGCCAGGAGCTGATCGACCGCGGCCTGCCGGAAAAGATCCAGTGGGGCATCAACACCCGCGTCACCGACATCATGCGCGACAAGGAGCTTTTAGCCTTCTACCGCAAAGCCGGGCTGGTCCATGTCTCGCTCGGCACGGAAGCCGCCGCCCAGTTGAAGCTTGACCAGTTCAACAAGGAGACCAAGGTCGAGGAGAACAAGGAGGCGATCCGCCTGCTCCGCGAGGCCGATATCTTTGTGGAGGCCCAGTTCATCGTCGGGCTCGACAACGAAACCGAGGAGACGCTGGAGGAGACCTATAAGATGGCGTGGGACTGGCAGCCCGATCTCGCCAACTGGGCCATGTACACGCCCTGGCCGTTCACGCCGCTGTTCCAGGCGCTCGGCGACAAGGTCGAGATTTTCGACTTTGAAAAATACAATTTCGTCACGCCCATCATGAAGCCTGAGGCCATGGAGCGGGGCGAGCTTCTAAACGGCGTGATGAAGAATTATCGCCGCTTCTACATGCAGAAAGCGCTGTTCCACTATCCCTGGCGCGGGACGGGCTATCGCCGGCGGTATCTGCTCGGATGTCTGAAAGCGTTCCTGAAGGCCGGCTTCAAGCGCCAGTTCTATGATCTGGGCAAGGCGAACTATTGGGGGCCGCAGTCGAAAAAGACGGTCGATTTCAACTTCGACCGCACGCGCACCATTGCGCCGGCCCAGATCGACGACTGGCAGGCCAACGCCGACAAGGCCGCCATCAGGCGCGCCCGGCGTCTGTCGGAAAACCCGGAGCCGGTCATGGCTTGCGGCGGCGGGAGCGAGCAGATGGAGTCCGGCGAGACACGCGCCTCCACCACCTTGATCGAGCGGCGGTGACGCGATGAGGGCCTCCGCCCTCGCTCGGCCGGCCAGTCCGGCGCGCGCCGGGCTGATCGGGCCGAACACCGTCCTGCAGACCGAGGCGGCGCTGACCGCCGCGGGCGGACCTGGCCTGACCGGCCGTGTGTTCGCCAGGGCGGGGCTTTCGGATCTCTTACGCATCCGGCCTGAAGCGATGATTGACGAGGCTTTGGCGCGGGCATTGTTCAATGCGCTTTTCGCCGAGCTTCCCGGCGATCAGGCGCGCGCCGTGGCCGCCGAAGCCGGCCGGCTCACCGGCGCCTATATCCTCGCCCACCGCATCCCGAAGCCCGCGCAGGCGATCCTGAGGCTCCTGCCCGCGCGCCTTGCAGGGCCGATGCTGATGAAATCCATAGCCCGCCACGCCTGGACCTTCGCCGGTTCGGGCGTGTGCACGGTCGAGCCGGGGCCGCCTTTGCGCCTCACCATCACCGGCAACCCGATCGCGATACCGGGCTGTGTCTGGCACGTCGGCGTTCTTGAGGTGTTGTTCCAGACCCTCGTCAGTGCGCGAGCCGCCGTGCGTCACACCCGATGCGAACACGCAGGCGGCCGCGCCTGCACGTTCGAGATCGGCCTCTAGCCTTTAAAATCGCCCGGCCCATGGCGCTCGGGCATCTGGTCGGCCTCCTCGCCCCAGACCTTGTTCACCCGGCGGCCGCGCTTGACCGCAGGCCGCTCGGCGATTTTTCGCGACCAGGCGCGCACGTTTTCGTATTCGTGCACCGATAGAAATTCGCCGGCCTCATAGATCCTGCCCATGGCCAGCGCCCCGTACCAGGGCCAGATCGCCATATCTGCGATCGTATAGGCGTCTCCCGCGATATAGGGCCGGTCGGCCAGCGTCGTTTCGAGCACGTGGAGCTGGCGTTTCACCTCCATGGCGAAGCGATCGATCGGGTATTCGTACTTCTCGGGCGCGTAGGCGTAGAAGTGGCCGAAGCCGCCGCCGAGGAAGGGCGCCGAGCCCATCTGCCACATGAGCCAGTTCATCACCTCTGTGCGCGCCGGACCCGCCTCGGGCAGGAAAGCCCCGAATTTCTCGGCCAGGTGCAGGAGGATCGAGCCGGATTCAAATACTCGCACGGGCTGGGGCCCGGATCGGTCTAACAAGGCGGGGATTTTCGAATTCGGATTGATTTCCACGAAGCCGGAGGAGAACTGCTCGCCCTCGCCGATATTGATCAGCCAGGCGTCGTATTCCGCGTCATGGCCCGCTTCGAGCAATTCCTCGAACAGCACCGTCGCCTTCACGCCGTTGGGCGTGGCGAGCGAGTAGAGCTGAAACGGGTGCTCGCCCACCGGAAGGTTTCTGTCGTGGGTGGCCCCGGATACCGGCCGGTTGATGCTGGAAAACCTACCGCCGCTTTCGCGGTCCCAGCTCCAGACTTTCGGCGGGGTGTAGGTCGTCATCGCGGGCTTTCCCTCAGCGCTTCGCTTCGCCGCCAAGGTGGGGCTTTACGCCGCAAGGTCCAACCCCGGAGCTGATCGTGATTGCGTGACCGAGTCAGGCGGCCTTTCGGATTTCGCCGGCGTCGCCTTCAAGATCGGTGCGCACCAGGGCGGCGACGGCGGTCACGAAGCGCTCCCCGGCGAGGTCCTTCATCGCGCATGCCTCGTCGGGAAGATCGAGATCCCGCGCCGCGGCGCGGGCCTTCTTGTCCATGAAGGGCGCCAGCTCCGTCCACACGCATTGGGCCTCGCGCCGGAAAATATCCACGCCGGAGGGGCCGATGCCCTTCAGGTCCGTCAGCGCATCGATTTCAGCGCCGACCTTGCTCTCGGCTTCGGTGCGCAATCGGCGCAAATCACCATGATAACGCTTGAGAATCTGCTCGGCCATGTCGCCGAGGATCGCAGAATAGCGCTCGTCCATGCGCGCATACCCCGCGCCGTTCAACAGCTTCACCCGGCGCTCCCAGCCGGCGTCGCACAGTTTTTGCGCGGTGGTGAGCCCGTCCTCGAACAGGGCTTTCGCGCCTGCCGTGGCGAGCTTGGCGCCGATCCGGGTGGAGTAGAGATTGCTGGCCACAAGCCACTGAAACAGCGCGGCCGGCCGTCCCGAGACGATGTCGATCCCAAGCTCGTCGCAGAAGGTTCGTCCATGCCGGTCCAGAAGGGCGGCGAGGCGGTCGGATGTCGAGGACATGGCGCGCTCCAGGGGGTTCGCCGATGCAACGCGGCTCAGGCGCGTCCGGTTTCGCGCGCAGCCGGCGGGGCGGCCGGCCGGCCGTAGGCGCGCGGCGAAAGCGCATAACCAAGCTGGCCGGCGAGCCCGGCGCCCATGGAGTGATCGACGCCGGTGGCCGCCGTCACCGGACCTGGAACGAAATAGGTGCCGAAGGCCTGATCCCAGAGCGAAAACACTGTCGCGAAATTGGCGTTGTAGGCGCGCCGGTCGCAGGCATGGTGCCAGCGATGCATCACCGGCGAGACGAAAATCCGTCCGAGCGCGCCGTAATGCCAGTCAAGGCGGGCATGGATGAACATGCCGTAATACTGGCGCACCATCAGATTGACGATGACCGCCTCGGTGGGAAAGCCAAGCAAAACCAGAACGCCGGTGTCGATCCCATAGGTCGTCAGCCGGTTGACGGGGTGAAACCGGTGCAGGGTCAGCCAGGTCATGTCTGTGTCTGAGTGGTGCACGGCGTGGCTCGGCCACAGCCAGCGCACATGTTCAAGCCGGTGGCGCCAATAGCCGGTGAAATCGCCTGCGATGACGGCGGCCGGCCACACCAGAGCGGCCGGAAGGTTGTTCCAGAACGCGCTCAAAGGCGCGCGCCAGGCCGCCACCCCGGCCAGCGTGTCGAGGCCGACCGCCAGCATCGCGAAGACCGGCGCCAGGGCGATGGCGTTGAAGGCGGCGAGGGCGAGATTCGTGCGCGTCTCCGGCAAGACCCGAAGCGCATCGCTCAGCGCGTCCCGCCCGCGCAACAGAAGCGCCAGCAGGAAGAAGCCGGCCGCGCCGAACACCAGCACTCCGCCGACGTTGAACAGGGCGTGCGCCGATTGCACGGCGGCGGCGCCGATCCAGTCCAGAAGAGGTTCGCCCATGGCCCGACCCGGTTTGCGTCACGTCAGGGCTCAGCGTCTCACAGGCCGGTTAATACGCCGCCAAGCGCCCCCCGGTTCAGGGGGCGCCGGCGGGGGGCTGGGCTCAAGCCGATCGGCAACGGGGAGGATCCGCACCCGGCCGCACGGGTCGCGCTGCAGGCGTTGGAGGATGCGGTGGCGGGCCGTGGTGTCGTCAAGGAAGTCCGGCGCGCCGCTGGAGCGCAAGACGCCGCAAGCGGTCCGCACCTGCCGGCTGGGAGACGCTTCAAGCGCAGGGTCGAGCGCGAACGTGACAATGTCTCCGTAACCCTTGAGCCGGATGAGGTTGGAGCCCGCCGGTCCGAAAGCGACTTCGGAGAAGCGTCCAAGGTCACGCTGCAGCGTCTGCAACGGCGCGGGCTCGCCGAACCGCGAGAAATGCGAAGCGCGCCTTGCTTTCGCCGCAGAACGCGTCCACATGGGAGGTACGCAAGCGTCTTGGCGCGTGGAGGGGGCGGTTTCGCCCATCCGCCGAGCCGCGATCGGATCGGCCTTGAGCGATCAGCTCCAGGGTTTCCTGTCCGGGCGTTGGGCGCAGAAACGCGCCCGCCGACGGCGGCTGATCTGCGCAGTTGTCCTCTTTGATTGTTTAACGCCGCACCCGGGCGACCCCGAGGTGCGCGAGAAGGTTTGATATGACGAACTTCACCGATCTCGGCCTCGCCGAGCCGGTCCTTCGCGCCGTTCTGGACGAAGGCTACGAGACCCCGACCCCGATCCAGGCCCGCGCCATCGCTCCGGTCCTTGAAGGCCGCGACGTGGTGGGGCTGGCCCAGACCGGCACCGGCAAGACGGCCGCCTTCGTGCTGCCGCTGATCACCCGGCTGCTGGAAGACAAAAAGCAGGCGCCGGGCCGTACCTGCCGCGCCCTGATCCTGGCGCCCACGCGCGAACTCGCCGCCCAGATCGGCGTCAGCGTGGAGACCTACGGCAAGCACGCCGGCCTCACCCATGCGGTGGTGTTCGGCGGCGTGAAGCCGGGCCCGCAGATCAAGAAGCTGGCGCTCGGCCTTGATATTCTGATCGCGACGCCGGGCCGACTTCTCGACCACATGTCCACCGGCAAGGCGCGCCTTGATCACACCCGCACCGTGATTCTGGATGAGGCCGACCAGATGCTCGATCTCGGCTTCATGCCGGCGATCCGCAAAATTCTCTCCCAGGTGGCCAAGCCGCGCCAGACGGTGATGTTCTCGGCCACAATGCCTGTACAGATCCGCCAGCTCGCCGACGATTTTCTGAAGGATCCGGTGACGGTTGCGGTCACGCCTCCCTCCCGGCCGGTGGAGCGCATCGACCAGAAGGTCTTCTATGTGAACGCAGGCGACAAGCCGGACGCGCTGATCGAGCTGATGGCGCCGGACGCGGGCAAGAAGGCGATCGTGTTCACACGCACCAAGCGCGGCGCCGACAGGGTCGCCAAGCGGCTCGTCAGCTACGGCCACAAGGCGAACGCCATCCACGGCAACAAGTCCCAGGGTCAGCGCGAGCGTGCTTTGGAGGCCTTCCGCTCGGGCAAGTCGCCGGTGCTGGTGGCCACCGACATCGCCGCGCGCGGCCTTGATATCGACGATGTGGCCGTGGTGGTGAATTACGAGCTGCCCAACGTCTCGGAAAGCTATGTCCACCGCATCGGCCGCACCGCGCGCGCCGGCGCGGACGGGCGGGCGATCTCGCTGGTGGCGCCCGATGAGCGGATTCTCTTGAAGGACATCGAAAAGCTGATGGGCAAGGAAATCGCCGGGATGAACGACGCTCCGCCCATGCCCAAAGGCGAGGCGGCCAAGCCGAAGCGCAATCGCGGCGGGGGCGGAGGCGGCCGCGGCCGCTCCGGCGGCGGGCGTCCGCAGGGCCAGGGCGGTCAGTCGCGCGGCGGCCAAGGCGGTCAGGGCGGCGGCAAGCCACGCCGTCGGGGTCGCGGCCCCAAGCCGACCGCCGCTGCGCAGGGGTGAGCCTGAACTGGCGGGCGGTCGACTTCAGCCCGTCACCGCGCCCAGCAGCAGCCAGAGCAACACGGCCAAGCCGGTCGCCAGCCCCACAGCGATGGCGGCCGCGCTTTGCATATTTCGCCGTTTCATATCCGTCTCCGCGAGAACTGCGCGTGATGCGATAGAGCGAACCGGTGAGGCGGTGTGTTCCCGCCCGAGACCGGTGAGGATCCCGGTTTGAACCCCAAAACGAATTCGATCACCTTCGCTTCCGGCATCTCACAAGGCCTCAACTTCGGCCCTGAGGCGGTGGTGTAGAGATTGAAGCTCACATGATCGCCGCCTGAAAAGCGCTCGCCGTAAAGCTTGCGAACGGTGTCGCCGGGCGCGCCGGTGACGGTCACGCTCCATCGCTCACCCTTGAAGCGCCCGGTTTGATGGCCGGGCTTCAGCTGGTTGAGCCTTGCGATAAAGTCCAGGTCCATGGCCGATCGATAGCAAAACCCCGGCGCGCCGCGCCGGGGTTCGTCTCATCAGCTGCGAAGCCTCTACTCCGCCGCATTCACCTCGTCCGGCTTTGGTGCGGCGGCGCGCACATAGGGCGCGACGTGCTCTTCGAAACGTTCAAAATTGGCCACGAACATGTCGGCGAGCTTGCGCGCCTGCGCGTCATAGGCGGCCGGATCGTCCCAGGTGTCGCGCGGGTCGAGGATGGCCGGATCGACGCCCTCGACCTTGGTGGGCACGGCGAAGCCGAAGACCGGGTCGATGCGGAAGTCCGCGCCGGCCAGCGAGCCGTCGAGCGCGGCGTTCAAGAGCGCGCGCGTGGCCAGAATCGGCATGCGCTCGCCTTCGCCGTAGGGCCCGCCGGTCCAGCCGGTGTTCACGAGCCAGCAATCCGCGCCGTGCTCCGCGATTAGATCGCGCAACAGCGCGCCGTATTCGCTGGGGTGACGCGGCATGAAGGGCGCGCCGAAGCAGGTGGAGAAGGTGGCGCTGGGTTCGGTGACGCCTTTTTCGGTACCGGCGACTTTCGCGGTATAGCCGGACAGGAAGTGGTACATGGCCTGGGCCGGAGTGAGCTTGGCGATCGGCGGCATCACGCCGAACGCGTCGCAGGTGAGCATCACCACATTGTTGGGATGCCCGCACACATTCCTGTCGCATGAGTTCGGGATATAGTGCAGCGGATAGGCGCCGCGGGAGTTCTCCGCCAGCGAGGCGTCGTCGAGGTCGAGCTCGCGGGTGACGGGGTCCATCACCACGTTTTCCAGCACCGTGCCCCACATCTTGGTGGTGGCGAAGATCGCCGGCTCGGCCTCGGGATCCAGGCGGATCATCTTAGCGTAGCAGCCGCCTTCAAAATTGAAGAGGCCGTCCGGCGACCAGCCGTGCTCGTCGTCGCCGATCAGCACGCGGCGCGGGTCGGCCGACAAGGTCGTCTTGCCGGTGCCCGACAGCCCGAAGAAGATCGCGCTGTCGCCTTGCTCGCCCTTATTGACCGAGCAGTGCATCGGCATGACGCGCTTTTCCGGCAGCAAGTAGTTGAGGATGGTGAAGACCGATTTCTTAGTCTCGCCAGCGTAGGACGTACCGCCGATCAGCACCAGGCGCTCGGCGAAATTGACCGCGATGACAGTCTCCGAGCGCGTGCCGTGACGCTCAGGGTCGGCCTTGAAGCTCGGCAGGTTCACGATGGTGAACTGCGCCGCGAAATCCTCCAGCTCAGACCGATCCGGGCGACGCAGCAAATGGCGAATGAAGAGCGAGTGCCAGGCGAGCTCGTTGATGACGCGCACAGGAAGGCGGTGAGCCGGATCAGCGCCGCCGAACAGCTCCTGTACGAACAGCTCCAAGCCCTCCATGTGCGCTTTGAAGTCATTCCACAGCGCATCGAAATGGGCCGGCGTCATGGAGGCGTTGTTGTCCCACCACACCGTGTCTTCAGTGGTCTCGTCGCGCACGGTGAACTTGTCGCGCGCCGAGCGGCCGGTGTGCTGGCCAGTCTCCACGACAAGCGCGCCGCCTTTGGCCACCCGGCCTTCGCCGCGGCGCAGGGCCGTTTCGTAGAGCGCCTCCTCGCTCCAGTTCACGTTCAGCTTCAACGCGTTCTTGACGCCCAGATCGCTCAGATCGCGCGGCGTGACCATGCCGTCGGCCATGGGTGTCCCCCGTTCGGATTTGCCTGCTCATCTCACGCGGGTGCGGTCTTGTACGCCGCATGTCCGCTTCACCGGGAGACCGTTCTAGCGCCGTGGGTCCGGCAAATCACCCCGAAATCCATGCTGCAGCGCGTCATTGCGCAGAGCGCTCAGCTCGTCGGCTGTTCGATCGTGCGCACCGGCGGGCCGGGGTCGGGGTCGCCGGGCGCCGGAATATATTCGGCTTCGCCCTCCGGCAGCGAGAACGGCGCGCCGGAAAAGCCCGCCTTCGCGCTGGCTCGCCAGTCGCTTTTGGCCTGCTCGATCCGCTCTTTGCTGGAAGAGACGAAATTCCACTCCATGTGGCGCTCGCCGATATCGCCGCCGCCCAGGATCATCACCCGCGCGTCTTCGCGTGCGCGGATCACCGGCGCCTCGCCGGCTGCGAACACGGCCATGCAGCCTGCGCCCACCGGTTCGCCGGCGGTTTCGATCTTGCCTGAGACCACATAGGCCGCGAGTTCACCTTGTCCGCCGGGCAGCTGGAAGGCCGACCCGGCGGGGCATTCGGCGTGGATGTAAAGCGTCGGCGTGTGGACAGTGACCGGCGAAGTCTCGCCGTAGGCCTCGCCCATGATAAGGCGCAGCGTGGCGCCGCCCTGTTCGAGCTCGGAAATGTCGGAAGCGGCCACGTGCTGGAAGTCCGGCGCGCGCTCCTCCTCGCTGCGGGGCAGGGCGAGCCAGACTTGTATTCCGTGCAGGCCGTGGCCTGCAGCGCGCGCTTTCGGGCCGGTGCGTTCGGAATGAACGATGCCGCGTCCCGCGGTCATCAGATTGACCGCCCCTGGCGTGATGGTCTTTCGAACACCCAGCGTATCGGCGTGGTCCAGCTCACCCTCGAAAAGATAGGTGACCGTGGACAGTCCGATATGGGGGTGCGGGCGCACGTCTATCCCCTTGCCTGGCTCGAACTCAGCCGGTCCAATCTCGTCGAAAAAGACGAACGGCCCTACGCGCCGCTTCCTGGCGAAGGGCAAAACCCGTGAGACGGTGAATCCCCCAAGATCCTTGGTCCGGCTCGTAATGATCCGGTTTACGCTCATGCTGTGTCCCCCATGCTTTCGTCGGCGTGGCCTCGCGCGTGTCCTGTCCCCGGGGACGCGCCGAAGGTCACCGTACCAGAATGATATTCATGCGTGTGGTCTGCTTGATGCGGTATCCCTTCGACTGAGCCAGCCCGGCCGCATCGGGAGCTCCGCGCCCGCCAAGATCGGCCCGTTCCAGCACCAGGAGCGTCGGCCAGGCCCCCGGCTCGGTGTTCTTGAAAAAGGGGGACAGGATGGCGAATTCGCCGCCTTCGACGTCGATTTTCATGGCGTCGATGCGTGGCGCGCGCAGGTCCGACATCAAAACGGGCAGGGTGGTCACCCGGACCGCGTCTCCGCCGGCCGCGCCGGGCCCGGTGAGCGCGGCGCCGCCCAGATTTCCCGCCACCAGGCGCATGACGTTCTCGCCCTCATAGTCGGCGAGAGCGACGCCGGTGACCTCGAGATGCTCCAATCCGTTCTGGCGCGCGTTGAACAGGAGCCGCCGGCGCATTTCCGCCTGCGGCTCCACCGCGATGACCCGGCTCGCCGGACCGCCGGCTGTCGCCGCGACCAACGCATAAGCCCCTGCGTTCGCGCCGATATCCATGAACACCTTGCCCGGCCCCATGGCTGCGCGCACCGCGTCCAGCTCGTCTGGATCGAAGCATTGCGGGGTCAGGAAAAGGCGTTTTTCCGAGAGATTGTCCCTGGGATGCAGGCGCAGCTTGAGTCCGAGCGCCTCGACGTCGCTGCGCCCGTTTTTCAACCCGGTCAGCGCCAGAGGCCGGGCCGCTCCGGCCAGGCGCAAACCCGTCCGCCCCTTCGGCAGGCGCCGGCCGATCGCAAGGCCGATGCGCGCCACGGCGCCGGGCGCGAATGCGCCGTGGCCCGGAGCGTCGTCCGGGCCGGAGACCGCATTGCGGGCGGGCGCGTCGACGGGCTCGGGGCAGGCTGAAAGGTCAGAATCGTTTTGGCGCTGCGTGATCATGGCCGCGTTATAGACGCTTGCTCGCGTCGGGAACACCGCTGCGCCACCCCATGCCGGTTCGGCTTGGTCGTCGCGCTGCGGCGCGCTAGGCTCGGCTCCGATTGACACCCAGGGGAGATCGTGATGCTCGGATTATCCACCCGCGCCATCGGCGCCGTTATAACGCTGGGACTCGCCGCAGCGCCGGGCCTGGCCCGGGACGACGCGCACCACTTTGACGACGAGGCCCGCGAGACTGTGCGCGCGCTGGCTGACGCCGCGCTGGAAAGCGACCTTGCTTACGAGCTCACCGAGCGGCTCACCACGGAGATCGGACCGCGCCTGGCGGGTACGCCCCACGAGGCCCGCGCCCGCGACTGGGCGGTGAATGAGCTTGAAGCGCTCGGCTTTGAAAATGTGCGTGTCGAGGACTTTCCGCTCGACCTTTGGACCCGCGGTCGCTCGATCTACGAGGAAGTGGCGATCACCGCGCCGTTCCCCCAGCCGCTTTACGCCACATCGCTCGGCGGTGCGGCGGCGACCCCTGAGGGCGGGCTGGAAGCCGAAGTCGTGTTCTTTGACAGTTACGACGCCTTCATCGCGTCGGACCCGTCGGAAACCGCGCTTGAGGGCAAGCTGGTCTTCATCAACGATCGGATGATCGCCTCGCGCACCGGCGAGGGCTATGGCTGGGCGAATCGCAAGCGCACTCAATCCTGGCATCAGGCCGAAGACCGCGGTGCGGCGGGCGTGTTGATTCGCTCTGTGGGCACCAGCTCCAACCGGTTTGCGCACACCGGCATGATGAGTTTTCCCGACGGTCGGCGCCCTGATATTCCAGCGCTTGCGGTGTCCGCGCCGGACGCGGACCAGATCGAGCGCATCCATGAAAGCGGCGACACGATCCAAATCCGCCTGAAGACCTATGCCGGATGGCGAGGCGAGGTGACGAGCGGCAACGTGATCGGCGAGATCGTCGGCTCCGAGGCGCCGGAGGAGATCATCATCATCGGCGCCCATCTGGACAGTTGGGACACCGGCACCGGTGCGCTGGACGACGGCGCGGGCGTGGGTATCGTCACGGCCGCCGCGAAACTGATCGGCGATCTGCCCGAGCACCCGCGGCGCACGATCCGCGTGGTGCTTTTCGGCGCGGAAGAAGTCGGTCTGGTGGGCGCGCGCGCCTACGCCAACGCCAGGCGGCGCGACGGAACGCTGGAAAATCACAAAATCGGCTCGGAGAGCGACTTCGGCGCGCGCGAGGTCTGGCGTTTCAGCTCCAATGTAAGCGAGGACTCACTGGCTTACTTTGAC
>JBKHAZ010000051.1:0-12462 GCA_046542605.1 Oceanicaulis sp. | reverse complement strand
CCCCGGCGTGTGCGAGCGCGCGTCCGGACGCGGCCAGGCGCGCCCCGCGCGCGCGCGCGGCCGGCAGCGCGTTCAATGCATCCATCACCGCCCCTGCGATGGCCCACAACCCCACCGCGCCGCCGATCACGGCGAGCACCGGCGCGCCCGACCAGATGAACAGGCCCGCCACCGCGGCTACAGGAAGCAGCATTGCAGCCGCCTTCATCTGCGCAAGGCCCGGTCGCGCGCCGCCGTTCGCCCACGGCAGAAACGGCGCAAGCGGCATCATCAGCACGGCCGCCAGAAGCAGCGGATTGACCGAAAGATTGAAATAGGCCGCGCCCACCGACGGGGTCGGAAGGCTCAGGGCTTCATAGACCAGCGGCAGCAATGTGCCGGTGAGCACGACCCCGGCAGACGCGGCGAGGAGAAGATTGTTCGCGCCGATAAAAGCCTCCCGGCTGGTCGGCTCGAAGCCGTCGCCCTCGCCCAGCGTCCGGGCGCGCAGCGCGAACAGCGTGAAGCCCGCCACCGCCGACACGCCGAGCATGCCGAGGATGAGAACACCGCGTTCCGGGTCGAGGGCGAAAGCATGCACGCTCGTCAATACGCCGGAGCGCACTAGGAAGGCCCCCAGGATCGACATGATATAGGCGAGAAGCGCCAGAAACACGGTCCAGCCGGGAAAGGCGCCGCGCTTCTCAGTGGCGATCGCGGAATGGACCAGCGCCGCGCCGAGCAGCCAGGGCAGGAAGCTGGCGTTCTCCACCGGATCCCAGAACCACCAACCGCCCCATCCAAGCTCGTAATAGGCCCACCAGGCGCCCAGCGCGATCCCCGCGGTCAAGCTGGTCCAGGCGCCGAGCGCCCACGGGCGCAGGGCCCCCGCCAGCTCGCGCCCGCCCGATCTTTGCACCAGGCCCGCCGCCGCGATGGCGAACGCGGTGGAGAGCCCGACATACCCCACATAGAGCATGGGCGGGTGGATCACGAGCGCTGGATCTTGAAGCAGGGGATTGAGGTCGGAGCCTTGGATCGGCGCCGGGAAGACGCGCTCAAACGGGTTCGAGGCGAAGGCGAGGAACGCGAAGAACAGGGCCTGAAGAAGCCCCTGAAAGCTCACTGAACGGCTCCGCAGGGCGAGGTCTTTCGGACCGAGGCGGGCAAGCCCCAAGCCGAACAGGGCGAGGATCCAGCACCACAGGAGCATGGAGCCCTCATGCCCGCCCCAGGCGCCGGCGATCTTATAAGGCAGCGGCTTATCCACGTGGGAGTTCGCCGCAACATAGGCGACGGAGAAATCGGAGCGGATAAAGCTGACGATCAGCAGAAGGAAGGCGGCGCCGGCGGCCAGGACCGCGATTTCAGCGGCCGCACGTCCGGCCTCAGCGGCCGGCCCGCGTCCGCCCCGGTCCGCGCCGCGCCAGGCCAGGATCGTCTGCGCCACGCAGGCGATGAAGGCGAGCGCGACGAGAAAGCGTCCGATCTCGGCGATCATCTAACGGCTCCCCGCGCCAGGCCGCGACCCCGACGGCGTTTCATAGTCTGACCCGTATCCGCCGCCCTCGCCTTCGCCATGCTGCCAGTGCCCGCTCTCGCGCAGCGCCTGGGCGACTTCCGGCGGCATGTAGCTTTCGTCGTGCTTGGCCAGCACGGTGGAGGCGGTGAACACGCCGTCTTCTGCAAAGGCGCCCTCGGCGACGATGCCCTGACCTTCGCGGAACAGGTCGGGAAGCGACCCGGCGTAGATCACCCGGATCTCACCCGCCCCGTCCGTGACCGTGAAATTGGCGCCGCCGGCGCCTGGACGCTCCACCGTGCCATCGACGACCAACCCGCCGACACGCACGCGCACGCCCGGTTCGGGCGGATTTTCCGCAACCATGGCCGGAGAGTAGAAGAACACCATCGCGTCGCGCATGGCGGTCATCGCCAGCGCACCGGCCGCGACCAGTACGGCCCCGGCGACGGCGACGATCCACAAGCGGCGTTGAGCTTTTCTCACGCGTCGGTCTCCTGTTGAGGCAAAGCGCGCTCGATCGCGGCGATCAGCGCAAGCTTGCCCGGCTCGGCGGCGAACTCGGCGCGCGCACGTTGCAGCGCCGCGCGCGCTTGGTCGGGACTGTTCTGCATCATGCGCGCCCGGGCAAGCGTCAGCCACCCGGACAAATCGTCCGGATCGGCTGAAAGTCGAGTCTCCAGCCCATCGACCATGGCGGAGACCATGGCGTCCATGTCCGCGCCCTCGCGCGCAGCCTCGGCGAACGGCGCCGCGCCGTCGCTTCCAGGCCCGCTCTGGGGCCTGGAAAGCAGATCGGCGGCGCGCCCGGCGATGGCCTCACGAAACGGATCGTCAGGATCCAGACGCGCCAGAATATCGGCCCAAGCCTGGGCGGCGGCGTTGCGGTCCCCAGCTTCGTAAGCGGCGACGCCGAGGAAGAATGCAGGCTCGGGCAGCGTCGGATCGAGCGTGTTCGCCCGCGCGAAAGCACGGCGGGCCTGATCGGTGACCTCGCCGTTGAGAGTGACCAGCGCCTCGCCCAGCGAAGCCCACAGGCGCGGGTTCCGGCCATCGATGCTGATAGCCCGTTCAAGCAGCACGACGCCTTCAAGCTCGCGGTCGGTGCGCGCCAGATAGCGGCCGAGCAAGGCCAGCGCTTCGACATCGCGTGGATTGTCGCGGATCGCCGCGCGAAGCACTTCTTCCTGTTCGATCGCTGACAAGGTTTGCGGGTCTGCGCTGCGCAAGCGCTCGGCCATCTCGACGTAAGGCGATCCTGGCGCCGCCGGCTCTCCATTGACCAGATAAGCGCCGAGCGCGCCGATGGCGATCAGCCCGGCGCAGGCCACGCCGGCCAGACGCGCGCTGCGCGCACCGCCCTGGCTGAACGGCCGCGCGACATAAAGCGCGCCCGCCATGCCGGCCGCGGCGCAAATGAGCACCACTGTGATCATGAACGCGCCTTTTCAAAGCTGAGCAGAAGATTGTTGGCCGGCATTTCGATGCGGCCCGCCGGCTCGAAGCCGCAACGCCGCGCAAGCGTTTCCACGTCGGCGCGCGCACGCACGCCCCAGCGCGGATCACGCGCCTTCAAGCTGGCGTCGAACTCAAGATTGGACCGCGCCGTCTGAGAGCCTTCGCGAAACGGACCGTAGAGGTGCAGCGCGCCGCCCGCGCCAAGTAGAAGCGCCGCGCCGGAAAACAGACCCTCTGCAGCGCCCCACGGCGCGATATGGATCATGTTGGCGCAGAACACGGCGTCGAAATCGCCGAGGTCATCGGCCCAGTTGGTGGCCGTGACGTCGATGGCGCGGCACGCCGCGATACGTCCGCCGGCCTCCAGCGCCCAGGCATCAGCACTGTTGCGGGAGCCGGGATCGGGATCGCTCGGCGCCCAGAAGAGGTCCGGACGCATGCTGACGCAGGCGAGCGCGTGTTCGCCCGTTCCCGACGCGATTTCAAGCACGCGCGCGTGCTGCGGCAGCAATCCGGCCAGGGTCTCGGCGATGATCGCCTTGTTGCGTCCGGCGCTCGGCGAAGACAGGCGCGCGGCCTCGGCGGAACGCTCTTCCAGAGCGACGGGCTGGGGGTCACGGCTCGACATGGCGTCTAGATAGGCGCTCGGGCGTCGTTTTTGAAGGAATTTAGGCCGTACAGGCTGCGGCGGTACGGCGCACCAGGAGGGCGGCGGCCTCACCTTCGCCGATCGCGCGCATGAGAACGGCGATCGACTCCGCCCGCACCTGCGCCGCGGCCGGGTCGCCGGAGACCTCGCGCAGGGCCGCAAGACACTGCTGGCCCGCGCTTTCCAGACGCTCGACGATTTCAGAGATCAGCGAGGCGTGGGCGCCGCCCACCGCCGCGCGCGCCGCATCGTCTCTCGTCAGGTTCATGAACAGGCAGAGCGCCTCAGCACGTTCCGGCAGGTTCTCCCCGTCGCGCGGGCCACGCCGGCCTTTCGGCGCGCCGCCCTCGGGAACGGCGCGGGCGAGCACGTCGCGCGCGGCATCATGGGCGGCGGCCATCTGCTCGCTCGCCCGGGTGCGCAGCGCCACGAGCCGTTTGCCCCACGCGCCGTCCTTGCGCACACCGATCTCGCGCGTCATGCCGACGGTGATGGCCGCAAAGCTGGTCAGCGCCTCGGCCGCCTCCACCGCGGCCTCGCGTGTTGCGGGCGGCGCGGCGAAACGGCTGGCGTAAAACTCCGCGTCGGCGAGCAAGGCCTCGCCGATATGCGACATGTCGGTTTGAGACACGAGCAGGTCGTCGTCGCGCCGAGCGATTCGCTCGAACACCCGCAAAAGGCGCCAGGGCTGCTCAAATCGGGTCATGATCAGGTAAAGCGCCCAAACCGCCGCATCGGGATCGGCTTCGGCGGCAGCCTCGTAGCGGTCGCGAATCTTGTCGCACATCGCCTGATCGGCTTCGGAAATAACCGGCGGCAGGCCCTTGAGCGCCTCGCGCACCACCGGTGCGCTGCGTAAAAGTGAAATCACGTGGCGCACGGGGGTGAAATCGGTCAGCTCAAGGCGCACCTTGAGACGCTTTTCCGCACGCGGGTCGTCCTTGACGGCGTCCAGCCCGGCGCAGAGCGCGTCCGCCGCCCGCTTGCGCAGAGGGTCCAAACGGCCCGCGGGCGGCTCGGACAGCGCGGCGAGAACGGCCGTCTCGATGTCCAAGGGGAGATCGGGATCAAGCGCATCGCCGAGCCAGCGCCACAAGGCCCGCGAAAGGCCGGCCGGGGCGTAGCTGCGTGACGGCGGCGCCGCGCCCGGTTCGCCGGAGACTGGCTCCAGCGGCGCGAAGAAGCGCGCGCTTACTGCGTTTTCATGGGCGCTCCGGCAGAATTCAAGTACGCGCGCGAGCCCGGGATCGCTCCGCCAGGCGAGCTTGCACAGCCGCTCGGCCCGATCGCCGGGCAGAGCGCTCAGGAGCCCGCGCAGTTTTTCGATCTTGGTCGCCGGAAGCGAAGCCATCCATTATGCCCTGGATACTTCGCGGAAACCTGAACCGATTACGGTTAACGCCGCGTTTCCGCAGGCGCTGGGCTGGACGCGCGCGGCAGGATCAGGCGCGCCCGCAAGCCGCCGGACTCGCCCGCGCCCAGCTCCAGAGCGCCTTCATAGGCCTTGGCGAGTTCGGTGACGATCGACAGCCCGAGGCCTGTGCCTGGCGCCTGCTCGTCCAGCCGAACCCCTCGTGCGAGCACGGCCAGGCGCTCGGCCTCGGACAGGCCCGGGCCGTCGTCGGACACCACGATCTCCAAACGGCCTTCCTCAAGCGGCCGGGCTTCCGCAACGACGGCGGAGCCGGCCCACTTGCAAGCGTTGTCCATAAGGTTGCCGGCGAGATCCTCCAGGTCCTGACGCTCGCCGCGGAACACGAGGTCCGGCGGGCAGCGCCAATCCAGCGACACCCCGCGGCGGGCGTAGATCTTCACCAGCGTGCGTCCCAGATCGCCAAGCACCTCGGCGACGGGCGTGCGCGCGCCGATGGCCTTGGCGTTCGCGGCCGCCCGCGCCCGGCGAAGATGGTGCTCGACCTGTTCAGACATCACCGCGGTCTGGCGGGCGACCAGTTGCGCGAGCGGCCCGTCCTCACCGCGCGCCTCGTTGCCCAGCACCGTAATGGGCGTTTTCAGGGCGTGGGCGAGATTGCCCACATGGGTGCGCGCACGCTCCACCACCTCGCGCGAATGATCGAGAAGCGCGTTCAGCTCGCCGGCGAGATCGACAAGCTCGTCGGGATAGCGCCCGCTGATACGCCCTTCAGACCCGTCACGCACACCCGCCACCGCGCGCTGCATGCGACGCACCGGTGAAAGGCCGACGCGCACGGCGAGATAGACCCCGGCCAGCAGGAGCAACGCGAAGGCGGTGAAAATGCCGGCGAATATGGCGGCGAAACGGTTGACCCGCCTGTCGGCCGGGCGGCGGTCTTCTGCGGCGGCCACAAGAAAGGTGTCGGGCGAGCCCTCCACCATGATGGCGCGCAGTCGCAGGCGCAGCGGCTCGCCGTCGGCGCCGGTGATCGCCCCGGTTACCGAAGCGCCGGGTTCGGCGCGCGCCTGGGAGCGCAGGCCGGCGGGCACCGCCAGGGTCTCATCCGCCAGTGAGTCGGAGGTGAGCGTTTCTGCGGTTTCATCCCCGTCGATCCGGCTGATCTGCCAATAGCGTCCGGAAAAGGCCTGGCGATAGCTCGGATCGGTCGGACGCACGCCGAGCGACAGGCCCGAGGCGGTGACGTCCATCTGCGCGGTCAGCGATTCCACGACACGCTCCAGCCGGTCGTCGAGATCGCTGAGCACGGTTTGGCGAAACAGCGCCGTGAGCGCCAGCGCGCCGGCGATCAGCAAGATGGCGGCCCAGCCCAGCGACACCAGCACAAGCCGTGTCGCCAGGGAGCCTTCCCGTTTCAACGCATGGTCGCCAGCGTTCTCGTTCACCCGGTCTTCGCGTCCACCCGGCCCGCCTCTGGATCGACGAGACGATAGCCCAGCCCGCGCACGGTTTCGATCCGTTCAGAGCCGATTTTCTTGCGAAGGCGGCCGACGAACACTTCGATCGTGTTGGAATCGCGGTCGAAGTCCTGATCGTAGATGTGCTCGACCAGCTCGGTGCGCGAGATCACGCGCTCCTTGTGGTGCATGAGATAGCTGAGCATGCGGAATTCATGGCTGGTCAACTTGATGAGCTGATCGCCGAGGAAAACCCGCGCGCCACGCGTGTCCAAGGTCAGCGCGCCGCTTTCCAGCGTCGAGGAGGCGTGCCCCGCCGCACGACGGGTCAGAGCCCGAAGGCGCGCCAGCAGCTCTTCGGGATGGAAGGGTTTGGTGAGATAATCGTCAGCGCCCGCGTCGAACCCGGCGACTTTCTCGCTCCAGCGGTCCCGGGCGGTGAGGATGAGCACCGGGGTAGCCACGCCGGCCTTGCGCCAGCGCTCCAGAACGCTGACACCGTCCAGCTTCGGCAAGCCGAGATCGAGCACGATGGCGTCATAGGGCTCGGTCTCGCCCAGATGCCAGCCGTCCTCGCCGTCCGCCGCGGTGTCCACCGCATAGCCGGCGTGATCGAGCACGTCGGCGAGCTGCCGGTTCAGATCCGGATCGTCTTCGATGATCAGGGCGCGCATGGGCGTCTCCTCAGATTATCCGGCCCGTGCGCGCATCCACGCGCACGTCGAACCGGCGGCCGTCCTCAATCATGCGGACAGCGAAATAGGCGCGGCCTCCTGAAATATGGCGCACATCCAGCACCCGGGCGCGCGGATAGGCGCTTTCGGCGATATTGCGCGCCTCGCGCGCGCTGATGTCCATCGCCCACTCCGACGCTGCGGTCGAATAGCCGGATGCGGCGGCGGCGGGGGCGGCGGGGATCGCGGCGGCGAGCGCGGCTGCGCTGCACAGAAGGGCGAAAAGTCTCGTCATGACCCTGATCCTAGCCGAACGGTCTGAACCCGTCCTGAACACGGGCCGCGTGTTCCTTTCAGATTCGGCGCCAGCCCGCGCCTACGGCTTGAAACGCTTGCGCGGATCGTAATCGGCGGGCGGCGTCCATGTCTCAAGAAATGCCTCAAGCGCCGGATCGTTCAGCGGCACGTCGACGACCAGTTTGATGATCTGATCGCCGCGCCCCGCCCCGGACGCGCGCGGCGCCCCCTTGCCGCGAAGGCGTAGCTGGGCTCCGGAATTGGCGCCGGCGGGCACGCGCACCTCGACCGGGCCGTCCACGGTGGGCGCGCGCACCGCCCCACCGAAAAGCGCCTCTTTCAATGAGATGGGAAGATCGAGCCGGATATCGTCGCCGTCACGGCGAAACCAGTCATGGGGCCGTACGCGCACCTCGATGAGCGCGTCGCCGGCCGGTCCGCCCTGCCGGCTCGGTTCGCCCTGGCCGCGAAGGCGCAAGACCTTGCCGCTTTCGACGCCGGCGGGAATCGCCACCTCCACCGCGCGCCCGCCGGTCAGGCCGACACGGCGCTTGGCGCCGCGCATGGCTTCTTCAAAGCTCACCGTGACACCGGCGTTCAGGTCGGCGCCCTTGGCCGGAGCGTAGCCGCCGCCCATGCCGCCGCCCATCCCGGTGCGACCGCGACGGCCGTCGGAAAACAGGTCGGAAAACAGGTCCGAAATATCCTCGAACCGGCCGGACGGTCCTCGCTGGCCGGCGGATTCGCCGGGGCGGGACCGGAAGTGAAACGGCGCGCGCTCATTGCCGTCCGCATCGATCTCCCCGCGATCGAAACGGGCGCGCGTTTCCGGATCGGAGAGCAATTTGAAGGCGCGCCCGACTTCCTTGAACCGTTCCTCGGCCTGCTTGTCGCCCGGGCGCGCATCCGGGTGCAGGCTTTTGGCGAGCTTTCGATAGGCGCGCCGGATTTCCTCGGCCGTTGCCGAGCGGGGGACGCCGAGAATCGCATAAGGGTCTGTCATGGGCCGACACTGATAGCAGGGGCGCGCGCACGCTGCGAGCGCACCGCCGCATATGGGTCGGGGTCCGCCGTGAAAAAAGTCGCTCAGACGTAGAGGGCGGGGTCCAGGACCGCCTCGGCCGCCGCACCGGGGCCGACAGCGTCGCTGATCTGGGCGACGCGCACGCGCGCCTCAGCAAGGCCAGCGGGAAAGGAAGCCGAGAGCGCAGCCGCATCGAGGGTGAGCGACGGCGCTTCGGTTTCATGGATCGCCACGACCGCGCCGGCGTCGATCAGCTCGACCCGGTAAGCCTCGCGCGCTTCGCTCATGGCGATCTCGGCCGGCGCCCAGGCGTCGGCGTCCATCCGATCACGGCGAATCCAGCCGATCCTCAGCCCGCCGCCAAGGGCGCAAACGGTGAGATGGACCGGACGTAGCGGCTTGAGATCCACGCCGTCATAGCGTGCAGTAACCTGGCGCGCCGCATCCGCCGAGGGCGGGTCCTGCAGGCGGTGGGCCGAGACAAAGAGCGGCGCACCGCGCTCCTCACTGGAGACCGGCAGAACCACGCCCGCGCCGTCGAGCAGGACAAAGGCGGCGCCAGGCGGCTTGGGACCGGCCGGCGAGCCGCCAAGCCCTCTAAGAAGGCCGGCCAGGCGGTAGGCGCCGCCGGGCAGGAGCTCGGCGGTCGTGAAGGCGATGACTTCCCACCCGTCCGCCCCTTCGATCGCAGCCAGAGTGTCCCCAGCCAGCGCCTGGATTTGCGACACGCTGGACAGCGCGCCGTCGGCGAGACGCACCTGAAGGCGTGCGGCGCGGTCCCAGCGGCCTTCCGGCCCCGCCGCAAGGCCGCTCTCCAACGCGCCGGTGAAGGCCGGCGCGTCGATACGAGCGCGCGCGTCGGCGTTGAAGGCGTCGGGTCCGGCGGTGAGCGACAGCGCCCCCGGCCAGGGCTGCGCCCAGGCGGCCGCCCACAAGCCGCCGCGCGCAGCCGAGGCGCCGGCCGGGACCGGTAGGTCAAGCACGCGCAATAACGGCTTCGAGGCGCTGGGCGCACCCTCTCCCGCACCTGGTTGCGCGCCGGCGAGCAGGGCCGGCCCGGCGAGCGCCGGCGCCAGGTCCGCTTCGCGCAAAGCCAGCCCGTCCAGCCCGGTGATCCGCCAGATGCGCCCCTGCGGCCCGGCGTCGAGAGTCACCGGGTCGCCAGGTTCGAGGCAGGCCTTGGAGGGCGGCAGCGTCAGCCGCGCCGAATCGGCGTTCAGCCGCGCGTTGGCCAGAAGGCGTTCGGCCCAGAGCGCGGCGAGCGTGCGGTCCGCCAGGACCGGCAGGTCAAGGCTCACGACGGCGTTCTCCAGGGTATCAAGCCCGTTCGCGCTGATTTGGGCGGAGCGATAATCGCCGTCGTCTGCGACCACCGACAGGCGCGCTTCGCGCGGGCGCCCCTCGGCCGGCTCACGCGACAAACTCAAAGCGGCCTCTCCGTCATCGGCGAGCGCCGCCTCAAGCAGTTCGAACGGCGCACGCACCGGCCCGCGCGGCGCGCAAACCGCCCCCGAAGCCCGATCCAGCAGATCGAAAGCGAACACTTCGCCCAGCGCCGCAAGCACGTCGCGGGCGCGCATCGGCCGGTCGAGCACGAAGCCGGAGAGCAGGCCCTCCACGCCGGTCAGGTCCAGCGCGTCCAGCCCGGCGCGCCGCGCGATGTCGGCGATCAGCGCGGAGAGCTCGGACTGGCCGGCGCGCCCGGTGAGCCAGTGGCCGCGCCGCCAGTTGGCGCCGTCGCTCCATACGTCCTCGCGCGCGGGAAATTCGGGAAAAGGCCGCGCGTCCCAGGTCCAGACATGGCTATGCGACATGTCCAGCATGGGCGCGCCATAGACCGCGCTGACCGGATTGCGCCCCGCCTCCGGGGCCCAATAGTCGAGAATCGTCTCCACATAGCGGCGCTGGATGAGGTCGTCGCGCGCGCCGGTCGAGAAATAGGGCGCGAAGCTTTCCGAGCTTTTGGGGTCGATGAAGACATTGGGCTGGTTCGCGCCCTTGTCGACGGCCGGACAGCCGAACTCGACCAGGCGGATCGGCTTGCCTTCAGGGACCCAGTCGGTGGGCGCGCTCTGGCGCACGCCGGCGATGCGGTCATGGTGGGCGCGGGCCCACCAGCTGCACAAATCCTTGTAGCGCCAGACCCACGGCTCGCCGTACGCATCGTCTGTGATCGGCGCGCGCGCCTGGGCCTCCCGGTCGGCGTCGGCGGGATAAAACCAGTCATAGCCCTCCCCACCCTCCACGTTCGAGGCGAGATAGTCGCGGTCATGGATGGACGGTGCGCCCGCCAGGCGATCGAGATGGGCCTCGCCGTCGCGCCAGTCGGACAGGGGCGCGTACCAGTCGATGCCGACGAAATCGATGTCCGTCGGCCCAGGCCGCGTCGAACTGCGGTCCGCGCAACCCGTCCGGGTCTTCAGCGGAGAAGGCGTAGCCCACCGCGCCGCCGGGCCAGACGATCCGTTTGCGCGAGGCTTCATAGGTCGGCCGATCGAGAACCGGCTCGATCGTGAGCAGGCCCGACGGTCCGCCCAGCATGACCTCGCGCACATCGTTGAAGGTGGGCCCGATCAGCGCCACGCGCATGGCGCCCATCGCCACCTTATAGTTCAGCCATTCCGCGCCGGCGCGCGTCTTGCCGGCGCCGCGCCCGCCCAGAAACAGCCAGGTCAGCCAGTCGCCGTCCGGCGCACGCTGGGCGGGATGGGCCTCGAACGGCCAGGTATACGCGCCGGCCCACGCTTCATCGCAGTCCGCCTTCGACGCCGCTGCGACCCGTTTCTTGATCTCGGTCTCGCTTAAACCGGTCAAGGAGGGCTCGCTTAAGGGCGAGTTTCGCATCGACGGGCTCACTTCGCGCCTCCTTGGCCGCCGGCGCGGCGCGTTCGGGTTCGGACCAGTCCTGCAGGGCGCGCGCGGCGCGGATCAGGGCGGTGAGCGCCTTGGCCCGGCGCTCGGCCTCCAACGGCTCGCCGCGGTCCAGCGCCGCCTCCACCCGGCGGAGCCGGTCGGCGAAGCGATGGCGCAGCCGCGCCGGCGCGTCCGGCGGGAAGGCGTTGTCGATCCAGCGGCAGCGCTCATGGACGGTGCTCTCAGCCAGGTTGTAGACGGGCGCCAGTTGCGCGGCGGACTCCCCGTCCCGCCAGCGTTCATAGATCAGCGCCCAGGGCGCCCGGCGCGGGCTGGGCGGGGTGTCTTCGGATTTTTCGACCATGGCTGAAGCCTACCCGATCCAGGGGCCGGTCGGATTGTTTTGCTCGCCGTCCAACGCCGCCCCAGGCGCGATGCGGCGATTGCGCGCCGCACGGCATGGATAGGCTGCGGCGCTATCCCCGCCGAGGCCCGCCTGGAAGGGCGATTGAATACGGCCGGGCGCCCGCCCTAACCCTTTTCGACGATGTGATCCTCCAGATCCTCGTCATCGACGTCGCGTTCGCTCACCAGGGCGCCGTGGACGCCGATCCCGGCCTTGCGCACGCTGTCGGGGTCCCCGCTTTTCAGCGGGTGCCAGTCGAACAGCGGCCTGCCTTCATGGATCAGCCGGTAAGCGCAGGTGTCGGGCATCCAGTGGAGGTCGCCGATGTTCTGCGGCGTCAACCGCACGCACCCGGGAACGCGGGCGTGCCGGTTCGCGTAGTCGGAGCACCGCACGGTTTTCAGGTCCAGAAGCCGGCAGCCCACCTTGGTGCGCCAGACCGTGCCGTCGTGCTCATCCTGGAGAAGGACCACGCAGCACTTGCCGCAGCCGTCGCAGAGCTGCTCCCATTCCTCACGGGTCATCTCGGTTAAGGATTTGCGTTCATGAAACGGGCGAGGATCGGACATCGCCCGAATTTAGCCTTGAAGCGTTGGTCAAGACAGACCGACGCTGCGTTGAGACACGAAGGAGTGCGGCCATAACGTTTCGCGCCGATGAAAAACCGGGGATCTGGAGGCGGGTGCGCAAGGCGCTGCCCGCCACGCTGGGGCTCGCCGCCGTCGTGGTTCTGCTCGCCGGCCTGATCGGACTGTGGATCGGCTGGCT
>JBKHAZ010000050.1:0-12494 GCA_046542605.1 Oceanicaulis sp. | reverse complement strand
CGCCGCCCTGATGGCGGTGCTCTATCACAGCGGGATCATGCAGTGGGTGGTCCGCATCGTGGGCTGGCTGCTGCACACGCTTCTGGCCACCGGCCGGGTCGCCTCGCTGAACGCCGCGGCGAACATCTTCGTTGGTCAGACCGAGGCGCCGCTGATCGTGCGGCCGTATCTGGCGGGCGTCACCAAGCCCCAGCTGTTCGCGATCATGACCTCGGGCCTGGCGTCGGTCGCCGGCACGGTGCTGGCCGCCTACGCGCAGCTCGGGGTGAGCGTGGAATATCTGCTGGCGGCGAGCTTCATGTCCGCGCCGGGGGGGCTTCTCATGGCGAAGATCATCATGCCCGACGACGACAAAGACGACGCGCCGCAGAATCTGATCGAGCCGCGCGAGAAAGACGAGCGACACGCCAACGTCATCATGGCCGCCGCCGTCGGCGCGAAGGACGGGTTGTGGCTGGCGCTGAACATCGGCGCGATGCTGATCGCCTTCGTCTCGCTGATCGCGCTGGTGAACGGCCTGCTCGGCGCGGCCGGCGGGCTGGTGGGGGCGGAGGACCTGACGGTTCAAAAGGTGCTGGGCTTCGTCTTCTCCCCGCTCATGATCGCGCTCAGCGTTCCCGTCGCCGAGGCCCAGGCGGCCGGCGCGATCGTGGGCGAGAAACTCGTGATCAACGAGTTCGTCGCCTACCTCTCCCTGACCGAGAACTTCGAGGCCTTCTCGCCGCGCAGCCAGGCGATCCTGACGATCGCGCTGTGCGGCTTCGCCAATCTGAGCTCGATCGGCATCCTGCTGGGCGGCCTCGGAAGTCTGATTCCGGACCGGCTGGGCCAGATCGCGCAATTCGGTCTGCGCGCGGTTCTGGCCGGCTCTCTGTCCAATCTGATGAGCGCGGCCATCGCCGGCGCCCTGTTCATCCCATGAACCGGAAGGTCATCCTGGATTGCGACCCCGGCGTCGACGATTGCATCGCGCTGATGGCCGCGCTAGGCGCGCCGGACGCCATCGATCTGCTCGGCGTGAGCGTGGTCGCCGGCAACGTGCCGGTCGAGATTTGCGCGAGGAACGCGGCGAGCGTGCTCACCCTGGCCGGGCGCTGTGACGTGAAAGTCCATGCCGGCTGCGCGCGGCCCATGGTCTTCGAGCCGGTCTTCGCCGATCACATCCATGGCGAGACCGGGCTCGGCGCCGCGCGCCTGCCCGAGCCGGAGGCGCCGGTTCAGGCGCGACACGCGGTGGATTTCCTGTGCGACATGCTCGAACGCGCCGAGCCGGGCTCGATCACTCTGGTCCTGACAGGGCCGATGACCAACGCCGCGCTCGCCCTCGTCAAGGCGCCGGGCATCGCCGAAGCGATCGCGGAGATCGTGGTGATGGGCGGCGCGCGCGAAGCGGGCGGCAACATCACCGCCTCGGCCGAATTCAACATCTTCGCCGACCCGCACGCCGCCCACGTGGTCCTCAATGCCGGCCTGAAAACCACACTCATCGGGCTTGACGCCACCTTGCAGCTACGGTGCACCCCGCAGCGGCTGGCGCGGCTGAAGGCCTCGTCGCACCGCGCACCGCAGGCCGCGGCGGCGATGGTCGAACACGTCAACGGCGTCTACGGCGAGATCTATGGCGACGAAGGCGCGGCGCTGCACGATCCGTGCACGATCGGGTATCTGCTGGCGCCCCACCTGTTCGCCGCACGGCCCGCCGCGGTCCACGTCGATACGCGCGACGGCCTGACCCGGGGCCACACGGCGGTGGATATCCATCTGCTGTCTGGCGCACCCGCAAACGTGAGCTGGGTGACGGGGCTCGACGCTCCGGCCCTCTTCGACCTTTTGCTTGAACATATGGAGCGCGTGTGAGCGAAGCGGTCATCCATGTGGTCGGCTCGGTCAATCTGGACCTGGTGGCGCGCTGCGCGCGCCTGCCGGGCCCCGGCGAGACCGTGCTGGGCGGCGGCTTTGAAAAGCATCCCGGAGGCAAGGGCGCGAACCAGGCGCTGGCGGCCCGCCGGCTCGGCGCACAGGTTTCGATGATCGCCTGTGTCGGCGCGGATCCCGAAGCTGACGCCGCGCTCGCCTTGATGAAGGCCGCCGGCGTCGATCTGACCGCCGTGCGCGCCGTCGACGGCGCGCCCACCGGCGTGGCGCTGATCGCGGTGGGCGCTGACGGCGACAATCAGATCGTCGTCGCGCCCGGCGCGAATGCGCGGCTCGCGGTCGAAGCGCTGCCCGAACGAATCGAAGGCGCTCTGATCGGCCAGCTGGAGACGCCCGTCGACGTGCTCGACGCCGCGGCGGCGCGCTGCGGCGGGTTCGCGACCCTCAATCTGGCGCCCGCTGGCCCCGTGCCCGAAAGCCTGCTTCGGCGCGCGGATCTTCTGGTGGTCAACGAAGCCGAAGCCGCCGCCTACGGGCGTGATCGGCTGTTCGCCGCGGGCGGGCTGACCGCGATCACGCTCGGAGCGCGAGGCGCGGCGCTCTTTCGCGACGGGGTCGAGATCGCACGCGCCGCGCCGCCGCCCGTCACCGTGGTGGACGCCACCGGCGCGGGCGACGCGTTCACCGGCGCGCTCACCGTGGCGCTTGTGGAGGGCCTGACGCCGGGAGAGGCGCTCGCCTTCGCTTGCACCGCCGCAGCGGCGAGCACGACACGCGCCGGCGCTCAATCCGCGCTTCCGGACCGCGTCGAGGTGGAGGCGCTTCGCGCCGCCGCGGGATGAGGCCCTGTCGCCGAGGGTGATGGGACCGCGCCATCCCCGCGACTGAGACCCTTCGGAATTCGGGCGTCGCTTGCGGAGCTTCGGGGGGCTCGGTTTCAGGCGCGAACACCTCATCAGGCCGTCAGCGCCACTGAGTGACCTGGCGAAGCTGCTGAGGCCGGCGTTTCTTTATATCACGGGCCGCCGGCGGTCCGAACCGGTCCGCCAATACCGGACCGTCTCGTGGCTGATGTCGATGCCGCGCTCACGGAGCAGATCGTCCACCTTCCGCAGCGTGCGCGTTCGCAACAAAAACATTGAGGCGATCATTTTAGTCTCTGGTCTATCGAGCCTATCTCGGTCGATGGTCGCGCTGGCGGATTTTTTGGAGCATAATTATGATCGTAAAAGCAATAAAATTTGTGATCCATTGAAAATTCACGAGCACAGTGGACTGGAACACTTCCTGGGCCGGATTTCGCACGCGTAGCGACTATCCCGTTCCGGAACACTCCGCCGGAAGTAGTAAATGGCCTTCCTGATGACGAATTACGGAACACCCTTCATGCTTTTTGAGCTCATGTCGGTGTAGCCCTGTTTGTCGCACGTTGTGTAGCAGTGCTACACCTGCAGCCCGTTGCACTGCATGGGATTTAAGCTCCGCAATAATATAGGGGAACGCTGGCGGTGAGGGTGGGATTCGAACCCACGAGACGGTTGCCCGCCTACACGCGTTCCAGGCGTGCGCCTTCGACCACTCGGCCACCTCACCGTAAGGCCGCGCAAACTAGCGAAAACCCGACCCCGGTCAAGCGCGCGCGGCGGCGCGCTTGCGCCTGAGCGCACACGCCCGGCCGCCGGCGGCGTCGCGCGTTGCAAAGACGCCCCAAATCGGCGGACGGCGCCTTGTGAGCGGGGCGGGCATCCCCCAATTTGAGCCTCGATCGCCGGTTTCGGCCTTGAGGTGGAAAGGACCATCAATGTTCGACGTGAACCGCATTCTCGACGCCCTGCAGGACGACAAGACCACTCAGCGCACCGCGCTGGCGGGCGGAGGCGGGTTCGCGGCGGGCGTGGCCACATCGATGCTGATGGGCAAGAAGGGCCGCAAGATGATGGGCAAAGCCGCCAAATACGGCGCGGTCGCTGCGCTCGGCGGGCTCGCCTATCACGCCTGGCAGAACCGCAACAAAAACGCCGGCGCGCCCGTGCCGCCGGGCGCGCAGGGCTCCGGCTCGATCCCGGCGGTGGAGGATCAGGCCCGCGATTACGCCGCCGCGCCGGCGTCGAGCAAGTTTTTGCCCGCTCCTTCCGACGAGGCCGCTCAGGACGAGCTCGGCAAGGCGCTTGTGCGCGCCATGATCGCGGCGGCCAAATCCGACGGCAAGATCGACGCCGATGAGAAGCAGGCGATTTTCGAGCGGCTCAACGCCATGGATCTCGACGCCGACAGCAAGGCTTTCGTCTTCGACGAGCTGTCCGCGCCGCTGGACATCAGCGCGGTGGTGGCGCCGGCGAAAACGCCGGAGATCGCCGCCGAGATCTACGCGGCGAGCCTGGTGGCCATCGAAGCCGACACGGCCGCGGAGCAGGCCTATCTGCAGATGCTCGCCGCGCGGCTTGAGCTTGAACCGGGCCTGGTGGAGGAGATCCACCGCACGGCGGACGCCGAGCCGGCCTAGCCCAGTCCCGCGTCCAGCGTGATCTCGGCCTTGAGCAGCTTGGAGATCGGGCAGTTGACCTTGGCCGCCTTGGCGAACTTTTCAAACCCGTCCGCATCAAGCCCGGAGACCTTGGCGCGCGTGGACAGATGAACGGCGGTGACGGCGAATCCGTCACCGTCCTTTTCAAACGTCACGTCGGCCTGGGTGCGGATTTCGTCGGGCGCGTGGCCTTCTTCGGACAGGATCATCGCCAGCGCCATGGAGAAGCACCCCGCGTGCGCGGCGCCGATCAGCTCCTCCGGATTGGTCCCGTCGCCGTCCTCGAAGCGGGCCTTGTAGCCGTAAGGAGTGTCGCGCAGCACGCCCGAAGCAGTGCTGAGCTCGCCTTTGCCGGTCTTCAGATCGCCGTTCCAGAGCGCGTGTCCGGTGCGTTTCATCGTCAATCTCCTTGGCTGCGATCTGACAAACCATGGCGCGCGCCGCGTGTTCCTTGCACGAGGCGTATACTTCGCGCGGGACCGGCGCTAAGCCTCGCCGGATGACCTTGAAGCTGTTCGCCGTCTGCCCGCCAGGGCTTGAATCCCTGCTCGCCGAAGAGCTGGCCGCGCGCGGGTTTTCGGCTCCCGCCCGGGCCGCCGGCGGGGTGGCGTTCACAGGCGGCTGGCCGGAGGTCTGGCGCGCCTGCCTCGAGCTGCGCGGCGCGGTGCGCGTGCTGGTGGAGCTGGCGCGCTTTCGCGTGGTGCACCTGGCCCAGCTGGACAAGAAGGCGCGGCACATCGACTGGAGCCCGATCCCGTCGGGCGTCCCGGTACGCGTGGAGGCGAGCTGCCGGCGTTCGAAACTCTACCATGACGGCGCGGCGAAGGAGCGGGTTGAGACGGCGCTCACCGCTTCGGGGCGCCCGCTTGATGACGCGGCGGAGCTCACCGTGCGCGTGCGCATCGACGACAATGTCTGCACGGTCAGCCTCGACGCCGCCGGGGCGCCCTTGTTCAAGCGCGGCCACAAGCAATCCGTCGCCAAGGCGCCGATGCGCGAGACCCTCGCCGCCCTGTTTCTGCACGCCTGCGCCTATGACGGCGCCGAGCCGGTGCTCGATCCCATGTGCGGGTCGGGGACCTTCATCATCGAGGCTGCCGAAATCGCTGCGGGTCTGCAGGCGGGACGGGCGCGCCGTTTCGCCTTCGAACAGTTTTCCGGGTTCGATGCCGGCGCGTTCGCCGCGCTGAAGCGCCCGGCGCGGCCGGCTCCGGACTGGACCGGCTTCGGCTTCGACCGGGACACCGGTGCGGTCGCGGCGGCGCGCGAGAACGCCGCGCGCGCCGGCGTCTCGGACATCACCGCTTTCCAGACCCGGCCCGCCGCCGAGCTGGAGCGCCCGCAGGGGCCGCCCGGCCTGGTGATCGTCAATCCGCCCTATGGCGCGCGGATCGGAAACCCCGCAAGCCTGCGCGCCCTTTACGCGACGCTGGGCCGCCGGCTGAAAGCCTCGTTTCAAGGCTGGCGGGTGGGGCTCGTCACCTCAGACGCGCAACTCGCAAAAGCCACCCGCCTCCCCTTCGGCCCGCCCGGACCGGTGGTGGACCACGGCGGGCAGAAAATACGGCTGTGGGCGACGAAGGCGCTTTAGGCGCGCGACCCTATTCCCGACCCGGCGCGCGCCAGGCGGCCGGCGCGCTTGTAAAGGCCGCGTTCGCACGTGGTGAAGGCGCGCTCGACGCTCACCAGTTCTCCGTCGCGGGCCTGACCGCTCATCACCGCGTAAACCCCGAAACCGGGATGATACCAGACACGGGTCGACCAGCCGGTCTCGTTGAGGCCTTCCACCAGGTAAGCCCGCCGGGCCCGCCCGCAGAAATTCCGCTCGGCTTCGGCGACGACGCGGAAATCATACCCGCCGGCGCTCCATCCCGACGCGGGCGGATCGCCCTCTTCAGGGAAGGAGAATACGAAGGGCCACTCCTGGCAGGTATAACCGCGCCGCTCGCACGTCACGATCGACTCGGTGCGTCCGAAATCGACGAACACGCCCTGATCCGGCGCAATGTGAATATCGGTATAGGGGTCTGAGAGACTGGTGAGCGTGTAGACCGGATGGCGGTCCTCGCCGATCGTCACCTGGCCCGGCGCACGTCCTTCGGGCGCGCATGCGCCGAGCGCACCCGCCGCCGCCGCCGCCACGATGATCGTTCCGAGCCAAGCCCGCATGCCGTCCCTCGCCGCCTGCGTCCACCCCGCGCGGACCGAAACGGCGACGGGCGGCGCCTCAGCCCTGCTCTTCCGGCATGCGCACGACCAGGCCGTCGAGGATGCCGGACACCTTAATCTGGCATGAAAGGCGCGAATTGTCCCGCACGTCGTCGGCGAAATCGAGCATGCTCTCCTCCATTGAGGAGCGCTCACCGGTCTTGGACGTCCAGTTTTCGTCCACATAGACGTGACACGTGGCGCACGCGCACGCCCCGCCGCAATCGGCGTCGATGCCGGGCACCATGTTGCGCACCGCGCCCTCCATGACGGTCAGACCGTCCTCCACGTCGACCACGTGCTCGGTTCCGTCATGTTCGATATAGGTGATCTTCGCCATGGGCTTTTCTGGGTCTCGCTTGAACAAAGGGCCGGGCGCCGCGCGGCGCGTTTCGCGCGTATTTAGGACAGCAAGTCCTTCATCGCCACACTCTGGTCACGCAGTTTTTCCGGGTCGGGCCGCGCGCCCGCTGCGATCATGCGCTGGGCGGCCATGTATTCGGGCGCGCAATTGACCGCCTCGCAGGCGATCAGCGCGCCGTCTTTCAGGTGAAACAGGGCGAACTTGCCCTCTTCAGGGTCGCCCCTTCGCACCAGCGTGTCGGAGCCCTCGATCAGGCCCGCGATCTGCAGTTTCAGCTCGTACTGATCGGACCAGAACCAGGGAACCGGGTCGTAGGGCGTCGTCTCGCCCATGATGGACCGGGCGGCCGCCTTGGCCTGGTCGATGGCGTTCTGAACGCTTTCAAGGCGCACGCTGCGGCCATAGCGCGGCAGCGTGAAGCGCGCCACGTCGCCCACCGCGTAAATGTGCGGATCGGCGGTGCGCGCATGGGCGTCGACCTCGATCCCGTCGCGCACTTCAAGGCCCGCGGCTTCTGCAAGCGTGACGTTGGGCACGAGCCCGGCGGCGATGAGCACGAGGTCGGCCTCGATCACCTCGTCGGCGGTCTTCACACCGGTGACATGTCGGTCGCCCTCGATCCGGCTCGCCGCCGCGCCGACGCGCAGATCGACACCGTAGCCGCGATGGATGGCGCCGAACCAGCCCGACAGAAGGGAGCTGGCGGTGCGCGCCATGGGCCGGTCCTCGGCCTCGAGCACGACGACCGCCTTACCGCGCTTGCGCGCGGAGGCGGCCACTTCAAGCCCGATATAGCCCGCCCCGATGATGACGATCTTCTCCGCCTCACCAAGGGCTTCGGACAGCGCGTCGGCCTCTTTCAGCGTGCGCAGCACGTGCACGCCCTCCAGATCGGCGCCGGGGAGGGGCAGGCGGCGCGCCTCGCCGCCCGTGGCCAGAATCAGATCGTCATAGCAGATGCGCGCGCCGTCCTCGGTGAGCACTTCGCCGGCCGAGCGGTCGATCGCCTTGGCGCGCAGCCCGGTGCGCACCACGATGTCGGCCTTTTCAAAGAAGCTTTCCGGCTTCAGCCAGAGCCGGTCGAGCGGCGTCTCGCCGGAGAGATAGGCTTTTGACAGCGGCGGGCGCTGATAGGGCGGCGCGTCCTCGCCGCATAGAAGGGTCACCGGCGCGTCGTATTTGCGCTTGCGAAGTTCTGCAGCGGCCGACATGCCGGCCTGTCCGCCCCCGATGATCACGGTCCCCTTGGTCAAAAGGCGCCACCTCTGAAAAACCTGCGCGACGCATGGCGCCGCGCCGCTCGGCCCGAGTCAAGCGCGCCGGGCGCCCGGCCGGCGGCTGTGGACCGCGGTCGCGGCGCGCTTGTAAGCCGGGCGCGCGCGTCCTAGACGAATGCCATGGGCACGCTGACGGTTCCCCTTCCCGATCCAGCCGTAAGCGCGCGCTTCGGCGCGCGTCTGGCGCGCAGCTTGCGCAGCGGCGACGCCGTTTTGTTGTTCGGCGATCTGGGGGCGGGCAAGACCACGCTCGCGCGCGCGGTCATCAAGGCGTTGACCGGCGAAACCGACGCGCCCAGCCCCACCTTCACCCTTGTGCAGAGCTATGAGGCCGAGGGCCTCCTTCTGCTGCACGCCGACCTTTACCGGCTCGAAGATGAGGGCGAGCTTGAGGAGCTCGGTCTCGACGAGGCGTTGGACCATGGCGCGGCGCTGGTGGAATGGCCTGACCGCGCGCCTGGCTGGCGTCCCGAGACCCGGTTGGAGATCGCACTGGAAGAGACCGATGACGGCGGACGGCTGGCCCGGCTGAGCGCCTTTGGAGCCTGGGAGGACCGGCTTGGACAGCTCGCCGACTGAGCGCGGCGGACGCCGCGCCGACTTCATCAAGGCGGCCGGCTGGGGCGAGGCCCGGGTCGAGCCCTTCCCCGGCGACGCCTCCACGCGGCGCTACTTCAGGCTTTTTCGCCCCGACGGGGCGACGGCGCTGATCATGGACGCGCCCGGCGGGTCCGAACCGCCCGCCTGTCCGCCCGGCGCCGCCCCTGTGGAGCGTGGCGCGCTCGGCTATAACGCCCTCGCCCGGCTGGCCGGCAACAACACCGCCGCCTTCGCCGCCATCGCCCAGGGGCTGAGCGCGCGCGGCTTTTCCGCGCCGAAAATCCTGGAGGCTGATGTCGCCGCGGGATTTTTGCTGATCGAGGATCTCGGCGATGATCTGTTCGCCCGCGTGATCCCTGAGCGCGCCCATGAAGGCGCGCTTTACGCCCACGCCGTGGAGACCGTCGCCGCGATCCAGCGCGCCTCGATCGAGCGCGAGCCGCAAGCCTTCGGGCATGGCTGGCGCATTCAGGATTACGACCGCACCGCGCTGCTCACCGAAGCCGACCTGTTTCTGGATTGGTATGCGGACAAGCGCTGCGGGGCCGAAATCACGCCGGCGGTGCGCGCCGACTGGCGCAGCGCCTGGGACGCGATCCTGCCCGCGCTCGACGCCCATGCGCCGGGCCTTGTCTTGCGCGACTACCACGCGGAGAACCTGATCTGGCTGCCCGAACGCGAGGCCGAGGCGCGCGTGGGCTTGCTGGATTTTCAGGACGCCCTGTTCGGCCACCCCGCCTATGATCTCGTCTCGCTCCTTGAAGATGCGCGCCGCGATGTGCCGGGTGATCTGCACAAGCCCCTGGCCGACCGCTTCTTCGACAAGGCGATGCTCAGCGACCGCGAAGCCTTTGATGCGGCCTACGACGTGCTCGCCGCCCAGCGCAACGCGAAAATCCTGGGAATTTTCGTGCGCCTGGTGCGCCGGGACAACAAGCCGCGCTACGAACAGTTCATGCCGCGCGTGGCGCGCAATTTCGTCAAGGACATCGCCAATCCGGCGCTGAAGCCGTTACACGCCATCGTCAGAGAGATCGCTCCCGGCGTGTTCGAGGAGGCCGAACGTTGAAGATCACCACCGCCATGGTCATGGCCGCAGGGCGCGGCACGCGCATGCGTCCGCTCACCGACACCTGCCCCAAAGCCATGGTGGAGGTGTGCGGCAAACCGCTGATCGACTGGACGCTGGACAAGTTCGCCGAAGCCGGCGTGGCGCGCGCGGTGGTCAACGTGCACCATTACGCCGACATGCTGGAGGACCATATTTGCGGGCGCGACGGACCGGAGATCGTCATTTCCGACGAGCGCGAGACGCTGCTGGAAACCGGCGGCGGGCTGGTGAAGGCCGCGCCGCTGCTGGGCGATGACCCGGTCTTCGTGGCGAATTCGGATTCGGTCTGGATCGAAGAGGGCGACAAGAGCGAGCTGGAGCGCCTCGAAGCGGCGTTCGATCCTGAGATCATGGACTACCTCCTGATGCTCGCCCCCATCGAGCGCCAGCTCGGATATCGCGGGCCGGGCGATTTCCTGCTGCACGCGGACGGCCGCATAGAGCGCCGCGGCGAGCGCGAGAGCGCGCCCCTGGTCTACGCCGGGGTTCAGGTCATGCATCCGCGCTTGCTTGAAGGCGAGCCTGAGGAAGTCTTCTCCACCAACAAGCTCTGGGACAAGGCGCTGAAGGCCTCGCGCGTTTTCGGTCTCACCATGGAAAGCTATTGGATGCACGTGGGCGATCCGGACGCGAAGACCGAGGCGGAGAATCGGCTAGGCTGCAGGCCATGACCCTGTTTGCAGGCCCGGCTCCGCACGTTTTCACGATCCCGCCCTCGGCGGGGTTCGTGGACGCGCTGGCGCGCGGCCTGCACCAGGCCTTCCCTGACCCCGACGCGCTGAGCGCGGTCACCGTGCTCCTGCCCACCCGCCGGGCCGGGCGGGCGCTCGCCGACGCCTTCACCCGGCTTGAGGACACGCCTGGCGCGGCGCTACTGCCGATGATCCGCCCCATCGGCGACGTGGACGCGGACGACCCGCCCTTCGAACCCGGCGAGCTCGCCCAGGCCGCGCCTGAAGCGATCTCCACCGCACGGCGCCGGTTTGAACTCGCCCGGCTGATCCTGGCGCGCGAAAGCGCCTCGGGCCGGTCCATGGGCGTGGGCGGCGCGCTCGCGCTCGCCGACGATCTCGCCCGCCTGCTCGACGATCTCGCCACCGAGGAGGTGGGCGATCTTTCCGCGCTCACCGAAGAGGTTCGCGCCAACCTGCCCGCCCATATGGGCGAAGCGGCGATGTTTCTGGACATCGTTCTCAAGGCCTGGCCGGCCCGGCTCGCCGAGCTGGGCCATGTGGACCCGGCCGAACGGCGCTCGCGGCTCCTGCGTGCGCTGGCTGAACGCTGGCGCGAAACCCCGCCGCACACACCGGTGATCGCAGCCGGCTCCACCGGGTCGATCCCGGCCGCAGCCGAGCTTCTGGGCGTGGTGGCGCGCCTGCCGAAGGGCGCGGTGGTGCTGCCGGGTTTCCAGGACGACATGGATCCGCGCGCCTGGGAGGCGATCGACGACGCCCACCCCCAGCGCGCCATGAAGACGCTGATCGAGACCATGGGCCTTGAGCGCGCGGACGTGGACGCCTGGCCCGGCGCGCACGAGGGCGAGGACGCCGCCCGGCGCGTGCGCGTCATCGCCGAAGCGCTGCGCCCCGCCGAAGCCACCTCGGACTGGCTGGCGCGTGTGGAGGATCTCAAACAGGGCTGGGGCGCGGACGTGTTCCAACGCGCGCTCAAGGGACTTAGCGTCATCGAGGCGCCCGGCCCCGGCGAGGAAGCGCGCGCGATCGCGCTGGCTTTGCGCGAAACGCTGGAGACGCCCGGGGCGCGCGGCGTTCTGGTCACACCCGATCGGGCGCTGGCGCGGCGGGTCAGCGTCGAGATGGCGCGCTTTGACGTGACGCTGGACGACAGCGCCGGGACGCCGCTCTCCGACACCGCGCCGGGCGCCTTCCTGATGCGCGTGCTCGATTGCGCGCTGTCGCCCGGGTCCGCGCTGGCGTTTTCCGCACTCGCCAACTCGCCGCTCTTCTCTCTGGGCCGGGACCGGGCGCGGCTGAAGCCGGAGATCGGCGCGCTTGAACGCAAGGCGCTGCGCGGGCGCCGGCCCGGATTGACCCCGGCCGCCCTGGGCGATCTGATCCGCGGCCATGAGCGGCTGTCGGACGAGGAGAAATCCCGATGGGGCGCGATCGCGGATGCGGTGAGCGACGCGCTTTCCCCGCTCTATGCGCTTGACGGAGACCGGACCGCAAGAGACTGGGCCGAGGCGCTGGCGCGCGCGGCCGAAACCCTCGCGGCGAGCCACGAGCAGGCCGGAGCCGACCGGCTCTGGGCCGGCGATGCGGGCGAAGCCGCCGCCGGGCTGGTGCGCGAGTTTCTCATTGAAGCCGAGGCCCTGCCGCCGCTCGCGCTGCGAGAGTTCGCCCGCGCGCTTCTGGAGACCGCCCGCGCGCGCCTGGTGCGCCCGGCGTACGGGGCCCATCCGCGTCTGCAGATCCTTGGCCCGCTGGAGGCCCGGCTGGCGAGCGCCGACCGGGTGATTCTCGGCGGGCTGAACGAGGGCGTCTGGCCGGCCGCGCCGAAAACCGATCCCTTCCT
>JBKHAZ010000049.1:0-12527 GCA_046542605.1 Oceanicaulis sp. | reverse complement strand
CCCGCAGACCCAGGGCGTCGCCGCCCTGCAGATGCTTCAGATCCTTGAGGGCTTCGATCTCGCCTCCATGGGCTTCATGAGCGCGGAAGCGCTGCATGTGATGATCGAGGCCAAGCGGCTGGCCTTCGAGGACCGGGGGCGCTTCTACGCCGATCCCGATTTCTCAAACACCTCCATAGAGGCGCTCATCAGCGAGGAGTACGCCGAGACCCGCCGCGCCCTGATTTCCATGGATCAGGCCATGGAGACCGTGCCCCACGGCGATCCGGCGATTCTTGAAGAAGGCGACACCACTTATCTCACCGTCGCGGACGGTGACGGCATGATGGTCAGCCTCATCCAGTCCAATTTCCGCGGCATGGGCTCGGGCCTGGTGCCGGACGGGCTGGGATTCATGCTGCAGGACCGCGGCGAGCTGTTCAGCCTCGATCCCGACCATCCCAATGTCTACGAACCTGGAAAGCGGCCCTTCCACACCATCATCCCGGCGATGATGACCAAGGACGGCGAGGCTTTCATGAGCTTCGGCCTCATGGGCGGCGCCATGCAGCCCCAGGGCCACGTGCAGATCGTGACCAACATCGTCGATTTCGGTCTGAATGTTCAGGAAGCCGGCGACGCGGCGCGCTGGCGCCATACCGGCTCGACCCAGCCCACCGATCCGGTGACGGCGGAAGGCGGCAAGGGCGTGGTGCGCGTGGAAAACGGCGTGCCCCTGGCCGTCCGTGAGGCGCTGGAAGCGCTGGGCCACGTGGTCGAGGACGGCGACGGCGGCTTCGGAGGCTATCAGGCGATCCGCCGCGATCCCGAAACCGGCGTGCTTTTCGGCGCCAGTGAAATGCGCAAGGACGGCGCAGCGCAAGGCTATTAGGCGCGCTGTCGCGATAAGTCTAAAAAAAACCCCGCGAGGCGCGCCTCGCGGGGTTTTTGCGCCGATGCGGCGCGCTAGCTTTCGCGCTGGAACGGATAGAAGCCCGAACCCAGGCCCATGATCTGCGTCAGCTCGTCCAGCGCGGCGCGGCTTTCCTCCACCAGCGCCGGATCGCCGAGATCGTCCGGGCCGAGCTCCTCACGGTAATGCGTCTTCGCCCAGGCCGCGAGCGTGTCGTGCTTGTCCTTGTCCATCCAGGCGCCCGGATTGACCATTTTGCGCTCGGCTTCGGTCAGAACGACGCGCAGGCGCAGGCAGGCCGGGCCGCCGCCGTTTCGCATGGACTGACGCACCGCGGCGAATTTTACCTCGCCGATGGGGCCGTTGCCCGCGGTCATGCGCTGGCAATAGGCGTTGGTGCTTTCCGTCTCCTCGGTCTCCTGCGGGGCCAGAAGCACCTGGCGGTCCGCCTCGGGCCAGATCAGCAGCTGGGAATTGAAGATATAAGACGTGATCGCATCGCCGATCGGCACTTCGGCCTCGGGAACCTCCACGAAGACCGGCTCGAACAGGCCGTCGGCCGCCTTGCGGATGGCGGCCAGCGCAGCGTCTTTATCCTCGAACGCCTGCTCATGGAAGAACAGGACCGGCCCGGTCCCCACGCACACCACGTCGTTATGGAAGGCGCCCGCCTCGATGGCGTGCTGCGACTGGCGGATATGCACCGTGCGTTTTTCATCCAGCCCGTGCCGGCGAGCGATCGCCTCGCAGGCCTGCAGGGTCTGGCGGGCGGGAAACTTGGCCTGCCAGCTCTCGAACGCGTCGCGGCCATGGACGAAGATTTCTACGCCCGGCGCGCCGTGCTCGGCGCACAGGCGCACATGATTGGCCGCGCCCTCGTCGGCGAAGCTCGCCTGGTGAGGCAGTTCGTCATGGACCGCGAACAGCGCTTCGTCGGCGAAGATGCGTTGAAGCGCGCGCTTGGTCTGGACCCCCTCGATGGACCGATGCATCGCGGTCAGCAGATTGGCCGGGGTGAAATGAAGCCGGCCGTCGGCCGTGTCCGCGCTGGGGCTCACCGTGGCCGCGTTCGCCGCCCACATGGAGCTCGCCGACAGCATATTCAGCGCCAGCGCCGGGTCGGCCTTGTAGGCCTTCTCCCAGATTTCCCCGTCGCTCCGGCCGGAGAAGCCCAACGCTTTCAGGCCTGGAATATAGGGCCGCTCCTGCGGCGGCAGGAGGCCTTGAAAGAGCCCGGCGTCGGCGAGGGCCCCGGCCTTGGCGAGGCCCTCGAGCACCCCGGCGCGCGGGCTGGAGACCGAGCCCTGATTGTTGGCGCTGGCGAGGTTACCCGGCGCGAGGCCGCCGTAATTGTGGGTCGGTCCGACGAGCCCGTCGAAATTGGCTTCCACCGCGCTCATCCGTCGAGCCCCTTCACGGCCATGCGCGTGGCCTTGGGCGAAGCCTGCGTCGCCACTGGGTAGGCGCAGTAATCGGCCGCGTAATAGGCGCTGGGGCGCAGGTTTCCCGACTGGCCCGGCCCGCCGAACGGCATGGTGGACGCCGCCCCGGTGGTGGGCCGGTTGCGGTTCACGATGCCGGCGCGGCTGCCCGCCCAGAACTGTTTCCAGAGATCGTCGTCATCGCTGACCAGCCCGGCCGACAGGCCGTAGGCGGTGTTGTTGGCCTGTTTAAGCGCATCCTCGAAGCTTTGCGCCCGGCGCACCTGCAGGAGCGGGCCGAACACCTCCTCGTCGGGCGTATCCACGCCGTCCACGGTGAGCAGCCCCGGGGTGACGAAAGCGTCGCCCGCGTCGTGCGCGGCTGCGGCCACCACCGCCTTCGCGCCCAGCTTGAGGAGGTTCTGTTGCGCGGCGAGCACGCCTTGCGCGGCGCGCGCGCTGATCAGCGGTCCCATGAACGGCTCCGGGTCGGCATCGTACTTGCCGAGGGGCAGCTTGGGGATCGCCGCGGCGATCGCCTCGATCACCGCGTCGCCCTGCTTGCCCGCCGGCACGATCAGGCGCCGCGCGCACGAGCAGCGCTGGCCGGCGGTGACATAGCTAGACAGCACAGCCACGCGCGCCGCAGCTTCGGCGTCCTCGGCGCCCCAGACCACCAGCGGGTTGTTGCCGCCCATCTCCAGCGCCAGCTGCACGCCAGTGCGCCCGGCGAACATCTTGTGGATCATGGACCCGGTGCTCCAGCTGCCGGTGAACAGCACGCCGTCGAGATCGGAATCGCCCAGCGCTGCGGCGCCGGTCTCGCGCGCGCCCTGCACCAGGTTGAGAACGCCGGCGGGAAGACCCGCCTCCTCCCAGAGTTTCACCATCAACTCGCCGACCGCGGGGGTGAGTTCGCTCGGCTTGAACACCAGCGTGTTCCCGGCGAGCAGCGCCGGGATGATGTGGCCGTTCGGCAGATGGCCGGGGAAATTGTACGGGCCGAGGACGAACATCACGCCCAGCGGCTTATGGTCGAGCACCTGTTCGCCGAACTCGGTCTCGGTGCGGGTGCGCCCGGTGCGGTCCTCATGAGCCTTGATCGACACAGCGACCTTGGCCGCCATGGCGCCGGCCTCGCCCTTGGCTTCCCAAAGCGGCTTGCCGGTTTCGCGTGCGATGAGAAGGCCGATATCGTCCTGGCGGTTCTTCACCAGCTCCCCGTACTTTTCCGCGATCGCCCGGCGGGTTTCGAATCCCGCAAGCGCCCAGCCGGGAAACGCCGAACGCGCGGCGGCGAAGGCCTCGCGCACATCGTTCGCATCCGCGGCGGGCGCCCGCCAGATCGTGTCGCCCGTGGCCGGGTCGCTCGAGGCGAACGCCTCGCCGGCGCCGGCGCGCCAGGCGCCCGCGATGAAAGCCGAACAGGTCATGACCTTAGTCCTTGGTCCAAATCCGGACGGTCTCACCAGACGTAACGTCGAGCGCACGCCGGGCGTCCTCATCGAGCACGATCCCGCCGCCGCCGGAGGACATCTCGGCGTGAACGCAGCGGAAATCGGCGAGCCGGTCGTTGGAGACCAGCGCGCGCTTGCGCTCGCCCGCGCCTTCGCCGGCGACCGTCATCAGCCGGCTGTCACGCAGGGTGGCGACCTCGTCCATCCCGCAGGAGACAAGCGGGCCGCCGTCGAAAATGTCCACATAGCGCTCATAGCGGAAGCCCTCGCTTTGCAAGAGCTTCAGCGCGCCCGCGCCATGGGGATGGGTCTGGCCGATCACCTCGCGCACGCCCTTCGGCAGAAGGTCGAGATAGATGATGTGGTTCGGCATCAGATCGAGAATGAACTGGTTGTCGGTGGCCGCCGAGAGCCGGTCGGCCTCCTCGAACGTCATGCGGAAGAAGGGCCGGGTGACGTGTTCGAAGAAGATGGAGTCGCCCTGCTCGTCCACGACGCCGCGAAGCTCGGAGAGAATGCGCCGCCCGAAACGGGCGCGGTCCGAGCCCACCAGCATGTAACGGGCCTGGGCGGTGAGGCGGCCCGCCCCGGTGCCGCGCAGACCGTCGCGCACGAAGAGCGAGCCCACCTCGGTGGAGCCGGCGAAATCGTTCACAAGCAGCATGGCGTCCATGTCGAAGCGCCGATCAGCTTCCTTGGACGCCTGCGCGAAGGTGAAGATCTTGAAGTCGAAATACGGCTTCTTCACCCCCACCATGGCCTTCACCGCGCTGGTCCCTAGCACACGGCCGGTTTCGGAATCCTCCAGCATGAGCTGGTAGGCGCAATCGGAGGGATCGGTGAGCCGGCCGTCGAAGGCCTTTTCCGATTTGACCAGCTTCTCGTTCAGCGCTTCGGCTTCCAGCGCCAGCGAGGTGAAGCCGGGCCCGGCCGCATCGGCCAGCTCCACGAACGCGTCATGGTCGGCCGCACGGGCCGCACGAACCACCAGCATGCACGTCTCCTTCAGGACCGGGCGAGCGCGCGGGCTTCGGCGGCGTCGAAGCGCCCGCGGGCGAACGCCATCAACATCACCGCGGAAAGCCGGGCGCGCTCTGCGAAGCTGGACAGCTTCGCGATTTCCCGATCGGAATGAATGTCGGCGCCGCGAACACCCAACGTATCGACGTTGGGACAACCCGAGGCCCACAGATTATTACCTTCGCACACCCCGCCGGTGTCGTTCCAGCGAATGTCGAGCCCGATCGCGGAGCCGGCTGCGCGCGTCCATTCAAACATGCGCAGATTGGCCGGGCTCATGGGCTTGGGCGGCCGGGTGAATCCGCCGTGTAGATCGGCGGTGATCCCGTCGCGCGCGTTCGCCGCCTGTACGAGCGTTTCGATCTCGGACTTGGCCCAGACCGCGTCGTCCTCGGTTTTCACGCGCACATTGAAGCGGCAGATCCCAAGGTCCGGGACAACGTTGGGCGCCCCGCCCCCGTCAATGCGCGAGACGTTGAAGGTGACGTGTTCACGCGCACCGTTCAGCTCATCCAGGCGGCGGGCGAAATCGGCCGCGGCGACGATGGCGTTGCGCCCCAACTGATGCTCTCGGCCCGCATGGGCGGCTTTGCCGAGGCAGCGCAGCGAGAAATTCCCCGAGCCCTTGCGCGCGCCGGCGAGCGAGCCGTCCGCGAGCGCAGGCTCGTAGGTCATGCCCACATGGGCTTTCGCGCCCAGCTCCGCCAGCACGGGTCCGGAGCCCAGCGAGCCGATTTCTTCATCGGGGCTCACCAGCACGTCATAGCCGATCTGGTCGCGCCACGGGCTCCGCTCCAGCGCCAGAAGCCCGTGGAGCATTACAAGCAGCCCGCCCTTCATGTCGGCGACGCCGGGGCCGTTGATCGTGTCCTCGTCGGCGAGGCGCCAGTCCTCGAACCCGCAGCCTTCGGGGAACACCGTGTCGTGGTGGCCGGTGAGCACGATGCGAACCGGCGCGTCGGGCCGTTTGGAGACTTTCATGGAGGGGGTGTAGGCCACCTCCCTCACCTCACCGTCGAGCTCGACGGCGGTTGAGGGCCGGAGCTCCACCGCGCTCACCTCGCCTTCTAGCTCGCCGAAGGCATCCGAGAGGACGGTGCGCATCTGTTCCAGCCCGTCCGCATTGCGGCTGCCGGAATTGATGCGCGACCAGGTCTTCACCGTCTCGATCATGTGGTCGGCGCGGCCGTCCACCCAGTCGAGGATCTTGCGTTCTTCGGCGTCGAGGCTCAGCCCGCTCATAAAAACTCCAGCTTTGCGACTGACTCAGGCGTGTTCCAGCGCCTGATCGAGGTCGGCGATCAGGTCATCGGGATTTTCAATGCCCACCGAGACGCGCACCAGTCCGGGGGCGAACCCGCAGCGCTTCTGCAGCTCGGGATCGACCGCGGCGTGGGTTGTGGAGCCGGGGTGGCAGATCAGCGTCTCGGTCCCGCCAAGACTCACGGCGAGTTTCAGGACCTTCAGCTGGTTCAGCATGCGGAAAGCCGCCTCCTGGCCGCCGGCCACGTCGAACGCGAAAGTGGAGCCGTAGCAGCCCTCGCCCGCCTGACGATGGTGGACTTCGTAATCGCGCGAGCCCGGCTCCAGAAAGCCGAGATAGCGCACCTTCTCCACCTTCGAGTGGCTGCGCAGGAATTCCGCGACGGTCTTGGCGCCGTTGAAGGCGGCCTCCATGCGCAGCTTCACCGTCTCCAGCGAGCGCGCCAGCATCCAGCACGTGTTCGGATCAAGGTTGGTCCCCATCCCCGAACGCAGCTTCCTGACCGGCGCCATCATCGCCTGCGAGCCCATGGCCGCCCCGCCGATCAGGTCGGAGTGCCCGCCGATATATTTGGTGAGCGAGTAGACCGCGATGTCGGCGCCGTGCGCCAGAGGCGTCTGGCCGATCGGGCCGAGGATCGTATTGTCCACCACCACGACCGGCCGGCGGCCCTGCTCGGCCTCCAGCTCGTCGGCGAGCTTGCTCATGAGCTGGAGATCGACGACCTCGTTGGTCGGGTTGGTCGGCGTCTCGGTGTAGATCATGGCGATCAGACCCTTCTTGCGGGCCTCTTCGATTTCCTTGCGGATCTCGTCCTCGCGCGCACCGGCGAAGAAGTCGTGGCTGGCGATGCCGTACTGGGGAAGGATCGAACGGATCAGCGTCTCGGTGCCGCCGTAGAGCGGGGTGGATTGCAACACCACGTCGCCGGAATGGCAGTGGCCCATGATCACCGTGGAGATCGCGCCCATCCCTGAGGAGAAGACCAGTGCGTCTTCGGAACCGTCGAACAGGGTGAGCCGGTCTTCAAGCACCTCCATATTCGGGTTGTTGAAGCGCGAATAGAGAAGCCCGGCCTGAGCCGGGTCGCCGGCCTGGGCGCGCCCGCCCATGACGCGGAAGAAGGCCGCACCCTCTTCGGCGGTGGCGAACGCGAAGGTGGAGGTCTGGAAGATCGGCGGCTTGATGGAGCCTTCAGACAGCTTCGCGTCGAAGCCGTAGCTCATCATCAGGGTTTCCGGGCTCAGCGGCCGCTGGCCGAGGGCGCGCCTTCGATACGGCGTTTCCGGCTTGCTCATGGCGCGATCCTTCATGCGGGGTGGCGCGGACGCGCGACGCTTTGCGCGAACGTCCGCACCTTTAGAACGGGAATAGCGGCTTCTTGCGACGCGGCGCGATCCGGGTCAACCCGCCCGCCGGGCCGGCGGGCGGCCAACCCGGTCCGTCCGCTTTTCCCGCACACGCTCCGGGTCATGGCCCCAGAAGCCATCGGCGGCCGAACGCGGCGATTTCTCCCCAGTGCAAATCTATCGCTTATGGGCGTCGCCGCCGAAATCAGCACCCTGACTCCCGGGGGAGGGAAAAGGATGCCTGCCGGCAGCCGGGCGATGGCGGCGCGCGTAAAAGATCGCCCGCCGGTGAGGCGAACGCGCCAAAAAGAAACAGCCCGGCGTGTCTCCACGCCGGGCCGTCCTTCGTGTCCGGTGTCCGGAAGTATCTGACCTATTCGAGGTCGATCATCACTTCCGAACGACGGTTCAGCGGCTCGCGAACACCATCCGGCGTTTCGACGGCGGTCTGACGCTCGCCGAACCCTTCCGTCGAGATCGCCGAGCCCGGAACGCCCAGGCGGACCATCTCGTCGCGGACCGCTTGAGCGCGGCGCTCGGAGAGACCCACGTTGTAGGAGGCTGGACCGGAGCGGTCGGTGTGACCTTCGATCTCGACCGACGAGACGCCGCAATCGCGGGCCTGGTCCACAGCCGCGTTGATGGCGGCCTGAGCCTGGTCGGTGAGGTTCGAGCGATCCCACTCGAAGTACACCACGAAGCCGATGTCTTCGCACTCAGGCGCCGGAGGCGGCGGCGGAGGCGGAGGCGGCGGCGGCGGCGGAGGAGGCGGAGGCGGCGGAGGCGGCGGGGGCGGCGGCGGAGGCGGCGGAGCCGCGAACAGATACCGCAGGCCGATCCAGGCCTCGTGGCTGCCGACCCGGTCCACGTCGAGACCCGGGTCGTAGTTGGTTTCGCCAAACCCGAAATACCGATACTCGGTATCCAGCGTCAGATTACGCGTCAGATCCCAGCCGACACCAGCGAAGACCTGATAGGCCAGCGCATTGTCGCGATCGTTCACCTGGGTGTAGCGCGGGTCGCCCGGGCCGGTCGGCGGCGGCGCCACCGGGCGGCCGGTGTTCTGCCACCCGTAGGCGGAGACATCGGACGAAACCCAGCCGAGGCCGGCCCCGAGATACGGTTCGAACCACGAACCGCCCGAGAAATCGTAAATAAGGTTCAGCATACCCGACCACATCTGGAAGTCAGAGGTGCTGTCCGGGCCGTTGCCGACGGCGCCCGTATGGTTGAAGCGGTGGGCGACTTCGCCTTCCATACGCCAGCCGCTGGGCCACTCGTAACCGAGCGCCAGCTTTTCGCGCAGGTCGCTTTCGCCCTGGACTTCACCGTTCAGGCTGCCGGAAAAATCCGTATCGCCGGGAGCGCCATAACCGAGCGCGCCGCTGAGGTACCATCCCTCGTCCGCGACCGCCATGGACGGTGCGGCGAGAACGGTTCCGACGGCGGCGGCCGTGAGAAGCCGTTTCTTCATTCCTAATCCCCCTCCGGGCGTTCGCCCTTCGTGTGAGCAATCAATGGACGCCTTGATTCAGGCGGTGTCTTCGCCGGACACGACGTTCCAAACGCAGCAATATCCGATTTGATCCATGCACGCCACCGCAAGCGAAGCGTTGCGACGCCATATCAGGTTAAAACATCGCGTCTTCGAAGGGCTTCCATCTGGTTTTGGCTTAAACCGAGGCGTTCTTGCAACACCTGATCGGTATGCTCCGCCAGTCTCGGGGGAGCAATTTCATAGCGCGGCGGAGTGGCCGAAAGGCGCATGGGGTTGGCCACCAGCGGCGCAGGCCCCGCCCCGGTCATCGGCAGGGTGAATGCGAGCCCGCGCGCTTCGGCCTGGGGATGAGCGAAGACCTCCGCGAGCGTGTGTATGGGCCCGTTCGGCACGCCGGCCTCGCGCAGGACGCCGGCCCAATGCGCGCTCGTTTCTTTAGCAAGTTCAAGGGTGATTTCGGCGACCAGCACCTCGCGATTGGTCACGCGAGCCGCGTTTTTTGCGAAGCGCGGGTCGGACGCCCAGTCAGGCCGGCCCAGCGCGCTGGCGAAGCTGGCGAACTGGCGGTCATTGCCCACCGCCACGGCGAGGCGGCCGTCGGAGGTCGGGAAATCCTGGTAGGGCACGATGTTGGGGTGGGCGTTGCCGCCGCGCCCGGGCGCCTTGCCAGACACCAGATAGTTCGACGCCTGATTGGCCAGCATCGCCGCCTGCACGTCGAACAGCGCCATGTCGATATGCTGGCCGCCGAGACCTTTGTCCCGCGCGATGAGCGCAGCCATGATCGCGCCGGCCGCATACACCCCGGTGAACAGATCCACCGCCGGCACGCCCACCTTCATCGGCCGGTCCTCGCCGGTCACGCTCATCAGTCCGCCCATGGCCTGGATTAGAAAATCGTAGCCGGGCTCGGCGCTGAGCGGTCCGGTCTGGCCGAACCCGGTGATCGAGCAATAGACAACGTCCTCGCGCACCTGCTTGAGGCTGTCGTAATCAAGGCCGTACTTCTTCAGTCCGCCGGTCTTGTAATTCTCGATCACCACGTCGCTCTGCGCGGCCAGATCGCGCAGGATCGTCCGCCCTTCCTCGGTGCGCATGTTCACCGCGATCGAGCGCTTGTTGCGATTGGCGCACAGATAATAGGCGGCGTCTCCATCGCTTCCGTCAGATCGCTTCACAAACGGCGGGCCCCAGCCGCGCGTGTCGTCGCCTCCGTCGGGGTTCTCCACCTTGACCACTTCAGCGCCCAGATCGGCGAGGATTTGTGCGCACCATGGTCCGGCCAGCACGCGGGATAGGTCGAGGACCTTGATATGGGACAGGGCGCGGGGAGTTTCGGTCATGAAAGAAAGCCGGGTTTGAACGGACAAATGGCCGTCTTCGCTACAGGCGCGCGGGCGCGACGGCAAGATGAGTATCGCCCGGATTTCTTTCACCTGCGAACGAATCGGCTCATGCGTCGAGCATGGCTCGCGTTCGCGCCGTCGACCGGCGGCTTTACCTTCTCATCGAAATCGCCGCCCGGCGCCTCCATCGGGACGCCGATGCGCGTCTGGCCGGCCAGGCCGGCGTCAGCGCCAGTCAGGCCGCCGTGCTCTTTCTGCTGCTGCGGCGCGGAGAACGGCGCATGGGCGCGATCGGCGAGACGCTGGCGCTGGGCGCTCCGGCGGTCACCGGGCTGGTCGGCCGCATGGAGAAAGCCGGCCTGGTGATCAAGCGCAGGGACGCCGGCGACCGGCGCGGCGCGCTGGTTGATCTCACCGAAGCAGGCCGACAGGCCGCCGAGCGCGCCGATGCGGTGCTGCGCGGCTTCAACGCGGACCTGGCCGCGCGGCTCGGCGAAGAAGACGCGGATACGGTCTACGACGCGCTCACCCGGCTGGCCGCCGAGGACGTGGAAGCGCCCGGGCCGAAAAACGCTTAAGTCTTCCTTCACCTTGGTTAGCAAATCGGCGTGCAATCCGCCTCATTTGCACGCACTGTCGCGGACATGAACGCGGTCCACGCATCCGGGCTTCAAGCTTTCCAGGCCGCTGCGGCGCGCCTCGACGGCGCAGCGGCCCAGATCGCCCGCGTTCGCGCATCGACCATCCCTGCCGCGTCCCCCCAAGACGCTTCAGCTCCTCGCGCGGCCGCCGGACAATCCGTCGCCCCCCCACCACCCGCCGGACCCGGCGGCCGCGCCCCCTCTTTCGACGACTCGATCGTCAAGGCGCGCATCGACATGATCCGCGCCAATCAGGAGGCGGCGCTGGCCGCCACGTCAATCCGCGCCGCCGACGACATGGTGGGCGAGCTGCTGGACGTCAGCGCGTAAGGTTAACCTTTCGCCGACTCAAACCCCGGTCTAGCCTTCGCGCCATGACCTGCGTTTCCGTCGATCTTGTCTCCGATCCCGTCTGTCCCTGGTGCTGGCTGGGCCTGCGCTACTGGAATGAAGCGCGCGCCCTGGCTCCAGAGGTCGAGACCGAGACCGTTTTGCGCCCCTTCCAGCTGGATGCGGCCGTACCGAAATCCGGCGTTCCCTACCCCGGCTACATGAAGCAGAAGTTCGGCGGCGGGCCGTCAGACCGGTTCAAGGCCATGCGCGCCCATCTCGAACAGGCCGGCCCCGAAGCCGGGATCGTCTTCAACTTCGATGAAATTCCCACGCGCCCCAACACGCTGGACGCGCACCGGTTGATCCGCTGGGCGCAGGGCCAGGGCGTCGGGGAACAGGTGCTCGACGCCGTCCACAAAGCCTTTTTCGAGGAACGCCGCGATATCGGCGACGCGGCCGTGCTCACCGAGATCGCCGAAGCAAACGGCATGGACCGCGACCTCGTGTCCCGCCTGCTGGCGACCGATCGCGACGCCGGGGCGGTGCTGACCGAGGAACGCTTCTACCGCTCGCTCGGCGTGCAGGGCGTACCCTGCTTCATCTTCAACGGCCGCTTCGCGGTTTCCGGCGCCGAGGCGCCGGGCGTGCTGGCCGACGCGATCCGCAAAGCCGCGACCCTGCCGCCGGCCGAGGGTGCGTAAGCCCTTTCAGAGACGGACACGATGAACGATTTCGCACCGCCCGACATCACCGCCGCCGCCCTCTATATCGGGCTCAACCTCATCATTCTTCTGGTCGCTGGAATTAACGTCAGCCGCTATCGGCGCGCGTCGGGGACCTCGCTCGGCGAGGGCGAAGGCAAGCTGCAGCAGGCCTGCCGCGCGTTCGGCAACTCGGCCGAGTGGCTGCCGGGCGCGCTTCTGGGCCTCGCCGTCGCGGCCCATCTGGGCGCGCCGGCGCTGGCGATCCATGTGCTGGGGATCATGCTCACACTGGGCCGGATCGTGTTCATCTTCGGGCTCATGGCCAATCGCGGGCCGAGCATCGGGCGCATCGCCGGCATGGTGCTGACCTATCTGGTGTATCTGGGTCTCGGCTTCGGCCTGGTGGCCCTCTCCCTGATTTAATCACGCCGGCGCGATTGCCGGACAGGCGGGCGAGGCGTTATGAGCGAAGCCATGACCGACACGACAACCGCTCCCGCTCTCGGCGCTCCGGACACCGGCGCGCTGCTCGATCTCGCCCGCACCCTGGTGGAGCGCGCGAAAAAAGCCGGCGCCGACCAATGCGAGGCCGCCGTCAATGA
>JBKHAZ010000048.1:0-12784 GCA_046542605.1 Oceanicaulis sp. | reverse complement strand
TGCTGGACCGCCGGGCCTTCTCACTGCGGTCGCTGGCGATCGCGGCGACCGTGGTCATCGCGCTGGCGCCTGAAAGCGTCACCGAGGCGGGCTTTCAGATGAGCTTTTCGGCCGTCGCCGCCCTGATCGCGGTGTATGAGGTCTGGGCCCGCATCCGACCGGAGCGCCTGACACGGGCGAATTTCCTGGAACGCATGAGCGACTCGCTGGCCGGGTTGACCACCACCAGCGTGGTCGCCGGCGCGGCGACCGGCGCGTTCGCCGCCTTTCATTTTCAGCGCATGGCCGCCTACGGACTCCTCGCCAACCTGGCGGCGATGCCGGTTTTCACCTTCTGGGTCATGCCTGCGGGCGTTGTCGCGCTTGCGTTGGCGCCGCTGGGCCTCGACGGGCCGGCCTTGATGGTCATGGACGCCGGGTTGCGCATCGTTCTGGCGATCGCCCACTGGACGGCGAACCTGGACGGCGCCGCGGTCGCGACCCAAGCCGCGCCGGGCGGAGTGATCGCGCTTTACGCGGCGGGATTCGCTTTCGCGACGATGGGGCTCGGCCTTTTACGCCTTTCGGGCATGCTCGTCGCGCTGGCGGCCATGGGGCTCTGGCTTCTGCAAACCCCGCCCACCATGATGATCAGCGACGGCGGGGTCGTGGTGGCGCGCTTCGACGAAAGCGGTGACTGGCAGGCCACCAGCCTTCGCGCATCGCGCTTCGACACGCGCGTGTTCCTCCAGCGCGCCGGCGCCGGCGAGGTCCGCCCGGCGCGCGCGCCACTACGGTGCGATGGGCTCGGATGTATCGGGGAAACCACCGACGGGCTGGTGCTGGCGGTCACCGACACTCCCGAAAGCCTGGCTGAAGACTGCCTGCGCGCAGATCTGGTGATTTATGACGGGACCGCCCCGGCCTGGCGCAAGCGGCGATGCGCAGCTGTGCTGCTGGACGACCCGGCCCGCGCCGTGCTTGGCGGGCTGGAGTTCTGGGTTCAGGACGGCCGGGTGGTGCGCTTGCACGCTTCTGAGGACCACCGCCGAAACCGGATCTGGAGTCGACTGACGCCGTAACCCATTCGCCGCCTGGCGAGCCTGGCGCCGACGCCAGAGGGGCTAACGGCGCGCGCCTTAGTGATAGCGGCGAATCAGGCCGACGAGCGTGCCTTGCACCTTCACCTCGCCGGGCCCGAAAATCCGCGTTTCATACGCCGGGTTCGCCGCTTCCAGCGCAACCGAGCCGCCCTTCTTGCGCAAGGTCTTCAAGGTGGCTTCTTCGTCGCGCACCAGCGCGACGACGATCTGACCGTTGTCTGCGGTGTCGGCCCGCCGGATCACCACCACGTCGCCGTCGAGAATTCCGGCCTCGATCATCGAGTCGCCATGCACCTCAAGGGCGAAGTGTTCTCCGCCGGAAATCATCGCCGGCGGGACAGAGAGCCGGTCGGTTTCGTGCTGGATCGCCGAGATGGGCGTGCCGGCCGCGATACGGCCCAGCACCGGCACCTCGACGCCGGTATCTTCCAAGCTGCGCTGACGCCCGCCGAAATCGGGTTCGACCACATTCTCGGACGAGCGCCGGGCCGCGCTGTCGGGCAGTTTGAGCACCTCAAGCGCCCGCGCCCGGTGAGGCAGGCGGCGGATGAAGCCGCGCTCCTCCAGCGCGCTGACCAGCCGGTGCACGCCGGACTTCGACGCAAGCTGCAACGCGTCCTTCATCTCGTCGAACGAGGGCGACACGCCGTCCTCGGACAAGCGCTTGTGGATGAAGAGCAAAAGCTCGTGCTGTTTCTTGGTCAGCATGACGGCCCTCGAAGGAACAAAACCGGAAAATGTCTTCCGTGTTCTATGCCTGTTCCAGGTTAACGTCAAGTGAAGGCGGGCGAGGCGGCCTAAAGCCCCAGGAGTTTGCGCGTGGCGGCAGTCACGTCAGTCTGGCGCATCAGGCTTTCGCCCACCAGAATCGCGCGCGCCCCGGCGGCTTGAAGGCGCACCGCGTCCTCGCGCGCGAAAATGCCCGATTCCGCCACCAGCAGGCGTTCCGGCCCCACTTTCGGTGCGAGGCTTTCGAACGTTTCAAGCGACGTCTCGAAGGTGCGCAGATTGCGGTTGTTCACCCCGATCAGCAGCGAGGGCAGGGCCAGCGCCCGGTCCATTTCAGCCGCGTCGTGCACCTCCACGAGCGCGTCCATGCCCCACTTGAAGGCTTCCTCGATCAGAGCGCCCGCAATCTCATCGCTCACCGCGGAGAGAATCACCAGGATGCAGTCCGCGCCCAGCGCGCGTGATTCGGCGACCTGCCAGGGCTCGTAGAGAAAATCCTTGCGCAGGACCGGCAGGGAGACGGCCCCGCGCGCCGCGACGAGATAGGCGTCCTCGCCCTGAAAGCTCGGGGCGTCGGTCAGCACCGAAAGACAAGCCGCGCCACCGGCTTCATAGGCTTTCGCCAGCGCGGGGGGATCAAAGTCCGCGCGGATCAAGCCTTTGGACGGGCTCGCCTTCTTCACCTCGGCGATGAGGGCGAGCCCGTGTTCACCGGTGCGCGTCTTCAGCGCATTCAGAAAGCCGCGCGGCCGCGGCGCCGCAGCCGCCAGCTCGGCGATCGCCTCGTAGGGGCGGGCCGCCTTGCGCTCGGCGATGTCCGCGCGCTTATAGGCTTCGATCTTCGCCAATACGTCGGCCATCACGCCTCTCCATGACTGGCGGCCGCGAGCCGCTCCAGCGCCGTCTGGGCGCTTCCCTCATCAATGGCGCGGGCCGCCTGGCGGGCGCCGTCGGTGAAGTCTTCGGCCAGGCCCGCCAGCTTCAGCGCAGCGCCGGCGTTGAACAGCACGATGTCGCGATACGGACCGGTCTCGCCGCGAAGAAGCCGGCGGATCGCCTCGGCGTTCTCGTCCGGCGCCCCGCCTTTCAGATCCTCGAGCGCGGCGATCTCAAGGCCTGCATCCGCAGGCGTGAGGTCATAGGTTTCGATCGCTCCGCCCGGTTTAAGCTCGGCCACATGGGTCGGGCCGGTCGTGGTGATCTCATCAAGTCCGTCCGCGCCGTGCACGATCAGGGCGGCCTCCGCGCCAAGATCGCGCAGCGCCTCGGCCATGGGGACCAGCCAGCGCCGGTCGAACACGCCGAGCAGCTGGCGCGTCGCCCCGGCCGGGTTTGAGAGCGGGCCGAGCAGGTTGAAGATCGTGCGCACGCCCAAAGTGCGGCGCGCCGGGCCCACATGGCGCACCGCGCCGTGATGAGCCTGAGCGAACAGGAAAGCGACGCCGGCCTCGTCGAGCGCGCGCTCAATCTGGGCGGGGCTGGCGAACAGGTTCACGCCGAGGCTCTCAAGCACTTCGGCCGAGCCCGATTTGGAGCTCGCCGCCTTGTTGCCGTGCTTGGCGACGACCGCTCCGGCGCCGGCGGCGGTCAGCGCGGCGGCGGTGGAGATGTTCCAGGTGCCTCGCGCGTCTCCGCCGGTGCCGCAGGTGTCCACCGCTCCGGCCGGGGCCTGAATTCGCGTCATCCGCGCGCGCATCGCCTCGGCGCCCACGCGCAGCGCGGCGGGGCTTTCGCCCAGCGCCGACAGCGCCAATAGGAAGCCGCCGATCTCCACAGGATCGGCCTCGCCCTCCATCAAGGCGTCGAACGCGTCCTTCAGCGCCGCCTCATCCGGCTCGCGTCCCGCGCCCAGCGCCGCAATCGCCCCGCGCATGGCCCCCATCAGGCCGGCTCGGCGAGCGCGGCCGGGGTCATTCCGGCAAGCCGCATGAAGTTCGCCAGCAGGGCGTGGCCATGATCGGACGCGATGCTTTCGGGGTGAAACTGCACGCCATGGATCGGCCGGGTTTTGTGAGCGAGACCCATGATCTCGCCGTCGGCGGTGCGCGCGGTCACGTCCAGCTCTGTTCCGCCGGGAAGGTCGACGGCGAGCGAGTGGTAGCGCGTTGCGGTGAACGGCGAGGGCAGGCCGGTGAACACGCCTGTCCCCTCATGGGTCACAGGGCTGGTCTTGCCATGCATGATCTCTCGGGCCTGAACGACCTTGCCGCCGAACACCTGGCCGATCGCCTGATGGCCGAGGCAGACGCCGAAGATTGGAAGGCTCGCAGGCGCCGCGCCGATCAGTTCAAGGCAGACGCCGGCGCGGTCGGGATCGCACGGACCGGGGCTCAGCACCACGCCCTGCGGCTCCAGCGCGAGCGCTTCCTGCGCGCTCATCGCGTCGTTTCGGATCACGCGTGTCGCCGCTCCCAGCTCCTGGAGGTAATGGACCAGGTTGAAGGTGAAGCTGTCGTAATTGTCGACGATGAGAAGCATGGCGCCCGCCGGTACTGGTTCGATGCGGACATTAGAGGGGCCGGTCCGCGCCGCCAACCGCGACTCGCTGTAAGAGACGGTGGATGGCGCGGTTTTCCTTTCCCTTTGTTCAGCTCGCCGCCGCGGCGGGCGCGGCGGCGATGGTGGCGTTCGGCCAATGGCTCGGCGCGCGGGAGGCTGCACGCCCCGAGCCTGAAGGCCGCGCGCAGGCCCGGATCGAACTCGGCATGGTGGACGCCAGGTCGACGCCGCCGCGCAGCGCCGCCGCCATGCCGGCAAGCCAGAACTCGACGGACGCGGATGCGGTCTCCGGCGGATCGGCGCGCCCTCGTCTTTCGGTGATCATCGACGATGTCGGCCACGACCCTGCGCTTGCGCGCGCGCTCATGACCCTGCCGGTGACGCTCGCCGTCCTGCCCTACGCCGCGGCGGCGCCGCAGATCGCCGCCGAAGCGCGGACGGCGGGCCGGGAGGTGTTCATCCATCTGCCCATGGAGCCGGCGGGTCTTGATGATCCGGGCCCCGGCGCGGTGACGACGGGGCTCGGCGCCGCCGAGATCGAAGCACGCATCGACCGGGCGCTCGCGCGCGTGCCGGGCGCGGCTGGCCTCAACAATCACATGGGAAGCCGGGCGACGCGCGATGTTGCGGTGATGGAGGCGGTGTTCGCCAGCCTCGCCGGATCCGAACTGGTCTTTGTGGATTCGCTCACTCACCCCGGCTCGCTGGCGCGCGAGGCCGCCCTCGGCGCCGGTCTCGCCGCTTTCGATCGCGACATCTTCCTCGACAGCCCCGGGGCGGATCCAGCCGTTCAGCTCGAAATGGCGATCCTGCGGGCGCTGGAGACCGGCCGCGCGATCGCCATAGGCCATCCCTACCCCGCAACGATCGAGGCGCTGGAAAGCCTTCAGGGGAAAGCCGATGCAGCCGGTGTCGATCTGGTCCCCGTCGCCGATCTCGCCGCGCGGCGCGCGCCGCCGAGCTAGACGAAGCGCCAGGCTTCGGCCGCGGCGCGGAACAGGGCGCGGGCCTTGTTCACGCTTTCCATGCGTTCGGATTCCGGGTCGGAATCCAGCACCACGCCGCCGCCGGCCTGTACATGCATGCGCCCGTCCTTGATCACCGCGGTGCGCAGGGCGATGCAGACATCCATGTCCCCTTGCGCGCCGAAATAGCCCACCGCGCCGCCGTAGACGCCGCGGCGATGGGGCTCGAGCTCGTCGATGATCTCCATGGCGCGCACTTTCGGCGCTCCCGAGACGGTGCCGGCGGGAAACCCGGCCAGAAGAGCGCTGACAGCGTCCTGCCCCTCGGCCAGTTCGCCCTCGACATTGGAGACCAGGTGCATGACCTGGCTGTAGCGTTCGATGATCTCGCGCTCTGTGACGGTCACCGTGCCCGCTTTCGCCACCCGGCCCACGTCATTGCGCCCGAGATCGAGCAACATCAGGTGCTCGGAGCGCTCCTTCGGGTCGGCCTTGAGGTCGGCTTCGAGCGCGGCGTCGGCCTCCGGCGTCTGGCCGCGCGGGCGGGTGCCGGCGATGGGACGGATGGTGACCTTGCCGTCGCGTAGGCGCACCAGGATTTCAGGGCTCGATCCGCAGATCGCAAAGCCCGGAAAATTGAAGAAAAACAGGAAAGGCGAGGGGTTCGACCGGCGCAGCGAGCGATAGAGCGCGAACGGCGCGGCGGTGAACGGCGCGGAGAAGCGCTGGCTGGGGACCACCTGGAAGATGTCACCGGCCCGGATGTACGCCTTGGCCGCCTCCACCTTCGCGCGATAGTCGGCCTCGCTCATGTTCGCCTCAGGCTCCGGAGCGGGCCAGGGCGCCCCCTCGTGGCGCGCGGGTCCGGCTGCATCGAGACGCGCGAAGACCTGCTCGACGCTGCGCCGGGCGGCGTCCACCAGAAGATCGGAGTCCATGTCCGCGCTCGGCCGCACCGGGGCGGCGACGATGATTTCCTGACGCAGCGCATCGAAAATGACCATGGCGCGCGGCCGGATCAGCAGCCCTTCCGGCGTCGCCAGCGGATCGGGGCCGGCGTTTTCCGGCAGGCGTTCCGACCAGCGCACCGTGTCATAGCCGAGATAGCCGAACAGTCCGGCCGCCAGCGGCGCGAGCCCGGCGGGCAGCTGCAGACGGCTTTCGGCGAGCAGAGCCCGCAGCGAGGCGAGGGGGCTTTCTCCCGCCGGCTCGAAGCCGCCCGGCGCCATGCCGGGCGCCGGCGCGCGCGCGATCTCCGCAACGCCGCCCTGGTTGCGCCAGATCAAGTCCGGATCAAGGCCGATCGCCGAATAGCGCCCGCGATAGGCGCCGCCCTCCACGCTTTCCAGAAGGAAGGTGTTGGATTGACCGGCCGCCAGCTTGAGATAGGCGGAGACCGGCGTTTCCAGATCGTCCACGCGGCGCGCGGTGATCAAGACCGGTTCGCCGCGCGCCGCGCGTTCGCGTGCGGTGCCGAGATCGGGAGCGAAATCGCGCATGGCTGTTAGCGCGGGTTGGCGGGATCGGTTCGGCCGAGGGCCTGGTCGATCAGAAGCGGATCGCGCCGCACCTCGTAGCTGGTGAGCACCGCGGTCTCCAGCGCGGCGGCGAGATCGTCGCTCAGCTCGCCGGTGATCGCCGCCCGGCGCTCGGGCGCGACCGGATCGCCTTCCGGCGCGATGATGTCGGTCACCACCGCGACGGCGCGGGTGCGCTCATCGCCTGCGCGGGCCTGGAAGGGCTCGCCCTCGACCGCCTGGAACGCTGCGTTCACGAGGGATTGGTTGAACGGTCCGGCGGTCTCGCCGCGGCCGAGCGTGGCGAGTTCGACCTGAGCCCCGCCGCCGATATCGGAGGCGATGGATTCTAGGCTTTCACCGGCCTGCGCGCGCGCAACGGCGTCTTCGACAATCACGGTCAGCGCCTGGTCGACCTGGCGCGCACGCCAGAACGTGCCGGCCTGCTCGCGCACCTCGTCGACCGTGGGCAGGCGGGATTCCTCGATCGCATCGACGCGGGCGACGAAATACCCGTTTTCCGAATACCCGGTCACGTCGCCGGCGAAACCGACGGGCAGGGAGAACACGTTCTCCAGGATCTGCGGCGCCTGGACGAGGGTCGCGGCCGCCTCGCCGGCGAGGTTCGTCCCGCGCTGGGTGATGAAGTCGAAGCGTTCGGCGGGCAGCCCAGCGGCCCTTGCAGCCTCCTCCAGTGTCGCGCCGCCGGCGCGCGCTTCTTCCAGAAGGCCGAGCGCGTCAAGCATGTCGGCTTCGGCCTGATCGCCGGACAGGAAATTTTCAAGCTCCGGGCGGGCGTCTTCGAAGCTCGGGATCACGGGATCGTCGGCCTCGTTCACGCGCACCACGCGCCAGCCGACGCGGCTGTCCACAGCGGCCGCTTCGCCTGCGTCGAGCGCGAACACCGCCTCGGCGACCGCGGCGTCGGGAATCTGGAAGGCCTCAACGGCGTCGAACTCCACCGGATCGCCAAGGTCGAGATCTTCGGCCACTTCCGCTGCCAATTCGTCGCCGCCGATCCGTGCGGCGGCGGCTTCGGCGCTCGCCTGATCGGGGGCGGGCCACTGGGTGAAGCCGCGCGTGGCGGGCGGTGCGAGCTCGCCGTTCTCCACGCGGAACTCGTAAAGCTCGCGCAGATCCTCCTCGGACAGATCGACATCCTGCTGGAACATCTGCGGTGTGACGCGCACCAGAGTGAAGCGGCGCGCTTCAGGCCGGGTGAACACCTGGGCGTTCTCCGCGATGAAGGTTTCCAGCTGGGCATCGTCGGGCTGGCCGACATCGCCGGCCAGGCTCGGCGCAATCAGCAGGGCGCGAATGCTGCGGCGCTCTTGCTCGAAGGCGCGCCGGGCGGTGGCCAAGATCTGCGGCGCGCGCACCCCGCCGAGAACGGCGTCGATCAGCTGACCGCGCGCCAGCTCCTCGGCGAGCTGGGCCTCGAACTGGCGCGCGCCGGACTGGCCGGAGTAGCCGTTGTCGGCGAGCACGCTGAGATAGGCTTCGCGGTCGAATTCATTGGTGAACGGATTGCGAAAGGCTTCGATCTGGCGCAGCGAGTCCACAAGCTGTTCGTCGGACAGCGACAGGCCCAGCTCGCTCGCCTTGGCGTCCAGAGCGGCCTGGGCGGTGAGCGCGCTGACGATCCGGTCGCCCAGGCCCAGCTCGTCGGCCTGTTCACGCGTGAAACGCGGATTTTCGCGCTGGATCTGGAGCAGCTGGCGCTCGTAGGCGCGATTGAGCTCCTGCACGCCGACGCGTTCCGGCCCCACGATCACCGCAGCCGTACCGCCGGCGCGAAAGATGTCGGTGACCCCGAACAGGGCGAAGGCCGCGATAAGCAGCGCGATGATGAAACCGCCGAAAATGGGCGAGCGGGCGGCTTTGCGAATGGCGGACAGCATGCGGGGGACACGTCCCTTGTCTTAAGGCGGAGAAAAAGCGCGCCGGACCCTAGCCTCGCCGGGCCGATGCGGCAAGCAAGGGGCGCTGCGCGTTGCTCGTTTCGAGGCCGCCTGATATCGCTTCGGGCCGTCGCGCGCCCGCCTCCAAGTTCCAGCCACGAGACCCGCCCATGAGCCGCACCGCCCTGATCGCCGGAAACTGGAAGATGAACGCGCCGGCCGAGGCGCTGGACTGGGGCGGCCGGCTGGAACGCGAACTCGGCGCGCCGCCCGCGTGCGAGGTCTTGATTTGTCCGCCCGCGACGCTGATCCATGCGCTGAGCTCGCGCCTCCCCGGCTGGGTGCGGTTGGGCGGCCAGGATTGTTCGGCCCAGCCGCCCGGCGCGCATACCGGCGACATCGCCGCTTCCATGCTCAGGGCGCTGGGCTGCACGCATGTGCTCGTCGGTCATAGCGAGCGCCGGGCGGACCATCACGAAAGTGACGATATGGTGAAGGCGAAGGCCGAAGCGGCGATACGCGCCGGGCTCAAGCCGATCGTGTGCGTGGGCGAAACCCTCGCCGAGCGCGAGACCGGCCAGGCCGAACAGGTGGTGATGAACCAGCTCTCCGGCGGGCTTCCCGACGGTGCCGACGCGCAGGCTGTGGTGATCGCCTATGAACCGGTCTGGGCGATCGGAACCGGCAAGACGGCGACACCGGGCGACGCCCAGGCCATGCACGCCCAGATTCGCAAGGCCTGGCGGGGCGGCGACGGGCAGGCGCTGCGCATCCTTTACGGCGGATCGGTCAAGCCGGAGACGGCCGGCGATCTGATGGCCCAGCCGGATATCGACGGCGCGCTGGTGGGCGGCGCCAGCCTTGAAGCGAGCGACTTCGCGGCGATCGTCCGCGCTGTTCGGTAATTCGATCTTCAGACATTTCCCGCAGTCTTGCAGATGGATAGTCGCGGACAGACCTGTATCGAAACAGGCTTAGCGGGGTGGTGATGAGCGATACCGATTACCGGCGCGCGAGTGTCGTGCTTTACGATCCCGTGCACGTCAACTTGCGCACCACCCGCTATGCGCTGCAGCAGATCGGCTTTCGGGAAATCGCGTCGCTCTCGACGCTGAGAGACTTGAAGCGCCAGGTTCAGGACGAGGCGCCGCACCTTCTTGTCGCCGAGACCGCAGATCACGAGGCGGAGCTCTTTCGCCTTGTGCGTTCGATCCGCTCCGGCGATCTGTCCAACAATCCCTTCGCCGCGATTCTTCTGACCAGCTGGAAGCGCGACACCTCGGTGGTGCGCCAGGCGATCAGCTGCGGCGCGGACGACGTCATCATCCGGCCGTTCTCGACCAGCTTCGCCGACGAGCGCATCCGGGTCCTGGTGAAGGCGCGCAAGCCCTTCATCGTGACCAGCGACTATATCGGCCCCGATCGGCGCCGAGATCCGGCGCGCGAGGGCGGCGCCCCGCCCATCGTCGCGCCGAACCTGTTGAAGGCGGTGGTCGAGGACGATGAGGCCGCGCTGTCGAAGGCGCGCGCCTGGATCGACGAAGCCCAACGAACGGTGGACGCCGAACGCCTGCGCCGGCTGTGCCTGCGCGTGATCATCGGCGCCGAGGCGGCCATGCGGGAAATGGGCGCCGGGCGCACGCCGGCCATGGATGTGGGCGAGTTCGTGCGCGGCGCCGGCGAAGTACGCGCGCGTCTGACGCGGGCGCGATCGGGCGAGGCGGCGCGAGTGTCGAAGGCGCTGTGCGAAGTCGCCGCCGAGCTCGCCGAGCCGGCCGGTTTCACCATGCCCAATCTTTCGCTCGCCAAGGAGCTGGCCATGGCGGCCTATGTCGCCTACGCGGGCGATGACGGGATTGAGCGCTCGGCCAGCGAAATCGAAAGGGCCGCGGGCGCGTTGCAGAAGCGTATGGCCCAGGCCTCGCGGAGCGATACGCAGCGCGATGGTGGCGCTTCGAGCGAGGCTGAGCTAAAACGCGCGGCCAGCTAGCGCGCCGGACTCGTCCGGGGCGCGTCGTCAATCCTTCGCGATAGAGCGCCCGCCATGTCCGCCGTCCTTCTTATCGTCCAGTTTCTCATCGCCATCGCGCTGACCGCAGTGATCCTGATGCAGCGCTCTGAAGGCGGCGCGCTGGGCATTGGCGGGGGCGGTCCCGGCGGCATGATGAGCGGGCGCGGCGCGGCCAATCTGCTCACGCGCACCACAATGATCCTGGGCGCGGCCTTCATCGCCAACTCTATCGTGCTGGCGGTGCTTTCGGGCGTCGACACCACCAACCGATCGGTGATCGACCGGGCTGGCGAGACGCAGGAAGACAGCGATCTGCCGTTCTCCGCCTTTGACGAGATTCCCGACGAAAGCGCGCCGGCCCAGCCGGACGAGACCGCCGCCGGAGATACGGCCGGCGAGGGCGCCGACGAAGGCGCGCCGGACGAGCTTCCCAACCGTTAGGCGGCTGTAAAGCCGGGAGAAGACGTCCTTAAAGCCCGGCGCCGCCGGGCTTTTGCGTCAGCCGCCGAACCTGCGCGCTGAAACAGGGCGGGGATAAGCGCCCATACGCGCTTTTGCCCGGCGTGATTCTGCGCTAAGCCGTCCGCCCATGCCGCGATATATCTTCATCACCGGCGGCGTGGTCTCATCCCTTGGAAAAGGCCTCGCCTCCGCCGCACTCGGCGCGCTTCTGCAAGCGCGCGGGTACAAGGTCCGCCTACGTAAGCTCGACCCCTATCTCAACGTCGATCCGGGCACGATGAGCCCGTATCAGCACGGTGAGGTGTACGTCACCGACGACGGGGCGGAGACCGATCTCGATCTCGGCCATTACGAGCGCTTCACCGGCGTTTCTGCCGCCCAGAGCGACAACATCACCACCGGCCGGATCTATTCCGAGATCATCGAGCGCGAACGCCGCGGCGACTATCTCGGCGCGACGGTGCAGGTGATTCCCCACGTCACCGACGCGATCAAGGCGTTCGTCCTGTCGGACGCGGGCGACGTCGATTTCGTCCTGTGCGAGATCGGCGGCACGGTCGGCGACATCGAGGGGCTTCCCTTTTTCGAAGCGATCCGTCAGCTCGGCCAGGAGCTCGGCCGCGACCGCTGCGTGTTCATCCACGTCACGCTTCTGCCCTTCATCAAGGCGGCCGGCGAGATGAAGACCAAGCCGACCCAGCACTCGGTCAAGGAACTGCGCTCGATCGGCATCCAGCCGGACATCCTTCTGTGCCGGGCCGAAATTCCGATCGATCCGGGCGACAAGCGCAAGATCGCGCTGTTTTGCAACGTGCCCGAACGCGCCGTCATCGAGGGCCGCGACGCGGCCTCGCTCTACGACGTGCCGCTCGAATACCACGCCCAGGGCTTAGACACGGTCGTGCTCGAACGCTTCGGCATCGAGGACGCGCCGGCGCCCGACCTCACGGTCTGGGAGACGATCTCGCACACCGTCCACAATCCTGACGGCGAAGTGACGATCGCGGTCGTCGGCAAGTACACCGTTCTGGTCGACGCCTATAAATCGCTCCTCGAGGCGCTCAATCACGGCGGCATCGCCAACGGCGTGAAGGTGAAGGTGCGCTGGCTCGACGCGAGCCAGTTCGAGCAGCCGGACAATTTCTCGGCGCTCGAGGACGTGCACGCCATTCTGGTGCCCGGCGGCTTCGGCGAACGCGGCTCCGAAGGCAAGATCGCCGCGGCCCGTTTCGCGCGCGAGCGCAAGATCCCGTATTTCGGCATCTGTTTCGGCATGCAGATGGCGGTCATCGAGGCGGCGCGTCATCTCGCCGGCGTCGAGGGCGCGGGCTCGACCGAGTTCGGATCGGCGAAGGAGCCGCTCGTCGGCCTTCTGACCGAATGGGTCAAGGACAACGAGATCGTCCAGCGCTACGAGGGCGGCGATCTGGGAGGCACGATGCGCCTCGGCGCCTACACCGCCGCGCTCAAAGACGGCTCCAAGGTCGCCGAGATCTACGGCGCGTCGCGGATCGAGGAGCGCCACCGCCACCGCTACGAGGTGAACATCGCCTATCGTGACCGCCTCGAAGCGGCCGGGCTCGTCTTCTCGGGCATGTCGCCGGACGGCGTCCTTCCC